>NZ_JANXWG010000127.1 GCF_025351285.1 Novosphingobium sp.
CCGCGTCTTCACATCCTACGACAACATCATCGACCACTGCTGCGAAGCCTGGAACAAGCTCATCGATCAGCCTTGGCACATCATGACCATCGGCCGCCGCAAATGGGCGCGTGGGTCATGATCAGTGCAGGTTGGTATTACCGACGATTTGAAAGAGCCCGGCGGGCGTAGCAGTTCGGGGCGATGTAGGAAAATCGTGGAGCAAAGATGGGTCAAGGTATCCGGTGGACGCGTCAGTCTTCATCAGCAAAGAAGTCCTCGTCCAGCCGCATCACTTTGACAATACGGCTGAGGCGAACGCCGACACCGAATTCCACCATCAGGTCGGTCAGACGTGATCCGTCGATAAGTATCACCCGCTGTTGCAGGGCCTTGGCATACTCGACTGCCTGCTTGCTGAAGCTTGATGTGGTGACGAACACGCCCTTGCTTGCACCGAGCCCGACGAGACTGCCCACAAATCCCTGAACTTCGGGGCGGCCGACAGAAACGTGTGAGGCGTACCGCTTGGCCTGTACGTAAATGCGATCGAGGCCCAGCCTGTCTTCGTCGATTACGCCGTCGATCCCGCCGTCACCGCTCTTGCCGAGGCGAAGGGCGGTATCTTCATGAGTCCCGCCATAACCCATGCCAACAAGAAGATTGATGATCACGTGCTCAAAAAAGGTAGGCGTTTGAGCCAGTATCCGATCTAGCAATTCCGTCTTGAGCGCGGAATGAAGCACCAACCCGGCAGAGTCGATCTGCTCTTCCGGCGTCGCTGAGACTATAACGGCTTCGGCGGGAGCGATGGGTTCTTCGACGGCGCATTCTTTGCCTGTCGACTTATAGAAGGTCGAAAACTGGTCATATTGCTTGAGGGTTTCAACATCGATCCGCTCGGGCCTTGTGGCCAGCAACGCCTTCCCGGCAGGAGTGGCTAGAAACGTTCCGCGTTTCGGGCTCTCGATGAGCCCAGCCTTGGTCATGTAGAACTTGGCCCAGTGTATACGGTTGTGCAGCAAGCGCTGCGAACCACTGGGCAGGCGCTCCTCGCGTTCTTCCTCAGACAGGCCAAGCTCATCAGCAAGGCGACTTGCCGCAAGCGGAACACGCGTTTCGCCTGCGGCGGCAAGCGCAAGCACAGGCAACATCAAAGTTTGATAGTCCGGGATCGTCATTTGACTTGAGGTAGCAGCCAAACGTCCATTGGAATACCGATCTCAACTCAAATCGTGGCAGGTTACCGATCGAACAAATGCCGGGATGCAAGGGCCGTTTGCTGTTGTCGCATTTGCGTTGCAAATGCTTTGGGGCCCTTGCCCGCCAGAGGCTCCTTTCCCCTGCCCCAAAAAAATATCACCAACCACACGGAATAAACCCCCACCCGATGCTAGGATGGGCGCAGGGCGGCGCTGCGTTGCCCGAAGACGGAATCCGCAAAACGAGGAGCCCGCTCATGACCGATCGCCGTATGGGCCCGATTTTCGCCGCCACGATCCTGCTTGCCGGACTGACGAGTGCGGCGCTTGCTGCGGGTGGCGGGGGTGGTGGGGGTGATCGAACTGGACGGTGATCGCTGAAATTGCTGCTTGAATCAAAAAGGGGCGCATCGCTGCGCCCCTTTTCAAACGTGTGCGGCAAGAAACCCGCCCGGAGTCAGTTTGCCTTGAGGTAGGCGATCACATCCGCGCGCTGCTGCGCGTCGGTCAGCCCGGCGAAGGTCATCTTGGTGCCGGCGGCGAACTTGCTCGGGCTGGTGAGCCATTCGTTGAGCGTGGCTTCATCCCACTTGCCGCCGCTCTTGCCCTTGAGTGCGTCCGAGAACGCATAGCCGCCGCGGCCCGATGCAATGCCTTCGCCGACCACGCCCGAAAGGTTGGGGCCGATGCCGTTGGCGCCGCCCTTGGCGATCGTGTGGCAGGCCATGCACTTGGCGAACACGCCTTCGCCCTTCTTGGCATCACCGGCTGCGATTGCGACGACTCCCGGTGCGGCACCGGCGGCGGGAGCGGCTGCGGCGGCTGCGGCGGCCGCTGCGGCGTCGAACTTGGGCAGCGGCAGGTTGGAGCCCTGCGCGTTCAGGTACAGGATCACGTTGGCACGATCCTGGCCATCGGTCAGCCCGGCGAAGGACATTTTGGTGCCTTCGGCGTAAGCCTTGGGATTGGTGAGCCACTTGTCGAGCTCGGCGAATTGCCACTTGCCGCCCTTGCCCTTCAGCGAATCCGAGAAGGCATAGCCGCCGCGACCCTGCGCAATTCCTTCACCGACCACGGCCCACAAGTTGGGGCCGATGCCGTTGGCGCCGCCATTGGCGATGCTGTGGCAGGCGGTGCACTTGGCGAAGGTGGCTTCGCCCTTCTTGACGTCGCCGGTGGCAAGGCGCTGTTCGAGCGGCACTTCCTTGACCGCAGCGGCGCCTTCGACTTCGACGCCGGCGATGGCATAGCCCATCTTTTCCGGCCGTTCGGGCTTGTCGGCCAGGAAATAGTGGCTGGAAAGGCTTGCCAGACCCAGCGCGGCGATGCCGCCGAACAAGGTCCATCCGGCAATAGTGTTGAACCGGTCGTCCATTTGATGCCCCTTGGCCGTGGTGTCGCGCAAACCGGCTTGAGACCGGGTCCCCGCGCGCGTTTGCCCGCGTACAATCGCACGCAAGCTGCTTGGCCGTTGCTCTAGTGTCGGCTCCGCGATGGTGCAAGAGGGTGAAGGGCCAAAATCAGCCGAATGCGGATCGCCCTATAGTATCGCCCCATAGCGCTGTGCCAAGACTTGCCCCTGCGCCGGAGCAACCCTAAGCGCATTTTCTGCCGATACTCGCGGTTGAGCGAGTTTCGGTTGCGGCACCGGCCCAGAACAACAGGCAACGCGACATGTCATCCTATCCCGAATCCGCCGCTCGCCTGGTCGAGCGCATGGCCGAAGCCGCTACGGCCGATCCCGCTCGCGCGGTTTCGTTCCAGGGCGCGCCCGGCGCCAATTCGCACCGCGCAGCGATGGAAGTCGCGCATACCTGCCTGCCGCTGCCGTGCTTCTCGTTCGAGGACGCGCTCGATGCCGTTACCGAAGGGCGCGCCGGCCGCGCGATCATTCCGATCGAAAATTCGCAGCATGGCCGCGTGGCCGACATCCATTTCCTGCTGCCCGAAAGCGGGCTGCACATCGTGGGCGAGCACTTCCTGAGCATCCATCACTCGCTGATGGCGCCGCGTTGCGTGGGGGAAAGGCCCGCCATCACTGCCGCTTACAGCCACCCGCAGGCGCTCGGCCAATCGCGCATCTATCTGCGGACACGCGGGATCGTGCCGCTGTCCTACGCCGATACCGCAGGCGCAGCGGCCTATGTGGCAGACTTGGGCGATCCCTCGCTGGCCGCGATTGCACCCAGGATCGCGGCTGAACTGTACGGGCTGGAAGCGATCGAGGACAATGTCGAAGACGCGCACGACAACACCACGCGCTTCGTGGTGCTGGCGCGCGAACCTTTGCCTGCGGGCTGCGTGACCGGCCCGGCGCTGACTACGTTCGTGTTCGAAGTGAAGAACATTCCCGCGGCGCTGTACAAGGCGCTGGGCGGGTTCGCCACCAACGGCGTCAACATGACCAAGCTGGAAAGCTACCAGCGCGGGGCCAGCTTTTCGGCCACCGCGTTCTTCGCCGATATCGTGGGTGCGCCGGGCGATCCGGCGGTAGACCGCAGCCTTGAGGAGCTGGCGTTCCACTGCAAGGAACTGAGGGTGCTGGGGACGTATCCGCTGGAGCGGGTGCGGGGTTAGCCTGGTCCCCCGCCCGCTTGCGGGAGCGACTGGGGGTGGGCACTTCCTTATTTGGTGCGGTGGCCTTCCCGGCGTTAACCTGACCACAACCCGCCCGCACTAGCGCCACGTCCGAAAGGGCAGGCGCTTGCCAGCAATGCGCCGCCGTGCGAGCAGGATTGCGTGACCGCCACCATCGGGGCCATTGCAGCGACACAAGCCACCGAAGCTCCAGGAGCATCGGCGTGGCGAACGATGCGTTCCGCTTCGGACCTGCAATTCGTGCCGATCGTCGATCCCCCGCAGAAGCCGCCGCCCGAATGGCTGGTGGCATTGGGGCGGTTCCTCGGCAATATTTTCGCCGGCATCGGCAACGCGATCGACTGGGCGCTGGGCTGGCTGGTCGCGCCGATTGCGCGGTTCCTGAGCCAAATCCTGGGGCTGAATGCGCGCACGATCGAAATTGCGCTGATCGTGCTGGCGGGCGCCGGGCTGCTATGGGCGGCGTGGGTGCTGCTGTGGCCGCGCTGGCTGGCGCGACGCACGGCGCCGAAGCCGGTTCCAGAGTGGACACCCGATACCAATGCCGCGCTGGCGCTGCTGGAGGACGCCGATGCGCTGGCGGCGGCGGGCCGGTACGACGAGGCGGCGCGGCTGCTGCTTCACCGCAGCGTGGGCGAGATCGCCGCCTCGCGCCCCGACTGGCTCGCGCCATCGAGCACATCGCGCGAAATCGGCGCCAATCCCCGGCTGCCGTGGCGCGCGCGGGCTGCGTTCACGGTGATCGCGCGCGAGGTCGAACGCAGCCTGTTCGCGCTGACCGGGCTGGTGCGCGAAGACTGGGAGCGCGCGCGGGCGGCTTATGCCGAATTCGCGCTGGCCGACAAAGCGACCGAATCGCGGTGAGCGACCCTGCTGCAAACCCCGCGGCCTTCACCACGCGCGGCGTGCTGGCGCTGGTGCTGTTCGGCGCGTTGGCGTTCGTGGTGGCGCTTTACGGCATGTCCGCGGCCACCGGCGGCAGCGCCAACGACGGCAATGCCCATGCCGGCGGCAAGGGGCTCAACGGCTTTGCCGGGCTGGTGGCGCTGCTCGATGCCGATGGCTTCGACGTGGGAAAAGTGCGCGATCCTGCGGGACTGGCGCAGCCCGGGCTGCTGGTGCTGACCCCGCCTGCCGATGCCGATGGCGCCAAGCTGGAAAAAATCGTCGAGGCGCGGCGCAAGATCGGGCCGACGATGGTGATCGCCCCCAAGTGGCTGGCGATGAAATCACAAAGCCTGACGGCAAAGCGCGGCTGGGTGATCCTGGGCGGGACGGCTGCACCGCAGTGGAAGGACTTCCACGACGAAATCGGCGTGGCGCTGGGCAAGCCTGCCAGCACCGCCGCGCGCAACTGGCACGCCGGCGCGTTCAGCGGAGCACTGCCGCAAGCCGAAGCGGTCGAATCGGGCAGCGGCCGAGGGCTGGTTCCGTTGGTCACGAGCGGGGATGGAAGGCTGCTCGCCGCGCTTATCGGCGATGCGGGCCAGTATGATGCGCTGTACGATTTCGGCGGGCTGCCGCACGGCATCGGCGGCGCTGATGAAGCGCTGTTCCCGCTGGTGTTCGTGTTCGAACCCGACCTGCTCAACAACTGGGGCCTGGCCGACCAGCGCACCGCGCTGATGGCGCGCGCGCTGGTCGTGGCGACAGGAGGCGGGCCAAATGGACAGGGGCGGCGCGTGCCCGTGCTGTTCGACCAGACGCTCAACGGGTACGGCCACACGCGCAGCCTGGTCGATCTGGCGTTCCGGCCGCCGTACCTGGCCGCCACTTTGTGCCTGCTGCTGGCCGCGCTGGCGACCGGGTGGCGCGCGTTCGTGCGCTTCGGCCCGCCGCGCTTGCGCGCACGTTCAATTGCGCTGGGCAAGACCGCGCTGGTCGACAACAGCGCGGGCCTCATCCGCCGCGCCGGCCGGCTGCGGCTGGTGGCGGCGCCTTATGCAACGATGATGCGCGAACGGATTGCGCTGGCATTGCGGCTGCCGCGCGGGCTCGATGCAGCGGCGACCGAAGCTGCAATCGATGCCGCGCAGGCCCGGCGCGCACCCGCCCTGCCCCTCTTCAGCCAGACCGCCGGGGCACTGCGCTCCGCGCGCGGCCCCCACGACCTTGCCCGCCATGCTGCGGCGCTCCAGACCATCGAAAAGGCCCTGACGTGACTGAAAAAGCCGTGACTGATACCACCACCATGCAGCTTGCGGACGTGACCACGCTCGCCACCGCGATCCGGGGCGAAATCGGCAAGGCCATCGTCGGCCAGCACGAAGTGGTCGATCACCTGCTGATCGCGCTGCTGTCGCGCGGGCACGTGCTGCTCGAAGGTCCGCCGGGCACCGCCAAGACGTTCCTGGCGCAAAGCTTCGCGCGCGCGCTGGGCCTCGATTTCGGGCGCATCCAGTTCACGCCCGATCTGATGCCGGGCGATATCCTCGGCTCGAACCTGTTCAACTTCCAGACCAGCCAGTTCACGCTGACCCGAGGGCCGATCTTCCGCGAGATCCTGCTGGCCGACGAAATCAACCGCACCCCGCCCAAGACCCAGGCCGCGCTGCTGGAGGCAATGCAGGAACGCCGCGTCACGCTCGATGGCGCGATCCATCCCTTGCCCGATCGGTTCATGGTGGTGGCGACGCAGAACCCGATCGAAAGCCAGGGCGTCTATCCGCTACCCGAAGCGCAGCTCGACCGGTTCCTGTTCAAGCTGCTGGTCGATTACCCCAGCGCCGAGGAGGAAGCGCGGATCGTCACGCAATACGGTGCCGGCCAGGGCGCGCCCGATCCGGTGGCGCTGGGCGTGACCGCGGTGGCTGATGCAGCGTTGATCCGCGCGGCTTGCAGTGCCGTTGCAAGCGTAATAATGGCGCAGAGCGTGACCGACTACATCGTCCGGCTGATGCGCGCGACGCGCGACACTGCCGATTTATTTGCCGGCGCCTCCCCCCGCGCCGGCGTGTTGCTGGCGAGCGCATCGCGCGCCCGTGCCGCGCTGGATGGGCGTGATTATGTGATCCCCGACGACGTAAAGGCACTGGCGGGCGCGGTGTTGCGCCATCGGTTGTTGCTCAGCCCGGCGGCCGAGATCGAGGGCAAGCCGATCGAGGCGATTGTGGGCGATCTGGTGACGCGGACGGAAGCGCCGCGGTGATGGAAGGGACAAGAAAGGGCCCACCCGTAACCGCTGTTCCTGCGGAACGCCTGCGGCTCCCCGCAAGCGGGCGGGGGACCACGCTTTCCCCGCCCGCTTGCGGGAGGGAAGCGAGACTTGGGCTTGCCGCTTGGCAAGTCCTAGTCGCAGCGGGGTGGGCATTGCGCGCACCGAGCAACCAGCAATGACCCCCGGCCCGTTGCGCTTCTACCCCAGCCCGCGCGCCGCGCTGGTGCTGGCGCTGGCCGCCCCCGTCGCACTGCTGATCGGCGCGCTCCAGCCCGCCGCCTGGATCATCGCGCCCGCGCTCGGACTTGCGCTGCTGCTGCTCGTCCTCGCCGACGCATTCCTCGCCCCCGCCTGCACCGACTTGCGCCTGATCGCCCCCGTCGATGCCGAAGTCGGCGCCCCCTTTACCGTAACCCTGCTCGCCGATTTTGCCGCCAAGCCCCCTACCCCGCCCCATGCCGCGCTGGCGCTCGATGCCCGGCTCGACCCCACTGGTCGATGCGAATTCGCGCTGACCCCCGAACACGGCGCGTGGAGCGGCCACACCGAGATTACCCCTGCCCGGCGCGGCACCGGCGCAATCGCCAGAGTGTGGTTGCGCTGGCCCGGCCCGCTCGGCCTGGCCATGCGGCAGGTATCGCGCGATCTGGCCCACCCGATCGCGATCCGCCCCAACATTGCACCGATCCGCAGCCCCGCCTTCCAGACCTTCCTGCGCGACGCCCAGACCGGCCTCATCGCGCGCCGCATCCGTGGCGAAGGCGCCGATTTCGAGGCGCTCGCCGATTACGAACCGGGCATGGACCGCCGCCGCATCGACTGGAAAAGCTCGGCCCGCCACGCCAAGCTCTATGCGCGCGAATACGAAAGCGAGCGCAACAACCCGGTGGTGTTCGCGTTCGATTGTGGCCAGGCGATGTGCGAACCGATCGACGGCATCGCGCGGATCGACCGCGCCGTCACCGCCGCGCTGACCACGGCCTACGTCGCACTGCGCGAGGGTGACCGGGTGATGCTGTTCGGCTTTGCCGCGCACCCGCTGGTGGCGACGCCGTTCGTTTCGGGCACGCGCAATTTCCACCGCCTACAACGCGCCGCCGCCGAACTCGATTACCGGGCCGAGGAGCCCAATTTCACGCTCGGCCTGGCCACCATGGCTGCGCGGTTGCAGCGGCGCGCGCTGGTGGTGGTGTTCTCCGAATTCACCGATCCTACCAGCGCCGAACTGATGGTCGAGGCGCTGGGCCGGCTGATTGCGCGCCACCGCGTGCTGTTCGTGACGATGGCCGATACCGAACTGGCCGGACTCGCCGATGCTCCTGCCACCGATCTGGCCGCCGTGGCGCGTGCGGTCACCGCCACCACGCTGGCCAGGCAGCGCGCGCTGGTGCTTGAAAAGCTGCGCCGGCTGGGGGTTTCGGTGATCGAGGCACCGCACGAAGCGATCGATACGCGGCTGCTCGACAGCTACCTTTCGGTCAAGCGCGCGGGGAGCATCGGATGAGTTCGCTTCTGGATCGCCTTCCGTTCGGCCGCCGGCGCGAGGACGCGCAAGTGCTCGCGGTCGAAGACGCCACCTTGCGTTCAGACCGTTTCCGCATCGCGCGCGAAGGCGAATGGCGGCGGCTGGAGGCGATCGTCACCGCGATCGAGAAAGGCCGTTTGCGCCGCGTTTCGGACGAGGATCTGCTGGCGCTGCCCGCGCTTTACCGCACGCTCGCCTCCAGCCTCGCGGTGGCGCGCGAGACCACGCTCGATGCCGCCACCATCGCTTATCTGGAAGCACTGGCGCAGCGCGCGTGGTTCATCGTCTATGGCCCGCGCGCCTCGCTGGGCTCGTGGCTGGCGCGTTTCCTCGGCGGCGGCTGGGGCGAGGCGGTGCGCGCGATCCGCGTCGACATCTTCGTTGCGCTCGCCACGATGGTGGCGGGCGTGGTGGTCGGCTGGCTGCTCGTGCGCAGCGACGTGCAGTGGTATTACGCGCTCGTGCCCGGCCAGTTCACCGATGAACGCGTGCCCGGCGCCAGCCGCGCGGTGCTGCAACGCACGCTGTTCGGCCATTCGGACCAGAACGGGCTGACCGTGATGGCGAGCTATCTGTTCAGCAACAACAGCACCGTCTCGATCCTGGCCTTTGCGCTGGGCTTCGCGTTCGGGCTGCCGACCTTGATGCTGCTGCTCCAGAACACCGCGATCATGGGCGCGATGCTGTGGCTTTATGCGGGACAAGGCCTGCTGTTCGATTTTGCCTGCTGGCTGGCTGTCCACGGCACGACCGAGCTTTACGCGATCCTGCTGGCGGGCGCAGCCGGCCTGCACGTGGGCCGTGCGATGGTGTTCCCCGGATCGCTGACGGTGCTCGATGCCGCGGCCGCCGCCGGGCGCCGCGCGGCCACGGTGATGGTGGGCGTGGTGATGATGCTGATCGTGGCCGCGCTGCTCGAGGCCTTCGCACGGCAACTGGTCGATACCAGCCTGGGCCGGCTGGCGATCGGGCTGTTCATGCTGGTGTTCTGGACAGGCTACCTGTTCGCATGGCGGCGGCGGCCGGGATCGGTCGCTGCGCCATGAAGGCCCCTCGTCGTCGCCAGGCGCTGAAGGCGTTCGCGTCCGATCGCGCGATCGACACGCACGACCGCCGCCGCACGGTGATCACGGCGGAAGGCTTGCGGCTGCCGTTCCTGCTTGCCAGCCGGGCGGCGCGCGCAGGGGCGCTGGCGATGGATCTGGTGCTGATCGTGTTGCTGATGGCGGGCACGACCGTGCTGCTGGTGTGGCTGGCGCACGCGGTCAGCGTTGACCTTACCCGCATCGGGCGGAAGGGCAGCAACGGCCCAGGGCTGACCTTCGAAGTGCTGGCGGTGTTCTGGTTCATCACCATGTTCCTGTTCCGCCACGCCTATTTCCTGTTCTTCGAACTGGGCCCGCGCGGCGCCACCCCCGGCAAGCGGTTGGCGGGCGTGCGCGTGGCGGCGCGGGCTTCCAATGGTTCGGGCGGCAGGCTGACCACCGAGGCGGTGATCGCGCGCAACCTGATCCGCGATATCGAATTGTTCCTGCCGTTCGTGTTCGTGATGCGCGCATGGAGCGAGGGCGGCGATACCGATCTGGCCGGCTGGGCCAGCCTGGCGTGGTTCGCGGTGTTCGTGCTGTTCCCGTTCTTTAACAAGGATCGGCTGCGCTGCGGCGACGTGATCGCGGGCACGTGGGTGGTCGAAGCACCGCGCAACAAGCTGAAACAAGCGATCTCCACCCGCGCCGCGGCGAAAGGCAGCAGCACCGAGACCGGCGCAACGTACCGCTTCGGCGCGGCGGAACTGGCGGTTTACGGGGAATACGAATTGAAAGTGCTCGAGGGCGTGCTGCACGACCGGCAGGACGAGGCGATGCGTGCAGTGGCGGCATCGATCGCGCGCAAGATCGGCTGGGACGCAGGGGCGGGCGACGAGGCGGCGTTCCTCGAGGCCTATTACACGCAATTGCGCGCGCGGCTGGAAGGCGACATGCGCTTCGGCAAGCGCAAGAAGGACAAGTTTGCGGGAGTGGCCTAAAGACCTTCGGTGCGAACAACCTTCCGTTCGTGTCGAGCGAAGTCGAGACACGCCGACGCAGCGCCA
>NZ_JANXWG010000153.1 GCF_025351285.1 Novosphingobium sp.
CGAGACACGCTGGCCTGGCGCTCGCGTGTCTCGACTTCGCTCGACACGAACGGACAGGGGGATCACGCCTGCTAGCCGCCTGTGTGGCCGGCCGGCTCCGGGGCATCCCCCAGCGCCTCGCCCATCCGGCGCAGCACGGCGACTTTGGCCATGAGTGGTGCCCAGTCGTCATCCGCCGCGATTGGTGCCCATAGCGCCTCGACTTCGTCGATGTGGAGCGATTGCGGGGCGGGATCGGCCCAATAGGCGTGATCGAGAGCGCCGGCCATGGGATGGTGGTCCGGGGCTTCCGCGATCGGCTGGCGCAGCCCCCGGTGCGCGAAGAAAAAGCTGTCCGGGCTCTCCCCACTCGCCAGCATCGCGCGTTCGCAAGCGCCGATCAGCGCAGTATCGACCTCTAGCCCTTGCGGCACCACGCCCAATCGCCAGCACCACCGCCGCGCCATCGCCGCGCGATACAGCTCGGGAAACCGCTCGAGCGCGGCGATCAACGGCGGCGCTTCGCACAGCACGCGCAATGACACTGCAAGCTGCCCGCAATTCCAGTGGATCGCCTCGGGCTGGCGGCCGAACGCGTAAAGCCCCTGGTGGTCGAAATAGGCGGCGGTGAAGCCCGGGTCCCACTTGGGCAGCCAGCGCCACGGACCGTAATCGAAGCTCTCGCCCGACACGTTCATGTTGTCCGAATTGAGCACGCCGTGGACGAACCCCGCTATCATGTAGCTGGCGGCCAGATCGGCCATCCGCGCGACCACCTGATGCAGCAGCCGCACCGCCGGCACATCGCCCTCCGGCGCATCGGCAGGAGCGTCCGGCCCCGGAAACTGCGTCAGCACATAATCGACCAGTTGCGCCATCTCGTCGGTCAGCCCCAAGGCGGCGAGCCGCTGGAAGGTGCCTATGCGGATATGTCCGTGCGATAGCCGCACCATCACTGCCGAGCGCGTGGGGCTGGGTTCGTCGCCACGCATCAGGTCCTCGCCGGTTTCGATTGCCGAGAACGTGCGGCTGGTGTTCACGCCTTGCGCGCCGAGCATTTCGGTGGCGAGAATTTCGCGCACCGCGCCCTTCAGCGTCAGCCGCCCGTCACCCGCCCGGCTCCACGGGGTCTGGCCCGAACCCTTGGTGCCGAAATCGAGCAGCCGTCCCGCGCCATCGCGCAATTGCGCGTAAAGGAACCCGCGTCCGTCGCCGAGATCCTGGTTGTAGTGGCGGAACTGGTGGCCGTGATAGCGCAGCGCCAGCGGCTGCGGCAGGTTGCCGGCAAGCGGCTGGAAGCGCCCGAAACACGCGAGCCATTCGGTATCGCTCAAACCCGCAAGTCCGACGTCGGCCGCCGCACGATCGTTGCGGAAGCGCAACACCGTCTCGGGGAAAGGCGCAGCATTCACCGGATCACTAAGCCAGGGCGAAAGCGGCGTGATCGCGGGATCGGGCCGGTAGGTCGTATCTTGCGGGTCAAGCGTCATCGCGCGATAGTGGGGGGGCGGATCGACCAGCGCAAGACAACGAGCCAAATTCGGCCTATGGTGCCGATTGTCAGGCAGGCGCGCAGCATTCGGGGACCGGTTCAACGCATATGAGCATTTTCGAAGATCGCAGCTGGACCAGCGGCGACGGGCTGAAGCTGCATTTTCGCGACTATCGGTGCGTCGATTCGGCCGATGATTCTGGCGCAGCCGCGCGTGCGCCGGTCATTTGCATTCCGGGCCTGACTCGCAATGCCCGCGATTTCGAGGATCTGGCGCCGAAGCTGGCGCAACACCGCCGCGTGCTGTGCGTCGATCTGCGCGGGCGCGGCGACAGCGATTATGCGCGCGATCCGATGACCTACGTTCCCACGCACTACGTCACCGATATCGAGGCGCTGCTGGCGCAGGAACAGATCGCGCGGTTCGTTTCGATCGGCACCTCGCTGGGTGGTCTGGTGACGATGCTGATGGCCTGGGCCGATCCGTCACGAATCGCCGGCGCGGTGATCAACGATATCGGGCCCGAGATCGAACCGGCGGGGCTCGCGCGCATCCGCGACTATGTCGGGCAAGGCCGCGCCTTCGAAACCTGGATGCACGGCGCATGGGCGCTGCAGGAAAGCCAGGCCGAGACTTACCCCGATTTCGACCTGGGCGATTGGCTGCGCATGGCCAAGCGCACGATGGCGCTGGGCAGCGGCGGACGCGTTGCGTTCGATTACGACATGAACATCGCCGATCCGATCGAAGCCGCACCGGCAAATGCACCCGCGCCCGATCTGTGGCCGGCGTGGCATGCGCTTGGAAAGGCGCCGTTGTTGCTGCTGCGTGGCGAACGGTCGGACATCCTGGCCGCGCACAATGCCGCGCGGATGATCGATGAAGCGCCGGGCGCGACATTGGTGACCGTGCCGCGGGTCGGCCATGCGCCCACGCTGGACGAACCGGTCAGCGTGGCCGCGATCGAGGCGCTGCTCGCGCGTGTCGACTAAGCCCGGATCGGAGGGCGGCGCCGCGTCGAGCGCGCCGCTGCGCGTGCTCCACCTGCATTCGACCTTCGATGCCGGCGGCAAGGAACGCCGTGCGGTCGCGCTGATGAACGCCTTTGCCAGGGACGGCAAGGGCAAGGCCATCCGCCACTCGATCGTTTCCGCCGTACCCGAGGCGACCGGCGCGCGCGCGGCGATCGACCCGGCGGTCACGGTCAACTTCCCGTTCGGATTCCCGCCGCTGACCGGCAAGTTCTCGGTCGATCGCCTGCGCAAGCTGGCGCGGGCGATGCAGGATTTCGATCTGGTCCTGACTTACAACTGGGGCGCGATGGACGCGGCGATGGCGCACGCGATGTTCGCGCCATCGATGAAACTGCCGCCGCTGGTCCACCACGAAGATGGCTTCAACGCCGACGAAGCGGGCAAGTTGAGCCGGCGCCGCAACTGGTATCGCACGGTGGCCTTGGCGCGCGCGTCGCGGCTGGTGGTGCCGTCCGAACGGCTGGAGGCGATCGCGTTGACCGCCTGGCGCCAGCCGCGCGGCAAAGTGGTGCGGATCGCCAATGGCATCGACACCGCCGCTTTTACCGCACAGCCCGGCCAAAAACCTCTGAATCCAAAGGCGATCCCGCGCGTGGTCAAGCGTGCCGACGAGATCTGGATCGGCTCTGTGGCGGGGCTGCGCGCGGTCAAGGCCTTGCCGCGCATGGTCGAGGCGTTCAGCGTGCTCGATGACCGGTTCCAGCTCGTGATCCTGGGCGAGGGGCCCGAACGGCAGGCGATCATGCAGAAGGCCATCGATCTCGAGATCGGCCATCGCGTGCACCTGCCCGGCTTCGTGGCCGATCCGGCGGGTACGATCGGGCTGTTCGACATTTTCGCGCTCTCGTCCGACAGCGAGCAATTCCCGCTCTCGGTGGTCGAGGCGATGGCCGCCGGGCTGCCCGTCGCCAGCCCGGCGGTGGGCGACGTGGCGCTGATGGTGGCGCCCGAAAACCTGCCTTACATCGTGGCGCCGGGCGATGCCGAAGCGCTGGGCGCCGCGATGCAGGAACTGGGCGATTCGGCCACATTGCGCGCCACGATCGGCGAAGCCAACCGCGCCAGGGCCCGCGCCGAATACGACGCTGGCCCGATGGTGGCGCGCTATGCCGAGCTTTACGCCGGCGTGCTGAACCGAGCGTCCTTTCCCTGAACGCGCCTTAATCGGCGGTTCAGTCGCTGCGCTTCATCGCAATACCATGACCGAAATCCCCCGCAAATCCCCCGGAATCGGCTTGCGCCGGGCAATGGCGATTGAATTGGCGTGACCTTTCGCTAAACACCCGGCCAACTCGGCAACGTTTTGCTGCCACCGACCCTTGAAAGTTTGCGCCTTGGCTCTTCGACCGACCAACCCCCAGGACCGCGCCACCCGGTTGGCGCAGACCAACGACATGCAACAGGACGTGTTCCTGCGCGAGGTCGACGATGCCGTGCGGCAGGACCGATTGGCCGAAGCCGCGCAGAACTACGCCAAGCCGATCGGCGCGGCGGTGGTGGCGGGCCTGGCGGTGCTGGCCGGTTACTTGTGGTACGATAGCCACAAGGCCTCGGTCACCGACGCGCACGCCGAACAGTTCACCACCGCGCTCGATCAAGTCGAAGCCGGGCAGCTCGATGGCGGCAAGGCCAAGGCGAACAGCCTCGTTGCCGAAGGCGGCCCGGGCTACAAGGCGGCCACGCAATTGCTGAACGCCGGGATCCTGGCGCAACAGGGCAAGGCCGATGCCGCCGCCAACACCTTCGCCGCGGTGGCCGCCGACACGAGCGCGCCACAGGCCTATCGCGATCTGGCCAACGTGCGCTTCGTGGCGCTGCGGTTCGATGCGCTGAAGCCCGACGAGGTGATCGCCAAGCTCAAGCCGCTGGCGGTTCCGGGCAACGCCTTCTTCCCCAGCGCGGGTGAGCTGGTGGGTATCGCGTACATGAAGCAGGGCCACAACGATCTGGCCGGGCCGCTGTTCGCCGCGATTGCCAAGGAAAAGGACGCGCCCGATTCGTTGCGCAGCCGCGTGCGTCAACTCGCCGGGCTGCTCGGCGTCGATACGGTCGAAGACGCCCGAAAAGCTGCGGCCGAGGCGACCCCGCAAGGCGAAGGCCCACCGCCGCCGCCAGCCCAGCCCGCACAACCAGCACCCGCGCAATGACCGCGCGCTCGCACACAAATTCGACCAGGAGCCTGCCCATGACCCTTTCTCCAGCCTTCCGCGCGCGAAGTCGAAGCGCGTTCCGCGCGGGCGCGCTGGGCGCGTTCGCCGTGCTGGCAGTGGGGCTTATGGGGGGGCTTTCGGGTTGCGGCGTCGTGGGCGGCAAGGGCAAGGTCAAGACCACGCCCTCGCTCGGCAACCGCATTCCGGTGCTCTCGCGCATCGAATCGGGCACCAAGGTTTCGGCCGATCTGGCGTCGGTGGCTGTGGTGGTTCCGCCGGTGACCGACAACGCCGATTGGGCACAGCCCGGCGGCAGCCCCGCCAAGGCTTACGGCAACCTGGCGCTGGGCGATTCGCCGAGCCGGGCGTGGACGGCCAAGATCGCGGGTTCGACCGGCCGTACGCGGCTGGCGGCAGCGCCAGTGGTTGGCGGCGGGCAGTTGTTCGTGTTCGACACCAACGGCGTGGTCCACGCTTTCGATGCCGGCACCGGGCGCCAGAACTGGACGGTCTCGTTCCAGGCCAAGCAATACGGCGCGTCGCTGTTCGGCGGCGGGGTCAGCTTCGATGACGGCAAGGTCTACGTCACCACGGGCCTTGGCGAAATTTCCGCGCTCGACGCCAAGGACGGCACCAAGAAGTGGAGCGTCAAGCCCGCCGGCCCGCTGCGTGGATCGCCCACCGTGGCGTTCGGCTCGGTCTATGCGATGACGCAGGACAACCAGCTCGTTGCGGTCAATGCCGAAGACGGGGCCGGCGAATGGAACGTCTCGGGCGCCACCGGGCAGACCGGCGTGTTCGGCGTGGCCGCGCCATCGGCCGGCCAAGGCACCGTGATCGCCGGCTACTCGACCGGCGAATTGACCGCCTACCGCTATGAAAACGGCCGCCAGTTGTGGACCGACGCGCTCGCCCGCACCAGCATCGCCACCAGCGTGTCCTCGCTCACCGACGTCGACGCCGATCCGATCATCGAGAACGGCCGCGTCTATGCGCTGGGTCAGGGCGGGCGCATGGCCGCGTACGAACTGGTCAGCGGCCAGCGCATCTGGGAACTGAGCCTGGCCGGCATCTCCACCCCGGCAGTGGCGGGCGACTGGATCTTCACGCTGACCGACGAAGGCAAGCTGCTGTGCATCGCCAAGTCGACCGGCAAGGTGCGCTGGCTGACCGAACTCGGCACTTTCACCAACATGAAGAAGAAAAAGGGCGCGGCGGTCTACTGGACCGGCCCGGTGCTGGCGGGCGGCAAGCTGTGGCTGGCCAATTCGCGCGGGAATCTCGTGGCGGCGAACAGCGCGGATGGAACGTTCGAGACCGTGGCAAGGATCGGCGCGCCGGTGACGCTGGCGCCGGTGGTGGCGGGGAAGATGCTATATGTGCTGGATGACAGCGGGAAGATTTCGGCGTTCAGGTAAGAGCCTCCGGCGGGCGAGCGGCAGAGCGGTGGCAAAACCTAATCGTGCGAGGTGGGGAATGGTTTGTCGTTGCGCGTACTCGCGGCTTTGGCCTTGAAGGATGCTTTGAGACAGCTATTTTTCCATCACGACAATATTTCCCGACCTGTCGGATGGTATGTAAAGTGATCGTAGACCGATATTGCGGATCATCTTCAAGGATTGGATAGCGTTTCTTACAAAGCCTTTAGCTTTGAACCGATACACGTTTTTGATGTGTTTTGGATTGTATAGTACTGCGAATAAATTGTGGGGCAGCGGGTAAATTCGTGGACGGATAAACCCGATTTCCGATCCCAGTGCGATGATGTGGTGCGGAGGCATATCTTTCTCGGTCACCGAATATGTGGCCATTGCGTCGATCGAAGCTGCTTGCAGTGAATGTCCTTCGCCCGGTTCATGCGTAATCAACAGACCGCCTGGCTTCAGCGCGCGATAAGCACACGCAAGTGCCGCCTTTTCATCTTCGGCGTGATGTAGCGAATCGTAGAAGATTGCTGCGTCAAATTCGCGGTCGAAGCCGATATTCTCATAGTCACCGGCGCAAAAGCGCAACGAGCCCGCAAATTCCATTCCCGCAACGAACTTCGTGCCAAGCGCCAGTGCTTCTTCGCTGATATCCTGCCCAGTGACATCATACCCGCGCCGGGCCAAAAAATGGCTCGTCCAGCCCGTTCCACAGCCCAAGTCCAGAATACTGGCAGGCGGTACCGGCAAAAGGTGGAACAAGACAGCCAGGTCTGCCAACATGAAATCGCACGCATCGCACGAAAACGGTTTGTTCAAACTGAAATTCTGCCCAACATCGCCAATAGCATTAAAATAGCTTTTCTCGCCAGCTTTAGCCATCTCGTCCTCCAGTTTTGCCGCACGCGTTCGCACCGCGATAACAGATTTTTGCCAGAAACCGCGCTTGTCACTCATCGACTTAGGCCGCTGAAGCAGATTGCAGAAACGTCAGCAACCTTCAACGCCTGATAGCCCCAGAGTGACAGCAGTAAGGTCCAAACGGTGGCATTTCGCATTTATTGGCGAAGGAAAGAAGCCAAGCCCCGCATCGAGTGCGGGGAGACGGCGGTGCGGGAGGCGGTGCGCGGCCGCTGGCAGCGTCTTGGCTTTCCTACATGGCGGTGATGTGGCTTAACCCGCGCGATGTTTCTCAGCCTGCCTTTGCCTCGTTCTTCCACTTCGGCCTCTAAGGGTGGGGAATTTGCTCCGGAATGGAAGGTCACAATGCGCGGGCTGGATCGGCGGACATCGGACCGCGCCGGGCAGCGCATCGAGGCCCGCGCAAAGCTCGATAAAAACCAATATCCGCAACGATTTGCAGCGAAATCCTCAGAAACGAAATCCCGCGCCGAAGGCGCAATACGATCCTCCAAGGTCACAAAGTTTCACACACCGTTTCGCGTCAACATCCCAACTCCCGGGATGCAAGGGCGATGGCCCTTGCCCGCCGGAGGCATCTTCAACCTTTTCTCATCCTTGCTCGTTAAGTCGAACCCATGAGCATGCGTGATCCCAAGCCAGTCAGCGACGTCTCGGCGGGCGTAGGCCTTGCCGGGCTGGCCGGGTTGCTGGCGTGGATGGCAGTTTGCCGGATGTGGCCCGCGATCGGCGCGGCGCTGGACATTCCCGGCCCGCGGCTGGTGCTCGACGGGCCGAATGCGGCGCTGGTGGCGGTGCTGGCGGCGGCGTTGCCGATGGCGCTGTGGTCGCTGCTGGTCGACAAGGTCCACCGTCGCGTGTCGACCGGGATCGACTGGAAAAGCCCTCGCAAGCTCTCGGAAATTCTTGATATTTCGGTCACCAAGCTGGCCGGGCTGTGGATCACCTGGGCGTTGATCGCCGGCGTTTACTGCCTGTGTCGGTGGTACTGGAGCGGGTCGTATCTGTTCGCGATGCATGTTCTGGGATGGATCGTCCCGGTGATGGTGGCTGGCTCGATCGTTTACGTGCCGTGGCTCGATCGGGTGCTGGTCGAGCCGAAGGATGGCGCCTGGCACTTCGGCGCGATGCTGATGGGGCGCGAGGCTTACGATGCCGAGCAAGTCCGGCACCACTGGCGCGCGTGGGCGGTGAAGGGTTTCTACTGCGCGTTCATGTTCTCGGCGCTGCCGGGCAACTGGGGGCAGGTGATCCGCGCCGATTGGCACCTAGCGCTGGCCGATCCGCTGGTGTTTGCGGGGGTGAGCGTGGGCGTGATGTTCATGATCGACGTGCAGATCGCGATGGTTGGCTACATTCTCACCATGAAGCCGCTCGACGCGCATATCCGCACCGCCAATCCGCTGCTGGCGGGCTGGCTGGCGGCGCTGATCTGCTATCCGCCGTTCCAGCAGATGGAGGCGGGGCGGCCGCTGTTCTACCAACAGAACACCGCGGGCTGGGGTTACTGGCTGGCCGGGCATCCGGGGGTGATGTGGTTTTGGGCGGCGCTGCTGGTGCTGCTGACGGGCATCTACGCCTGGGCGACGGTGGCATTCGGTCTGCGCTTTTCCAACCTGACGCACCGCGGCGTGCTGACCAACGGGCCTTATGCGCTCAGCCGGCACCCGGCGTACCTGGCCAAGAACCTGTTCTGGTGGCTGGAAACTTTGCCGTTCCTGGTGACCAGCCACTCGCTGGTGGAGGCGGTCCGCAACACGTTCTTCCTCGGCTGCGTCAGCGCGATCTACTTCTGGCGCGCCAAGACCGAGGAGGCGCACTTGCTGTCAGTCGATCCGAAGTACCGCGAGTATCACGCCTGGATGGCGCGCAATGGTCCGGTGACGCGGTTGCTGGCAGCGTTGCGGCCGCGCGCCACCGCGCTGGTGCCGCATCCGGCCGAATAGCGGCGATCAGACCGCGCGTTCGCTCGCGATTGCGTAGGAAACCACCGAACGCCCGCTGATCCCGATCCGGCCGAGCGCCGCGCGCCATTCGGCCATATGTGCGGTGGCGGCATGTGCACCGAGGTGTTCGATGCTTTCCCACACTTCGCTGACCCGCACGAGATCGGGTTCGAGCACGTCTTGCGCGAAGGCATAGCTGATGCAGCCCTCCTCTGCGCGGGTTGCTTCAAGCATCGTGCGCATTACCGGCCGCGCATCGTCGAACGTGCCGGCGGGCAGGCGGAATTCACCGATGACGGCGATTTTCAAAACGACTTCTCCTCGTAAACCCGCGCCACATTGCCGGCCCATTCGCCATGATAGCGATCGAGTAGCCTTTGTGCAGGCACCTTGCCGCTCGCCACGATATCGTCGAGCGGGCTGAGGAACCCGGCTTCGGTATCGCCGGCCGCGTTCAACTGGTTGCGCGCGGTGAGGCCGGCGCGCGCGATCCGCATCACCTCGGGAGCGATGTCGCGCAACGTTCCACCACCTGGCAGCGGCGCATCGAGGCCAAGTTTGGGCACAGACGCGCGCAGGAGTTCGCGCCCTGCCATGTCCCAGCCCTTGACCAGATCCCACGCCGCATCGAGCGCGGTCTGATCGTAAAGCAGACCCACCCAGAACGCCGGCAGCGCGCAGATCTTGTTCCACGGCCCGCCATCGGCGCCACGCATTTCGAGGAAGCTCTTGAGCCGCACTTCGGGGAACGCGGTCGAGAGGTGGTCCACCCAGTCGGACTTGGTCGGCTTTTCGCCGGGCAGGACCGACAGCTTGCCATCGAGAAAATCACGGAAGCTCAAGCCAGCGGCGTCGATGTACTTGCCGTCGCGGAACACGAAGTACATCGGCACGTCGAGCATGTAGTCGACATAGGCCTCGTACCCGAACCCGTCCTCGAACACGAACGGCAGCATCCCGGTGCGCGCGGGATCGGTGTCGGACCAGATGTGGCTGCGGTACGAAAGAAAGCCGTTGGGCTTGCCCTCCAGGAACGGCGAATTGGCGAACAGCGCGGTTGCCAGCGGCTGGAGCGCCAGACCCACACGAAACTTCTTCACCATGTCGGCCTCGGACGAATAGTCGAGATTGACCTGGATCGTGCAGGTGCGCAGCATCATGTCGAGGCCCATCGAGCCCACCCGCGGCATGTGCCGCAGCATGATCGCATAGCGCCCCTTGGGCATGATCGGCATCTGGGCGCGCGTCTTGTCGGGCCACAGGCCGAGGCCCAGGAAGGCCTTGCCCAGTTCGTCGCCAACGGTCTTGACCTGCTCCAGGTGCCGCCCCGTTTCAGCGCACGTCTGGTGCAGGTTGACCAGCGGCGCGCCCGACAACTCGAGCTGCCCGGCGGGTTCGAGGCTGACCGTGCCATCGGCGCCGGCGAGCGCGATGACCTTCCCACCTTCCTCCACCGGGGTCCAGCCGAAGCGGGTGAGGCCCATCAGCAGATCGTGGATGCCGCCGGGCTCATCGTACGATGGTGCATGGAAGTCGCTGGTATCGTATACGAATTTCTCGTGCTCGGTGCCGATCCGCCAGGCCTCGATCGGCTTTTCACCGGCTTGCATCGGCGCGACAAGCTGGTCGCGATGTTCGATGACGGGATCGTTGCGATTCGAAACTTGTCTCGTGCTCATGAACGCGCCGTTACGGCTTTGTGGGGGCGGGCGCTAGAGGGTTCGCATGGCCAGTCGCCAGCCAGCCCCATCCACAAGGCCAGCGCGGCGATGGCAGCGGTTTCGCCGCGCAGAATTCGCGGGCCCAGCCCGATCGGCACCGCGCATGCGTGGGCGCGGATGTGGGCGCGTTCGCCATCATCGAAGCCGCCTTCGGGGCCGATCAGGATGGCGGCCGGGCCATTGTGCGCGGTAAAGGCCTGCGCCGCCGGCACTCCGCCATTCTCGTCGGCAAAAAACAACGTGCGATCCGCTGGCCATTCCGCCAGAAGCGCATCTAGCTTCAGCACCTCGCCCAGCGCCGGCAGCGCGGTGCGCGCGCATTGTTCGGCGGCCTCGGTCAGGATTGCGCTGGCGCGTTCAGGATTGAGCTTGTCGGCCACGCAGCGGTGCGCGATCACCGGCACGATCCGCGCCACGCCCAGTTCGCAGGCCTTTTCGAGCACCATGTCGTAAGCCGCCTTTTTGAGCAGCGCGGCGCAGAGCCACAAATCGGGCACTGTTTCGCGCGGGCGTGTGCGAACTTCGAGCGCCAGCGCCACGCTGCGCTTGTCCACACTGACCACGCGGCCCAGCCATTCGCCGGTCACATCGTCGCAGAGCATCACCGTATCGCCGGTGGCCACGCGCATCACCCGCACCAGGTAATGCGCCTGGGGACCTTCGATCACCACACTGGCGCCCTCGGCCAGCCCTGACTCGACAAACAGGCGCGGGGCGCTTTTCGGGGGCCAGGCCGGAGTCATGGGTGATGCATGGCGGACATGGTCAGAGCCTCTAGCGCAATTCGGCGAGCGCGGGTAGGCGGCGATCATGGACCAAGCGCAGATCGTGCCCGATTCCCAGCACCGTGGGCTGGTCGCGAGCCTGCCGCAGCCGATGCGCGATCTGGCGCAACTGGCGCGGTTCGATCGGCCGATCGGCTGGTGGTTGCTGTTCTGGCCGGGCGCCTGGGCAGTGCTGCTGGCGGGCGGGGTGGCTGGGGACGGCGAGTTCCATTTCGCGCTGATCGCGTGGCTGCTGCTGGGCGCGATCGCGATGCGCGGGGCAGGCTGCGTCTATAACGATGTGGTCGACGCTGATCTCGATCGCAAGGTGGCGCGCACCGCCTCGCGGCCGGTGGCGAGCGGACGCATCGGGCGGAAACTGGCGTGGGGTTGGTTGCTGGCGCTGTGCCTGATCGGGCTGGTGGTCCTGTTGCAATTGCGCTGGCAGGCGCAAGTGGTGGCGCTGGCCAGCCTGCTGCCGGTCGCGGCCTATCCGTTCATGAAGCGGATCACCTGGTGGCCGCAGGCGTGGCTGGGCATCGTGTTTTCGTGGGCCGCGCCGGTCGGCTGGATCGCGGTGACCGATCACGCGCTGGGTGCGATGGCGGCGCTTTATGCCGGCGCGATCGCGTGGGTGATCGGCTACGACACGATCTACGCGCTGCAGGATCGCGAGGATGACGCGCTGGTCGGCATCCGATCGAGCGCGCTGCGGATGGGTTCGCACGTGAGCGGCGGGGTGGCGGCGTTCTATGGCGCGGCGCTGGTGCTGTGGGGCACCGCGGTGTGGCTGGTGCGGCCCGATTGGCTGGCGCTGGCCGCGCTGCTGCCGGTGGCGCTGCATCTCGTCTGGCAAGTCGCGACGCTGAAACCCGACGACGGCGACGACGCGCTCGCCAAGTTTCGCGCCAATCGTTTTGCCGGGCTGTTGATGGCGGCGGCGTGCCTGGTCGTGGGGCATGCCGGATTCGCTCAGGTGTAGCTCACCACTTCGAATTCGATGCCGTCCCAATCGAAGAAATAGAACCGTCGGCCCGGTTCGTAATCCATATGATTGAAGGGGGTTAGCCCGACTTCCTCGACCACTCTCTCCGCCGCATCGAGATCGTCCACCACCAATCCGATGTGGTTGAGCGGCGCGCCCTTGGCGAAGCGCACCTGCTGCGGCTCGGTATGTTCGGCTTGCTTCGCCTGTGGCTCGCGGGGCGTGTAAAGCGCAAGGTACTCGGTGTCCGACCCCAGATGGATCGTCCAGCCACCCAGTTGCGACGGCCCGCGCCAGCGTTCGTGCCATCCGCACAACCGGGTAAGAAACGCAGCCGAACGATCGGGATCGCTGACGGTGATGTTGGCATGTTCGAGCCGGGCTGCGGCCATGGTCCTGTCTCCTGCGAATCGATACAACCCTTGATGCAACCTCAAGCTAACTTGAGGTCAAGCAAATTTCTGTCTATGTACATCGCCATGAAATCCACCGACCTGATCCCGATCGGAGAGATCGCGCGCCGCACCGGCCTCTCGGTCTCGGCGATCCGTTTCTACGAGACACGGGGGCTAGTCACGTCGCTGAGGTCGGGTGGCAACCAGCGGCGGTTCGCGCGCGGCGATATCCGCCGGCTGAGTTTCATCCTGATTGCGCAAAAGCTCGGATTGGGCCTGGCCGAGATCGAGGCTGAATTGGCCTGCCTGCCGCAAGGCCGCACCCCCACGCTGGCCGATTGGCGCAAGATCAGCGCCTCGATGCGCGAGGCACTCGATGCCCGCATCGCGCTGCTGGTGCGCACCCGCCAAAAACTTGATGAATGTATCGGTTGCGGCTGCCTCAGCCTGCAACGCTGCCGGCTTAACAACAAGGACGATGTGGCTGGGGCCGGAGGCGAGGCGGGGCCGCGCTTCGTGCTGGGGTGATCGCCGGGCTCCCAGGCGCGCGTCGCCGCCATGATCGCGGCGACCAGCGCGCACCCCGCAAGCCAGCGCAACAGGTAGCTGCCATTCAGGTACAGCAATGCGTGATCGGTGCTGGCGATCCGCCGCACGACCGGATAGCCCGCGTCGATCGCAGCCAGCGTGCCGAGATATGCGCAAAGCGCCAGCAGCAGCCCGCGCGTCATGCGGAATTCTTCGTGTGCGGCCGCGAATAGATAGCCCAGCAGGCAGAACGCCATCATCTGGTAGTTGTTGTAGCCGCTGCGGTAGAACAACAAGACCACCAGCACGGCCAGCAGCGCCGACACCGCAGGGCCGGCCTTGCGCCACCAGCACCACGCCAGCAACGCAGCCTCGGCAAGTACGATCAGCGGCTTTTCGAGGCTCGCAAGATCGAACTTCAGCCCCAACCACAACGGCGAATCGGGAGACCCGAGCAGGTCGTAAATCGACATGACCGGTGAACGGCCCGCTGCGAAACGGATCGGATCGAAGGTCGACGGCCCCCACAGCGCAAAGCTTGCGGCCATTCCGGCACCTACGACAACCGCGGCACTTCCTGCCAGATTCGGCCGCAGCCGGCGTCCGCCGCTGGCCAGCACGGGCAGCACCACCACTGGCAGGAACTTCACCAGGATTCCCACTCCGACAAGCGCGCCGGACAGCCGCTCACCGCCGCGCCGCGCGGCGTGGACCGCGCCGGCGCAGGCGATGCCGACGAGCACGTCGAAGAACCCGAAATGCGCAATTTCGACCCAGGGAAACGGATTGAGCAGGCACAGCGCAATACCTGCGTGCGTTCGGCGCGGGCTTTGGTCCGGGGCTTTTCGCAGGACCAACCATGCCACGAACGCCAAGTAACTCGATCCGAAGAAAACCTTCGGCGCGATCGGATCGAGCCACGCCAGCAATGCCAGCGCGTTGAACAGCGGCCCATAAGCGTTGAGCGGCGTGGCGTCAGATGGCCGCCAGGGATCGTGTCCGGCCACGACTTCGTGCCATTCGGCCAGGTAATCGGTGTAGGCGCCGGGCCGGACCCCGCTGGTGATCGTCCAGACCAGAAACAGCACGCACAGCACGACAAGTGCGAGATGGACGCGCGAAAATTTCACTCCGCCGCCAGCAACTGTTCGGCCGCGCCCAGGTCCACGCTGACCAGGCGGCTGATGCCCTGTTCCACCATCGTCACGCCGAACAGGCGGTGCATGCGGCTCATCGTCACGGCGTTGTGCGTGACGATCAGGTAGCGGGTGCGGGTTTCGGCGACCATTGCGTCGAGCAGGTCGCAGAAGCGTTCGATGTTGGCGTCATCCAACGGCGCGTCGACTTCGTCGAGCACGCAGATCGGCGCGGGGTTGGTCAGGAACAGCGCGAAGATCAGCGCAACCGCGGTCAGCGCCTGTTCACCGCCGGAAAGCAAAGTGAGCGATTGCAGCCGCTTGCCCGGCGGTTGTGCGAAGATTTCGAGGCCCGCTTCCAATGGATCGTCGCTGTCGATCAGCGCCAGGTGTGCTTCCCCGCCGCCAAATAGCCGCCCGAACAGACGCCGGAAATGCCCGTCGACCGCCTCGAACGCAGCGCGCAGCCGCTCGCGGCCTTCACGGTTGAGGCTTCCGATCGAGCCGCGCAGCCGGTGGACCGCCTCGGTCAATTCGGCCTGTTCTGCGACCGATGTGCCCAGCTTCGTTTCGGCTGCGGCCAGTTCGTCGGCGGCCACCAAGTTGACCGGGCCGATCCGTTCGCGTTCGGCCAGCAGGCGGTCGTGAGCAGCGGATTCGTCGGATGCGGTGGCGACTTCGGTTGAGGGGAAGCCGATCCGTTCGGGCAGCAACGGGGGTGGGCAGCGGAACCGTTCGCCCGAGATCGCGGCCATTTCCTGACGGCGCTGGTCCTCGTTTTCGGCGCGCGCGCTGGCGCCGGCGCGGACTTCGCGGGCGGAGGACAGTGCTTCGTTGGCGGCCGTCAACGCTGCATCGGCGGTGCGCGCCTGTGCATCGAGCGTGGACATTGCCGCCTCCGCCTCGGTCAATTCGCGGCCCAGTCGGTCGCGGATGTGATCGCCCTGTTCGATTTCGCGCTCGAGCCCCTCGGGCTTGGCAGCGATCACCGCGCGATCCTGCGCCAGTTCTTCGGCGCGTGCTGCCATGTCGGCCAGCCGCCGCGCCGCATCGCCGCTGCGCGATTGCCAGTTTCGGATATCGCTCCTGAGTGCCGCCAGCCGTTCGCGCCCGACCGCAAGCGCCTGTTCAAGCGCGGCTAGCGCGGCATTGGCCGACTGGTGCGCGGTTCGCGCCGCATCATTGCGCGCGCGTGCCGCATCGACCGCAGCGCGCGCTCCGGACGGTTCGGGCAGTTCGGCCCTGCGCACTTCGGCCGCTGCCACCTCGGCCGCCGCCAGCGAGACCTGATCGGCCACATCGACGCGCGCACGCTCAAGTTCGCCGCGCCGTGCCTCGGCACGAGCGTGGGCCGCCTCGGCCTGGTCTACGGCGCGCAGGGCGGCACGCTCGGCTTGCGCGGCAGCCGACAGCGCGCGTTCGGCTTCGGCAAGATCGGTCTGAACGCGTGCAATGTCGGCTTGCGCCACGTTGTGCGCAGCTTCGGCGGTGGCAAGCGCGGCGCGGCGTTCGGGCAACAGCGCTTCGAGCGCGGCCAGCCGGTTCCTCGCTTCGAGCATGGCCGCTTCGGCCGCGCCTTCGCCGCGTGCAACGAAGCCGTCCCAGCGCCGCAAGTGCCCGCCGCGCGTGACCAGCCATTCGCCGGGAGCAAGCGGCTGGCCATCGTCGCTTTCTGCCAACCGCACCAGCGCCAGTCGCGCGGCGAGTTCGTCTGGGCATCGCGTGACATGCCGCGCAAGTGAGTCGGCCAGCGGCGCGAGCGGCGGAGCGCCAGTCCAGAAGCGCCCGTCGGTGTCCGCGGGCGCAGGCCCGAGCGGCGCCCCCGCATCTCGACCCAGCACTGCCGCGAGCGCGCGTTCGTAACCCGGTGCCACGCCCAGCGCGCCGATTGCGCCCGGGCCCTGCTTGCGCGCGGCCGCCTGCTTGTCGCGCGCCGTCTGATCGCGGGCGAGCGCTTCGGTCTCGCGCTCGATCCCGGCCAGGTCTGCGCGCGCAGTGGCCAGCGCGCCGCTGGCGGCATCGCGTGCGGCGGTCAGCGTTTCGCGGTTGCCGGCGAGCGTGTTGCGCGTGGCTTCGGCAGCGGAAAGCGCCTCCGCAGCCCGAGCGCGCGCCGCTTCGGCTTCGGCCAGGAGCGCGGAAGGATCGGGCTCGCGCGCGATCGCGTCGGCCTGCGCCGCCAGCCTTGCAGCATCGGCTTCGGCGCGCTGCAACCGCTGTCGTGCGGCAGCGAGCGCGGCGTCGGCAACACGCCAGTCGGCATCGATCCCGGCCTGTTCGGCGACGCGCTGCGCCAACGCCAGTTCAGCTTCGCGCGTTGCGCGGTCTGCGCCGTCGAGAGCGTTGGCCAGCACCGGGCGTCGCTCGGCATCGGCGGCCAGTGCGGCGTCCGCGTTGGCGGCATCGCCCTCGAGCCGCGCCATTTCGCGCGCGGCGTCGGCGGTCAGCTTGTCGGCCTGCCCGCGATCGGCCGCGAGCCGCGCCAATTGCCGGTCAAGATCGGCCAATCGTTGCACCGCCGCGTCGCGCGTGGCGGCCAAAGTGGCCATGCGCTGGGCATGAGCGGAGGCATCCTGCCGGCGATCGAACAGCGTTTCGCGTGCCGCAGCCACTGCCTGGCCCGCCGCGTGCTGCGTGGCTTGCGCGCGTGTCGCATCGGCTTGAGCGGCCGCCACCGCAGCTTCGGCCCCGGCTGCTGCCGCCCGCGCGGCATCGGCGGCGGAGGCGGCATCGCGCCAGCGCGCAAACACCAGCCGCGCTTCGGCGACGCGGATGCGGTCGCTCACCGTCTTGTAGCGTTCGGCCGCGCGCGCCTGCCGGCGCAGCGTGGCGATCTGGCCTTCCAGCCCGGCCAGCAAGTCTTCCAGCCGCGCCAGATTGGCCTCGGTCGCGCGCAATTTCTGTTCGGCATCGCGGCGGCGCACGTGCAATCCGGAAATGCCTGCGGCTTCCTCCAGCATGGCGCGGCGTTCGGCCGGTTTTGCCGCGATCACTGCGGCAATCCGGCCCTGGCTGACCAGCGCCGGGCTGTGCGCGCCGGTCGCGGCGTCGGCGAACACCAGCGCCACGTCCTTGGCGCGCACGTCGCGGCCGTTGACGCGGTAGGCCGATCCGGCGCCGCGCTCGATCCGGCGGACGACTTCGAGTTCGCCTCCGAACGGGCCATCGGGGTCACCGTCGGCGAACAGCACCACTTCGGCGAAATCGCGCGGGGGGCGGGTGGCGGTGCCGGCGAAGATCACGTCTTCCATGCCGCCGCCGCGTAACGACTTGGCCGAGCTTTCGCCCATCACCCAGCGGATCGCTTCAAGCAGGTTCGATTTGCCGCAGCCGTTGGGGCCGACCACGCCTGTCAGCCCTTCCTCGATGCGCAACTCGGCGGGTTCGACGAAGCTTTTGAAGCCCGACAGCTTGAGCCGCCGGAACTGCATGTTCCGGCTCTGACTGGCCGCCGTGTTCGCCTGCTGCTCCAATCCGTACCCGCCCCCCCGGCGCTGATCCCGACTAGCGCGCGCCGGCGTTCTGGAGCGCGGTCTTCACTTCGGCCCAGGTGGCGCCTTCGATCTTGCGGTTGTTGATGAACAGCGTGGGCGTGGAATCGACGCCCTTGTTGCCCCAGGTCTGTGCGCGCGTGGCGATTTCGGTCGCGGTCTTGTTTTCGGCCAGGCACTTTTCGGCCTGTGGCTTGGGTACGCCGCGCTGCGCGAAGAAATCGGTGAAGCCCATCGCATCGGAAATCGCGATGAAGCGCTGGTTGTCGGGTAGCTTGGCGGCGGCATTCGCCGCGGCTTCGCCCTTCTGCGCGCGATCGAGCAGCGCAGGCTGATTGGCGTAAAGCTGATCGACCAAGGCAAAGAACGCGCCCTTGTCGGCGCATTGTGCCAGCATCGTCAGCGGCACGTCGACCGCGTGGATCGCAAAGCTGCGGTATTCGTAACTGACCCGGCCGCTGCCGACGTAATCGTTGACCAGCGGGTTGAAGCCTTCTTCGGCCAGGTGCGCGCAGTGCGGGCACGACAGCGAGCCATATTCGACCAGCTTGATCGGCGCATCGGGGTTGCCCATGCGATAGCCGCCATCGGGGGTGACCTCGACCACGTCGCTCCACGCCTTGCCGGCGGCGGCGGTGACCTTGGGCAATGCGGCGGCGCTGGTCGGCACCGGGCCGGCGCCCGCGCCGGTGTCGCCGGACTTGTTGCAGCCGGCAAGCGCCAGTGCGGGAATCGCGGCGAGCATCAGGAAACGGGCAGGGGTGAAAGTCATCAAAGGTCTCCGTGGCAGTGCGCGGTAACTAAGGGGTCGCCTGGCCCTCGAACCGTTCGTCCTGAGCCTGTCGAAGGACTGTTCTTTTTTCTCCGCGCTCACAGAAGAAAGACAGTCCTTCGACAAGCTCAGGATGACCGGGAGTGGGTGGGCCTGAACATAATTTTGTGGTCGTAGCCTATCGGACTCATCGATTGAAGAGTCTGTGCAAACAACACGCCCGATCGTCCACCATCACGGTCCATCAATCGACCCGCGCTTCGATCTGCGGGCGCAGCACGTCCCAACTGTAAGTGCCCGAAAGCAGCACGTTGTCGATCAGGAACGACGGCGTGCCCTGGATCGCATAATCCTTTTGCGCCTTGTCGGTGCCCTCGGCCAGCCGTTTGGCCAGCGCGGAGTCGGCGAGGCACTTGGTCACTTCGGCGCGGGAATAGCCTCGGGTTTCCATGATCTCGTAGAAGTGGAAATCGCTGGCGATGTACCGCAGCCGCTGGGCGAGCGCGCCGCTGTACCAGCGCTGCTTCTGCATCGGCGAAGGCGTAAGCGCAGGTTCGATCCAGCTCGACTGGCTGCCCAGGAACGCCGAATGGTTGAGGAAGAACTTAGACGGCGGCCCGCAATGCGTCAGCATCGCCACGGTCAGGTCCACGCCGTCGCGCACGAAGTTTCGCACTTCGAGCGAGCCTTGTCCGCCGGCGATGAAGCTCAGCCGCAACGGCCCTTCGGATTCGGCCTCGAAGGCGGCGCAATGCGGGCAGGTATAGCTGATGAAGGCGGTCAGCTTGACCTTGGCCTTGGGGTTGCCGAGCACGTAGCTGTCATGATCGGTGCGGGTGATCACCGCGTTCCAGTTTTCCGACGCGGTGCCGGCAGGGACGCCTTGCGAAGCGGCGGCCGGTTTGACGGCCGCAGTGCGTGGACGTGTCGCTCCGCCCAGCAGCGCCAGCCCGGCGGTGGCCAGCGCGATCGTGACGGCTGTGCGCAAGCCTTTGGTGATGCCCCTTTTCAACGCCCTCACTCCTTCACGTCGTCCACCGCGCTCATGCTACGCGCCAGCGATTCGAGCACCGTGCGCAATTCGGGATCGCCGATATCGCGCAACGAATCGCCCAGTTCCATCGGGATCGGCCGCAGCGACGGGGCTGCCCGAACGGATGCGTTCGTGCCGCCGGAATTCTGAACCTCGCCTTGCCGGATCTTCACCCGCGCCACCGCGCGATAGCCGAAGAAGCGGTTGACGCGTTCGATGATTTCCTCGGTCACGTGCTGGATCAGCGGTGCATGGCCGGGCGAGACCACCAGTTGCAGGATGCCATCGGCCTTCTCGCCGGGCGGGAAGCGGATCGATTCGGGCGCGCAGTGCTGCGCGTGGATCGGGCCGACGATCTCGCCCCAGCGCGTAACGACCGAGCTTTGCACGAAGCCGAAGCGGCGGAATGCGGTGCGGCCGATGGCGGGCGTCAGTTCGCCGATTGCGCGCACCCCGGCCCCACGCGGGCGCTGCCACGGGGTGGGCACCTTGCCAGCCGGCTTCGGTGAAGGTTTGGCCGGGGGCTTAGGGGGAGGATCGCGTTCCATCGTGGGCGTCGCCATGCCATAGCGGCGCGATGCAGGCCAGCGACCTTGATGCGATTGACCATCATCCGATTTCGGCAGCGTTGCTCGGCTGGTACGATGTCCATGTGCGCGCGTTACCCTGGCGCAAGCGGCCGGGCGAGCCGACGCAAGACCCGTACCGCGTGTGGCTGTCCGAAGTGATGCTCCAGCAGACTACGGTGGCGGCGGTGGGCAAGTATTACACGCGGTTCCTGGAACTGTGGCCCACCGTGGGCGATCTGGCGGCGGCCGACGAAAGCGCGGTCATGGCTGAGTGGGCGGGGCTGGGGTACTACGCTCGGGCGCGCAACCTGATCGCGGCAGCTCGGGCGGTTGCGGCTTCGGGCGGGGCGTTTCCCGATACCGAGGACGGCTTGCGCGCGCTGCCCGGCCTCGGCGCTTATACCGCAGCGGCAGTGGCGGCGATCGCGTTCGACCGGCGCGCGGTGGTGGTCGACGCCAATGTCGAGCGGGTGGTCTCGCGGCTGTTCCTGATCGATACCCCGCTCCCCGGCGCCCGTCCCGCGATCCGCACTGCTGCCGATACGATCACGCCGGACGCGCGCGCTGGCGATTTTGCCCAGGCGATGATGGACCTGGGCGCCACGATCTGCACCCCGCGCCGTCCGCGTTGCCTGCTGTGCCCGCTGGCCGGCCAGTGCAAGGCGAGAGCCGGGGGCGATCCGGTCTCGCTGCCGATCAAGCCCGCGAAAAAGGCCAAGCCGCAGCGCACGGGCACGGCCTACTGGATCGAGCGCGACGGCCCGGAAGGCATTCGCGTCTGGCTAGTCACCCGCGCCGCCAAGGGCATGCTCGGCGCGATGCGCGCGTTGCCCGATGACGGCTGGGCCGCGCGCCGCGATGGCGATAAGGTGCCGCCAATCACCGCGCGCTGGGAAGCGTTGGGCCGCGTCAGCCATGGCTTCACGCATTTCGATCTCGAATTGCAATTGATGCGCGCTGAAAGCCCGGATACGTCTGCGCTCAAGGACGGCGAGTGGTGGCCGGTCGCTGGAATCGAGTCCGCCGGCTTGCCCACCGTGTTCGCCAAAGCGGTCCGCCTTGCGCTGGCCGATACAACACAAGCTTCGGGAGACGCTGAACAATGACTACCCCATCTTCCACCCGCCGCGCATTTCTTGGTGGCGGGCTCGCACTCGGCGCTGCGGCGCTGGCACCGCGCCACGCTTTGGCAGCCGGCGACGTGGCTGCCGCGCACTGGCCGACGGTTGCGAAGATGGTCGATGACTACGTCGGCGGCGGCCGGGTCAGCGGCATGGTCTCGGTGCTGGGCTTCGGCGCCGGGCGTGGCGACGTGATCGCGCGCGGCAAGCTGGCGATCGGCAATGCCCCCGCGATCGGCCCCGACAGCCTGTTCCGCGTCTATTCGATGACCAAGCCGCTGACCGGCATGTGCGCGATGATGCTGATCGACGAAGGCAAGATGAAGCTCGACCAGCCGCTGGCCGATATCCTGCCGAAATTTGCCAAGATGCAGGTCCAGGTCACCCCCGATGGCCCGATCGACCAGCTTCGCCCGGCCAGCGGCCCGATCACCATCCGCCAGTTGCTGACGCACACCGCGGGCCTTGGCTATTCGATCATCCAGAAAGGCCCGATCAAGGCGGCTTACGTGGCGGCCGGCGTGGTGCCAGGCCAGATCAGCCGCATGTCGATGCCCGGGCTCGATCGCGGCAAGCCTGCCGCCAGCCTTGCCGAATTTGCCGATCACCTGGCCGGGCTGCCGCTGGTTTATGAACCGGGCACGCACTGGAGTTATTCGGTCGGGCTCGACCTGATGGGCCGGGTGATCGAGGTCGTTTCGGGCCAGCCGTTCGACAAGTTCATGCACGATCGCATCATCGCGCCCTGCGGCATGCACAGCACGTATTTCCAGGTGCCGCAAAGCGATGTCGGCCGGCTCACCACCAATTACGCGGTGGCCAAGGGCGTGCTGCTGCCGCTCGATCCGGCGCGCAGTTCGATTTATCTCGACAAGCCCGCGTTCCCGTTCGGCGGCGCCGGTCTGGTCAGTTCTCCCGCCGATTACGACCGGTTCCTGACGATGTTGCTCGGCTACGGCGTGATCGACGGCCGCCGCGTGATGAGCGAGGCAGCGGTTCGGATGGGCACGAGTAACCTGTTGCCGGCCTCGGTCGACACCAAGAATTCCATGATCAACGGCGCCGGCTTCGGCGCGGGCGGGCGCGTCGGCATGGGCTGGGATGCGGGCACTTACGGCTGGGGGGGCGCGGCGGGCACGATTGCCTTCGTCAACTACCGCGTGAAGAACCGCGCCTCGCTGTTCACCCAATACATGCCCGACAGCACCTATCCCATCCACGCCGAATTCCCCAAGGCGGTAATCGCCGATCTCATGGCCGGCCGGAAAGTCGCGGCGTGAGCACACCGGCGATTGCCTTTGCCGGCGCGCGGCTCGACCGCGCCGATCACATCCGCTCCGATCCGGCCGCGCTCGATGCGTTGATGGACTGGCGCGCGCGGCTGCTGCGGCTCGATGGGATCGACCCCATGTTCGATCCGGAGGGTAACCTCGAATGGGGCACTTTGGCCGATGCGCCCGATGGCGCGGAGCTGGTGTTCCTGGGCGTAGCAGACGGAAAGGGCTGCTTCGCCGCAGTGCCGCCGGTGGGTGACCAGCGCCCGGCCTTCGCCAATCCGCGATTGTGGCAGGCGATGGCGGCGCTTTCGCCGGGCGATCTGGCGACATATGGCGGCGCGCGCAGCCTGGTCGATTGGCACGCACGGCACCGCTTCTGCGCGCGCTGCGGGCAACCCACGAAGCTGGCCAAGGGCGGCTGGCAGCGCTCCTGCACCAACGATGCATGCAAGGGCGAACATTTCCCGCGCGTCGATCCGGTCACGATCATGCTGGTGGAGCATTCGGCCAAAGGACAACAACGCTTGCTGCTGGGCCGCCAGCCGCGCTTCCCGCCGCGCCGCTTCTCCGCGCTCGCCGGCTTCGTCGAACCGGGCGAGACGATCGAGGAAGCGGTGGCGCGCGAAGTCCACGAGGAAGCCGGCATCCACGTGAATACGGTAACCTATGTCGCCAGCCAGCCGTGGCCATTCCCGTCGCAATTGATGATCGGGTGCCACAGCCTGGCTAGCGATGACGTGATCACGATCGACGAGACCGAACTCGACGAAGCCCGCTGGTTCAGCCGCGAGGAGGTCGCATACGCCATGCAGGCGGTCGCCACCGGGGCCGAGGACGGCGCCTTCATCGCCCCGCCGCGCCACGCCGTCGCGCATCACCTGCTGCGCTGGTGGCTCGACCGATGAGTTCCGAAACCACCGCTCCGGTGCGCCTGACCATCGACGTGTGGTCCGACGTCATGTGCCCGTGGTGCCTGATCGGCTGGCACCAGTTGCAAAAAGGGCTGGCGCTGGTCGCGGGCGAAATCGAGGCCGAAGTCCGCTGGCGGCCGTTCGAACTCAATCCCGACATGCCACCGGAAGGCGAGCCGCAACAGGCGCACGTGATGCGCAAGTACCAGCGCACGCAGGAGCAGGCCGCGGCGGGCCGGGTGCAGATGCAGCGCATCGCCAAGGATGCGGGCGCGGTGCTGGCCTACACCGGCACCGACGGCGATGATGCCCCTCCAGCGATGATGTGGAACACGTTCCTGGCGCACAAGTTGCTCGGCCTTGCGCTCGATGCGGGTGGGCCGGACGTGCAGACGCGGCTGAAACTGGCGCTGTTCACGGCGCACTTCAACGAACGGCGGAATGTTTCGGACCCGGCCGTGCTGCTGGCAATCGCCGAAGAAGCAGGGCTGGAACGCGCGGGTTGCGAAGCCGCACTGGCCGACCCCGCGATGTCGGAACGGGTTCGGGCCGAAGAAGCCCACGCCTGGGACCTCAACATCAGCGGCGTTCCCGCGATGCTGGTCAGCGGCAAGTTCCTGATACCCGGCGCGCAGGAGCCCGAGGTTTGCGCCAACGCGCTGCGACGGGTCGTGGCGCGGGGGCTTCACGCGCCGGCCTGATTGCCAGACCCTGTCGGCGATTTGGATGTTCACACAATCGGGGGATTGCGAATGGTTGGCAGGTTCAAGCCGGGACTGCTGGTGGTCGGCGCCGTTGCACTTGCCGCAGCCGGCGCTGAAACGCTGGCCCGATCGACGGTGCCACTTGGCGCGGTCGCCTATACCGTAGACGGACGCGCGATTCTGCCCGGCAATTACCGCGATTGGGTGTTCCTGACCTCGGGCCTCGACATGACTTATACCAACCTGCACTGATCATGACCCACGCGCCCATTTGCGGCGGCCGATGGTCATGATGTGCCAAGGCTGATCGATGAGCTTGTTCCAGGCTTCGCAGCAGTGGTCGATGATGTTGTCGTAGGATGTGAAGACGCG
>NZ_JANXWG010000154.1 GCF_025351285.1 Novosphingobium sp.
CGAGACACGCCAACGCAGCGCTAGCGTGTCTCGACTTCGCTCGACACGAACGGAACGGAACTGAGGCTGACGGCTGCGTGCGCTATCCGGCTTTGGCCATCTCTTCGGCACAAATTTCATGGAACCGCGCGATTCCCGCTTCGAGCGAGCCCAGCGTCAATTCGGGCACCGCACCGGTCGAGAGCCCCTGCTGGCCCAGTTCCGCCGCGCGGAAGTCCTCGCCCGCGAATACGCCGCCATCGAGCAGGTCCCAGCTTTTGCGCCAATGTTTTTCGGCCTTTTCGGTGGTGGGCGGTTCGGGGATCAGCATGAAATCTTCAACCAAAGTGCGGTCGTGCGCTTGCGGCATGATCGTCATCACGTTGATGTAATCGGGGCTGACCACGATCACGCAGGCCGGAAACAATTGGTACGTCAGCGTGCCGATGCTGCGCAGCGCCGCCCACTGCGTGAGGTCCAATCCCTCCATATCCGCCGCCCGCCCGACCAGCGAGCGCTGGTGCGGCCCGATCCGATCGCCAGCACTCACCCCGTCCTTGAAGAACGGCCCGATCGTGCCCGCGTGCAGCCGCAGCACGTGGTAGCTTTCGAGGAACGCGTCCATGATCAGCTTCCAGTTGCTCGCCACGCTGTGCGTGCGGCGGGCATAGAGGTGCATGGCGTCCAGGCCGATTGCCGCGAAATCCTCGCCCACAACCGCCGCATCGCCGAAATCGGCGGATTCGATCGGCCCAAACCAGATCATCCCGCCCGCCTCCAGGCTCGGCAGTTCGACCAATCCGTAAGCCGCCTTGTCGATGCCTGGAAACGTTTCGGGCCGGGGCAGCGCGAGCAGCCGGCCATCGGATGCGAAAGTCCAGGCGTGGTAAGGGCACACCAGCCGCTTGGCCCGGGCCGCCTCGCAGCCTTCGACCAACCGCGTGCCCCGGTGCCGGCAAACGTTGAGGAAAACGTGCGCCTTGCCGGAGCCATCGCGCGTAATCAGCAGCGGGCGCCCGGTGCCATCGTGCGGCACCGCCATATCGGGCGTGGGCAGCAGCGCCGATGGGCACAGCACTTGCGGCAACCGATCGAACAGCGCGGCCTTCTCGCGCGCCCAATGTGCGGGATCGGTATAGACGCTGGCGGGCACGTGCAGCGGGCTGGCTTCAGGCGCATTGCCGCCGTGGCGGACCCTTTCGGCGAGCGAAAGCATTCCCGGTGTTGGCCGGGAAACGTGCGCCTGTTCTCCCAAGTCAGCGTGATCGGCCATGCTGTGCTCCCTTATCGGACTGGTCATAGGGCAAATCCTTGGTAGGGTCCAACCAAGAGGGAACCGGGCCAGAAGGAATACGGGTCGCATGGCCAGCAACGCAGACGCAATTGCTTCACCACCAGCACCACCGCGCCCGCGCGGCTGGAAGCTGCTCCGTGCCGCGCTCAACACGCGCAAATCGGCGTGCATGCTGGGGTTCGGGTTTTCATCGGGACTGCCGTTCGCGCTGCTGATCGGTACTTTGAATGCGTGGCTGGGCGAAGTGGGCATCAAGCTGGCGACGATCGGCGTGCTGTCGTGGATCGGGCTGTCGTACTCGTTCAAGTTCCTGTGGTCGCCGCTCGTCGATCGCGTGCCGCTGCCATTGCTCGACAAGCTGGGCCGGCGGCGGAGCTGGATTCTGCTGTGCCAAGCGATCCTGGTGATCAGTTTCGCCGGGCTGGCGCTGACCGATCCCAAGAACGCCATCGGCATGTTCGCGCTGATCGCGTTTGCCGCCGCGTTCGCCTCGGCCACGCAGGACATCGCGATCGACGCGTGGCGGATCGACGTAGCGGACGACGAATCGCCGCTCGAACTGCTCTCGGCGCTCAACCAGTTCGGTTACCGCACCGCCTCGATCGTCGGCGGCGCACTGGCGCTGTTCATGGCCGCGCGGATGAGCTGGCCGCACGTGTTCTTCGTGATGGCAGTGCTGATGGGTCTGGCTGCTGTGACGACGATGTTCGCGCCCGATACCGAACGCGCCAGCACGCGTATGCTCCACGCCGATCTGGGACAAGCCGGCGAAGTCGGTCCCAAGGCGCGCGCTGCGCTGTTGTTCGTGGTGCTGGCAAGCTGGACCTGGGCCCTGATTACGGTCGGATCGTTCATGGTGAAAATGCTGGCGCCGCTGGCGCCGGGCGGAAAATTGCCTTCGGTCGCGGATTTCACCAAAGCGCAAGGCCCGTGGATCATCGTGGCGACCGTGGTGGTGCCGCTGATGGTCGCGGCGATCGCCAATGCGCTGAAAGCCCGCGCGATCGGCGTGTTACAGACGCCCGAAGGCGTGCCTAACGGCTTGCGCGGTGCGGCCAACCATACTTATGCCGCGCTGATTGCCCCGCTGGCCGAACTGAGCGGTCGCGCCGGATGGGGCGTGCTGACGCTGATCGGGTTTATCCTGAGCTATGCATTGTGCTACAACATCTGGGCCAGCTTCGCCTTCCCGTTCTACCTCGACACGCTGCACTACACCAAGGACGAGGTGGCGTTCGCGTCGAAAATCTTCGGCATCTTCATGACGATGCTGGGGATCAGCCTTGCCGGCTATCTGTTCACGCGGATCGGCCGCTTCCCCACCGTACTGCTCGGCGCGATCCTGCCGCCGCTGGGCAACCTGCTTTACGCCGACCTGGCCGACGGCGGCGCGCGCATCGACGCTTTCGCGCACCTGCTACGGCTCGATGTGCTGGCCGTGTCGATGGGATCGAGCGAGCGGATGGTGCGGTTGCTGCTGGCGATCTGCTACGAAAACATTTCGGTCGGTTTGGCGCTAACCGCCTTCGTCGCATACTTGTCGAGTATGGTCAGCAAACGTCACACCGCAATTCAATATGCGCTGCTCGGCTCGCTGACCTCGCTGGTCGGCACGCTGGGACGCGGCATCGTGGGGGAGGCATTCGGCAAGTACGGCTACGCGCCGGTGTTCCGCCTGACCGCGCTGGCAGGGCTGGTTTCGGTGCTGTTCGTCACGCTCGAATGGGCGCGGGTGGCGCGTAACGAGCGGATCAGTCGGGCAGCTCAGCGTTCATCCTGAGCGCCTCACCGGCGAGATATAGCGAGCCCGCGATCAGGACGGTAGGTGAGCCATCGGGATCACCCGCAAGTCGCTCGATCGCTTCATCGAGGCTGAAAGCGGGGTAGCAATGCCTTGGGCTGGCTTTGGATTGGGCAAACGCCGCAATATCACGCGGATCGTGGTGATCGTGGCCCGGCAATGGCACGGCATGCGCTTTGCGGATCAGCGGCGCGATCGGAAACAGCACATCGGCAATCTTGCGCGCGCGGGTGAGCCCGAACACCAGGTCGATCGGCGCGCGATCCGCCAGCGCCCGCGCCACTGCTTGCGCCGCATCGGCATTGTGCCCTCCGTCGACGATCACGGTGCGGCCGGGCAGGCGATCGGTCAGCGGCCCGGGGCCGAGCACCTGCAACCGCGCGGGCCAACGTGCGTTGCGAATGCCCTCTGCCATCGCCTCGGTCGAAATCGCCAGCGCCGTCTGGTGCCGCAACATCGCCACCGCCAGCGCCGCGTTATCGGCCTGGTGCGCGCCGATTAGCGCGGGGCACGGCAGCGCGAGTTCACCCGCCGAGTCGCGGTAGGCGATGCCATCGTCATTCGTCACGGCCCACCAGTTGCGTCCGCGCATCCTGACCGGCGCGCCGATCCGCGCCGCTGTAGCGAGCACTTCATCTGCCGCAATCGCCGGATATCCTTGCGTTACCAGCGCCACCCCCGGCTTCGCGATGCTGGCTTTCTCGAACGCGATCCTTGCCAGCGGCTCGCCAGGAACCCCGTCGTCGGGTGAGAGCAGGAACGCTTCGTGATCGATCCCCAGAGAGGATATTCCGCAGACCGCTGGAGCCGGGATCACGTTGGTCGCATCCAAACGCCCGCCGAGACCCGTTTCGATCACGCAGACGTCCGCCGGCACGCGTGAAAACGCCAGGAAGGTTGCGACGGTGGTGACTTCGAAGAAGCTTGGGCTCAGGTCCGATCCAACTTCGAGTACTTCCTCAAGAAGTATGGCCAACAAGCTGTCTTCTATCAGGGTTCCGGCAACACGGATGCGTTCGTTGTAGCGTACCAGATGGGGTTTGGTGGCGGCGTGGACAGTGAGCCCCTGCGCCTCGCAGATCGCGCGCAGGAACGCGCAGGTAGAGCCTTTGCCGTTGGTTCCGGCGACATGGAGTACGGGCGGAAGGTGGCGTTCGGGGTTGCCCAATCGCGCCAGCAGCGCTCTTGCGGTGTCGAGGTGCAGGCGGCCTGTTGGCAACGACAGTGCGCCGAGCCGGTCAAGCTGCGCTTGCACGGCCGCATTCTCGGAGATTGCAAAGTCACGCATCAAAAACCCCTCCGGCCTGCGGGAGGAGATAGCTCAAGCCGCCTTGCCCTTCCTGGGCGCGACCTTGGCCGCCATCAGGTAATCGATCGTCCGCGCCAGCGTGGATTTCAGGTCGCGGCGATGCACCACCATGTCGAGCATCCCGTGATCGTAAAGATATTCGGCGCGCTGGAAACCTTCGGGCAGCTTTTCGCGGATCGTGTCCTGGATCACGCGCTGGCCGGCAAAGCCGATCAGTGCGTCTGGTTCGGCGATCTGGATGTCGCCCAGCATCGCGTAGCTGGCGGTCACGCCGCCGGTGGTCGGGTCGGTCAGCACGACGATATATGGCAGCCCGGCCGCGCGCAGCATCGAGATTGCAACGGTTGTGCGCGGCATCTGCATCAGGCTCAGGATGCCCTCCTGCATGCGCGCACCGCCCGCCGCGGTCACCGCAATATAGGGGCACTTTTCCTTCACCGCCTGTTTCACGCCGGCGACGAAGGCGCTGCCGACGGCCATGCCCATCGATCCACCCATGAAGCCGAAATCCTGCACGCCGACGACGGCCTTGTGACCTTCGATCGTGCCGAGCGCGTTGGTCATTGCATCAAGGTGCGGGTTGGCGGCGCGGGCAGCTTTCAGCCGGTCGGTGTACTTCTTGCTGTCGCGGAACTTGAGCGGGTCTTCCTTGACGCGTGGTGCGGGCAGCAGCGCGAAACCGGCGTCGAGCAATTGCGCCAGCCGCGCGTCTGCGCCGATCCGGCCGTGGTGTTCGCAGCGCGGGCAGACCGAAAGGTTGGCTTCGTATTCCTTGGTGAACAGCATTTCGCTGCACGATGGGCACTTGGTCCACAAATTGTCGGGCGTTTCGCGCTTGGGTGCGAACGGCAGCGCGTTGCGGACGTTGGTGAGCCAGCTCATGCCGAAACCTTCCTTGCCGAATGGACTGCGCCGGCCAAGGCGGCGGTCAATTCCTGAACATATTTAGGCGCTTGCTCGCCATACTTGGCAACCAGTTCCACCAAGGCCGAACCGACCACCACGCCATCGGCAACCCTGGCGATCGCCGCCGCCTGTTCGGGCGTGCGCACCCCGAAGCCTACTGCAACGGGCAGATCGGTCGCCGCCTTGAGCCGGGCGACGGCTTCCTCGATGCTGGCCTGCGCGGCCTGCTGCAAGCCGGTAATCCCCGCCACCGACACGTAGTAGAGGAACCCGGCCGAGCCATCGAGCACCGCCGGCAACCGCGCGGCATCGGTGGTCGGTGTCGCCAGCCGGATCGGCGCGATGCCCGCCGCGCGCAGTTGCGGCCCGAGCGCATCGTCCTCCTCGGGCGGAATGTCGACGCAGATCACGCCATCGACGCCAGCATCGGCGGCGGCCTTCGCGAACCATTCGGCCCCGCGCGTCACCATCGGGTTGGCATAGCCCATCAGCACCACAGGAACCGTGGGATGTTTGGCGCGGAAGTCCTTGGCGATCTTGAAAATATCGGCGGTGCGCGTGCCCGCGCCGAGGCTGCGCAAGTTCGCCGCCTGGATCGCCGGGCCATCAGCCATCGGATCGGTGAAGGGCATGCCCAGCTCGATCACGTCCGCTCCGCCCGCAACGAGCGCGTCGAGGATCGCAGGGGTGGGGCCATCACCGGCGGTGATGAAGGTGACGAGTGCGGGGCCTTTGGCGAAAGCCGAGGAGAGGCGATCAGTCATGGCGGATAGCCTTTTTCCTGCTCCCGATCAGGGCGATGATGACGCCGCTGGCAATGGAAAGCGGAAGTGCCCAAGCGAAGGTTTCGTCCGACGACCAGACCGCAACGTTATTGTTGGAGAGCAACCACGCGGTACCGAAGCACGCGCTAAAGGCCAAGGCGGACCAAAGCGTAATGGTGGCGGCAATTCGGAGCCGGTTGAACATGCTCACAATTTCGTCCCCAACGCTTCGGCCACGGTGAAGATGTCCTTGTCGCCGCGCCCGCACAAATTCGCCAGCACGATCGCGTCTTCGGGCATCGTCGGCGCTACCTTGACCACGGCCGCGATGGCGTGCGACGGCTCCAGCGCGGGGATGATCCCCTCGGTACGGCACAGCAACTGGAAGCCTTCCAACGCCTCGGTGTCGGTCACCGAGGTGTAGTCCACCCGGCCGATTTCCTTGAGCCAGGCGTGCTCGGGGCCGATTCCCGGATAGTCCAAACCGGCGCTGATCGAGTGCGCCTCGGCGATCTGGCCGTCTTCGTCCTGGAGCAGGAAGGTCTTGTTTCCATGCAGGATTCCGGGGCGCCCGCCCGCCAGGCTGGCGGCGTGTTCCTTGTCGAGACCGTGGCCTGCGGCTTCGACACCGAGCATCTTCACCGAGGTATCGTCGAGGAACGGGTGGAACAGCCCGATCGCGTTCGATCCGCCGCCGATCGCGGCCACGAGCAGGTCGGGCAGGCGGCCGGTGCGGGCGAGCATCTGCGCGCGGGCTTCCTTGCCGATCACGCTCTGGAAATCGCGGACCAGTTCGGGGTAGGGGTGCGGGCCGGCGGCGGTGCCGATGATGTAGAAAGTGTCGTGGACGTTGGCGACCCAGTCGCGCAGCGCCTCGTTCATCGCGTCCTTGAGCGTGTTGGCGCCGCTGGTTACGGGCACGACTTCGGCGCCGAGCAGCCGCATGCGGAACACGTTGGGCTGCTGACGTTCAACGTCCTTGGCGCCCATGTAGATCACGCAAGGCAGCCCGAACCGCGCGCAGACGGTGGCGGTGGCGACGCCGTGCTGGCCCGCGCCGGTTTCTGCGATGATCCGCGTCTTGCCCATGCGGATCGCGAGCAGGATCTGGCCGATGCAGTTGTTGATCTTGTGCGCGCCGGTGTGGTTGAGTTCGTCGCGCTTGAACCACACTTGTGCGCCCATTTTTTGACCATTTGGGCCGGGCTTGGCGCCCTTGCGCAGTTCCTCGGTGATGCGCGGCGCATAATAGAGCGGGCTGGGCCGGCCGACGTAGTGTTCGAGCAAGTCGTCGAATTCTGCGGCGAAGGCCGGGTCCTGCTTGGCCTTGCGGTATTCACGCTCAAGTTCGAGCACGAGCGGCATCAGCGTTTCGGCGACGAAACGGCCGCCGAACTGGCCGAAATGGCCGCGATCATCAGGAGTGTTGCGGAAGCTGTTGCGGGGCTCGATGGTCATGCCCGCGCACTGGCAGACAGGTGCCGGATTGTCCAGTTATGCGGCCCGAACGGGAGCCTCAGGCGCTGCGCGCAGCTTTGCAAAACGCCGCGATCTTGCCCGCGTCCTTCACGCCAGGCGCGGATTCGACGCCCGACGACACATCGACCAGTGGAGCGCCGGTCTGCCGCACCGCATCGGCGACGGTTTCGGGCGCAAGCCCGCCCGCCAGCCCCCACGCCAGC
>NZ_JANXWG010000155.1 GCF_025351285.1 Novosphingobium sp.
GCAGCGGCATGCGCTGGTAATAGGCTCGTTCGCGTCGATCTCGCTCGATCCGCCGCTGGTGGGGTTTTTCCCCGACAAGAAATCGAGCACCTGGCCGCTGATCGCTGCCACCGGCCGGTTCTGTGTGAATGTGCTGGGCGCCGACCAGCTCGCCTTGTGCCAGCGCTTTGCGGCCAAGGGCCAGGACAAGTTCGGGGAATTGGCGCACGGCAACAGCCCGGCCGGCTTGCCGTTGCTCGACGATGCGATCGCCTGGCTCGATTGCACGCTCGAACGCGTGGTCGAAATTGGCGATCACTGGCTGGCGGTCGGCGCGGTCGAGGCGCTCGACCGGCGCGACCATGGTACCCCGCTGCTGTTCTTCCGCGGCGGGTATCATGATCTGACGGGCCTAGCCTGAGTTCCATCCTTAGCGCGCAACTTCAGCATTTGTTAAAAAAAGGCCGGCGAAGCAACGCTCCGCCGGCCAGATGGCCCACACCGCAAGCCCCTGCGGTGTGGTTCGTCAAATCGTCGCGATTAATGGCCTTGCGAAATGATCGAGCTATTGCCCGTGCCGGTCTGTCCGACATGAGCCCAGGCGCTGTCGATGTTCTGGCTGACAGACGAAATATTGTAGCTGCCGGTCTGCGTAACATCAGCAGTGTCGGTGAGACCGGTCTGCGTCAGGTACGACTGATTCGAAGTGCCGCCGCTCTGCGTGACGCTGGCAGTGCTGCCTGAGACAGGGAAGTTGATGTTGCTGCCGGACTGCGTGATATACGACACGCCATTGTTACCAGACTGGCGCGTATTGGCCTGATTGTTGCTGCCAATCTGCGTGGTGTACGATTGGTTGCCAGTACCGGTTTGATAGGTGAAGCCAATCTGGTTGAAGTTCGACTGGGTAATGCTGGCGGTACCTCCAGTTGAGCCAGACTGGTAGATCCCGGCTGTCAAGCCTGTATCGCCCCCGCCTGACTGAGAAATGCCGGCGTTGTTGAACGAGCCGCCGTCCTGATGAACAAACGCGTCGGCTGACTTGCCTGCTTGGATGATATTGGCCGAGCTGAAGGCCTCGTTGTTGATTTGAACGACGACCGCGCGAGTGCCTGCCGCGCTCTGGTTTACAGTGGCGCCGTTGCTATTTGCGCCACTGGCCTGGACGACATAGGCTGCGCTCTCGGTATAGGCGTCGGATGGTGCGTTGAGACCTGTCGTGATTTCACTTTGCTGCAGATCCAACTCGCTGGCATTTGCGAAGGAATTGGCCAGCGTAGTGCCTCCGGACGTCGAGCCGACGCCGTTTACGCCGCCGATATTGCCGGTGTGCGAGGGGCTGCTTGATCCGCTCTGCGTGATGCCTGCGGTGTTATTCGATCCGGTTTGGTAGGCGAACGCGTCGTTATTGGCACCCGTCTGGTTGGTATTGGCCGAGTTGGTGTTGGTTTGCATGGTCAGCGCACGTTGGCCCGAACCGCTTTGAGAGATGGTGGAGTGGCTGGAGTTGGCGTTAGCTCCGCTGAAGCCCTGTACGACTACGCTGGTGTTCTGATCAGCGCCGGCATCCTGCGAGATGGATGAAGTGTTGTTGCTGCCGGTCTGATCGACCGATGCCGCAACTTTGGAATCGGACTGGCCGGGCGCGATCGGGAACGGATAGCTCTGAGCCGATGCGGTACCGGCGTACAGAAGCGCGACCGCCGAAACGGTCAAAAAGGTAATTGACTTCACGATATCTCTCCTAGGGAACTTGGTGTGGTGTTGGCATAGGGTAGGAAAGCCGATGACGCCGTGCCATCGAACTTGAGGATCCGGGGTCTGCATGAGCCCGGTGTTGCAATCCCGATTAAATGCCGATCTTCCGTCAGCTACGGCCAGGTAGCGGCGTCGGCAGTTCTTTGAATCGAGGCTCATTCGCCCGCTGGATTCCCTGCAGCGCGCAAAAGCCATATCCTACTCGTAAGGTAGAGTACAATCTGTCAGGTTTGATACTATAAAGAAGCGTCCAACTATCGCGGACGTCCCAAAACTGCAATCAATTCAACTCAGATGAAAATTTCAAAGTATGCGGCAGCAGACATTTGCTGCACATCCGGATGCGATTCGAACTGTCGAAATCGACTCATCAGGTGTTAGTTTCACGACTCACTTTTTGTCGTTGGTCGAGCCATATCATGATAAAAAAAGTGTGAAAGCAATTTCTTGCAAAAAGAATCCCGAAATTAAACGGAGTATTCTCGGCTGAAATCGGTTGCATAAATACCCCTGAAATTGATTCAATCGTACTTATCGAGTTTGAAGTGCTGGAATGCTGCACTGCAAAAGTGCGATTGTCGCTAAAATATGCTGCTTTTCAGTGTGTTAATCTCGCAACTGCGAATAGGTATGCGATTTTCGTGTCAACATTTTTGCGGGTGCGAAGATCGCGAGTTTGGGTTAGCCTTGGCACCTGACAACAATGAGGTATCCGGCAAATGGCACCGATCGAATCGCTTATGCGAACTGCTCCGGTGATCCCGGTACTGGTAATCGAAGACCTGGCGCACGCCCTGCCGATTGCCCGCGCACTTGTTGCAGGTGGCTTGCGCGTGCTTGAAGTGACGTTGCGCACGCCTTGCGCGCTCGATGCAATTGCGGCGATGAAGGCGGTTCCAGGCGCCATCGTCGGCGCGGGAACGGTGACCAATCCCGCTGAACTCGATGCGGCGCTGGCGGCGGGCAGCGAATTCATCGTCTCGCCGGGTCTCACCGATCGGCTGGGCCAGGCCGCAATATCGGCCGGCGTGCCCTATTTGCCGGGGATCGCCTCGGCGTCCGACCTGATGCGCGGGCTGGACCTGGGCCTTTCGCACTTCAAGTTCTTCCCTGCCTCGACATCGGGCGGGCTGCCCGCGCTCAAGGCGCTCGCCGCACCGTTCGGCCAGGCGAAATTCTGTCCAACCGGCGGGATCACGCTGGCCAGCGCGCCCGAATGGCTGGCTTTCGGGCCGATCCTGTGCGTCGGCGGAAGCTGGGTTGTCCCGAAAGGACCGCCCGATGAAGCCGCAATCGAAGCAACCGCGCGCGCCGCGTTCGCGCTGGGCGCCGAACAGTGAAGTCCGTCGCGGATCTTCGCCGGCGGATGCAGGAACTTCATCTGCGCACCGCCGAAACCCCGCTGTACAACCCGGTTTTCCAGCTAAGTCACGAGCTGTCGCGCACGCTGGAGGACGGTGAGGGCGATCTCACCCAGATCGAGGCGCTGGTTGCCGAGCTCGAATGCGATGCGCTGAAATCGCGCGCCGCGCGCCTCGGCCGGACGCTGGCGCCCACCGCAATCGACGATAATTTGTCCACAATCAGCGAGTTGTTGCGCGAGGAGGATGGCTTCGGCCAGTTCCGTGCGCGTTGGGAACGGCCGCTGCTCCACGTGGTGTTCACCGCGCACCCCACGTTCCTGCTCAGCCCTGCACAAGCCGATGCGGTCGCCTCGGCGGCGACCACCGGCGATGATGCGGTGTGCACCGTGCCGTCCGATGGCCCCGCGATCACGCTCGGCTTCGAGCACGAGGAAGTGGCGCATGCGATCCGCACCGCCGCCGCGGCGCGCGATCGGATCACAGCCGCGCTGCTCGGCCACGCTCGCGCCCGCTGGCCCAAGCGCTGGCTTGAATTCAAGCCGATGCCGTACCGCTTCGCCACCTGGGTCGGTTACGACATGGACGGCCGCACCGATATCGGCTGGACCACCAGCCTGTCATACCGGATGCGCGAAAAGGCGTGGCGGCTTGAAGGCTATGTTGACCAGCTTGCCGGCATCGATCCCGACCATGCGCTGCTGGGCACCTTGCGCGGTGCGCATGCATACAGCGCGGACATGGCCGACCGTTTCGCCATGCCGCTCGACGATCCCGCGGCGCTGAGCGATGCCGCCAACGCACTTACCGCCGAGCACCCCGACAAGCTGCTCAGCCTGGCGCCGGTCATCGCCGCGATCGACGCCGAGGCGCTGGCCGCTACAAATTCTTCTGGCGATCAGGCGCGGGCGCTAGGCCTCGCCACGCTCGTTGCTGCAATGCGCGCCGATGGGCTGGGGCTGGGGTGGATCCATTTCCGTGTCAACGCCTCGCAACTCCACAACGCGCTGCGCCGGCGGATCGACCCCGACGGCACGCTGGATTTGGCCAGCCAGGGCGCAATCGCGCGGCTGCGTGAACTTCTGGGCGCAACCAGGCCGTTGCGCGTCAACTTCGCCGCGCTCGCGCTCGAAACCTCGACTGCGATGCGCCAGTTCCTCGCGATGGCGCAGATCCTGCATCATATCGACGCCGATGCGCCGATCCGCATGCTGATCGCCGAATGCGAACAACCGGTGACGGTGCTGGCGGCGCTCTACTTCGCCGAACTGTTCGGGATCGCCGACAAGGTCGACGTTTCGCCACTGTTCGAAACCGAAGCCGCGCTGGAACATGGTGGCCGTTTCCTCGAGGCGCTGCTGGGCGAGCCGCACTACGCCGCTTATGCCCGCCGGCGCGGACGGGTGTCGATCCAGACCGGGTTTTCCGACGCGGGCCGGTTCATGGGCCAGCTTCCCGCTGCGCTCGCGATCGAACGGTTGCAGGGCCGGCTGGCCGCGGCGATGGCGTCCACCGGCCTCACCGACGTCGCGGCGCTGGTGTTCAACACTCACGGCGAAAGCATGGGCCGCGGCACGCATCCAGGAGGTATTCTCGATCGCCTCACCTGGCCGCTCTCGCGCTGGGCACGCGCGCGCTTTGCCAAGGCGGGCGTCATGCTCGAACCCGAAGCCAGCTTCCAGGGCGGCGATGGCTATCTGTTCTTCCGCAACGCCGAACTCGCGCTCGCCACGTTGACCCGCATCGCCGAAGCCGAAGCCGAACTGGCCGCCGAAGCCCCGGAACGCGATCCGTTCTACGATCGCACCGATCTCAGCCTCGATTTCTACCGCGCGATCCGTAGGGTCCAGCGCGAACAGCTCGAATCCGCGACATATGCGCGCGCTGTCACCGCGTTCGGGCTCGGTTTGCTCAAGGTTACGGGCAGTCGCGTGGCGCGCCGCCAGTCGGATATCGGTGCCGATCGCTCGATGAGCCTGCGCCAGATCCGCGCGATCCCGCACAACGCAATCCTCCAGCAGCTTGGTTACCCGGTCAACATCATCGCCGGCGCCGGAACCGCGGGTGGTGACGAGGTGGAGGCCATTGCCGCGCTGCTGGGCAATTCCACGCGCGGCCAGCAACTGGTCCGGCTGCTGCGCGCCGCCAATGGCCTGGCCAGTATCAAGACCGTGGCCGCGCATGGCGAACTGTTCAATTCAGCCTATTGGGCCAGCCGCCCCTATCGCGGCACCGAAGACCGGCTTGAAACCGCGTGCATGGCGCTGGCCGATTACCTGACCAAGGACGATCGCGCAGGCGTGTTCCGGCGGCTGGTATCGCGGTTGCGGGTCGATTGGATGAAGCTGCACCGGCTGCTGTCGCTGGTGCCGGGCGGGACTGCCGCCAAACACCTTGGGGGTGAGCGCGATCCCGTGATGGACGAGGAACGCCGCGCGATAGGGCTGCTCCAGGCGCTGCGGCTGTCGCTCTTGATGCATATGTTCCTGCGCGCGGTGGAGGTACCGCCGTTCTCGCGCTCCAACGATGTCAGCCGCGATGACGTGCTCGAAATGGTGCTCTCGCTGCGGGTCGACGATGCACTGGCGCAATTGCGCCGCGCATACCCGGTGGTCGAACCGAAACTGGGGGATTTCGCGGTCGACGAACCCAGCGATTACCCCGACCAGCGCGGCGAGGACTACGGCGCCATCCGCGCGCGCTTCATCGACCCGATCGAACGCGCGCACAAACTGAACTTGCGGATTGCGGTGGCGATTTCCAATCACTTCGGCGCGCACGGGTAGAAAGCGCTACCCGGCGACGACTTGCGACAACAATTACAGAAGGGTTCGGCTCAGTCGGACGTTAATGTGCTGCAAGTCGCACAGAGGGCACGCCGATGGACAAGCAAGCAATCGCGCTCAACCGTTTCGGACTGGGGCGCCGCCCGTGGGAAGCGCCTCCGGCTGATCCTCGTGGTTACCTGCTTGGGCAATTCGCCCGCTACACTGCAACCATGCCCGGTGGCGACGGCTTGGCTTCGCACGGGGCTGTGGCGGAGGACATCCTGGAATATCGCGCGGCGATCATGGCTGCGGCGAAGGAAGCGAAAGCCGGGATGGCTGCGACCGCTCCGGCCGGAAATGAGGCGATGGCTGTCCAGTCCGTCGTACCGGGAAAGGCTCCGGTCAGCGACGCCAAGAAGGCCGCGCGCGTTGAAATGCGCCAGTTCGCGCGCGCGCAATATATCGCGCAAGTCGGCGTGCGGGTGCGCAGCGCAGTGGCCACCGACACGCCGTTTGTCGAGCGACTGGTGCATTTCTGGGCGAACCACTTCGCAGTCTCGGTCGAAAAGCTCGATTCCACCGCATTTGCCGGGCTGATGGAATTCGAGGCGATCCGCCCGCACGTGACCGGCAAGTTCGAGGATATGCTCATCGCGGTCGAACAGCATCCTGCGATGCTGCTGTTCCTGGATCAGGCGCGCTCGGTCGGGCCGGGCAGTCCCTTCGGCAGCCGGGCCGGGGCCAGGGCGGGCGCGCTCAACCGCAAGGTCGGGCTCAACGAGAACCTGGGGCGAGAGATCCTCGAACTGCATACCCTGGGCGTGCGTTCGGGATACACGCAGGCAGACGTGACCGAGTTTGCGCGGGCGCTGACCGGGTGGACGGTATCGGGACTGGGCGCCGGGCCATTCGCGCGGCGGCAGAGCGATACCGCGCCGGGCGATTTCATCTTTTCCCCGCAACTGCACGAACCCGGCGCGCGCACGATCCTGGGCAAACACTATGCGCAGGACGGTGAAGCGCAGGCACGCAGCGTGCTGGCCGATCTGGCGCGGCATCCGGCTACCGCACGGCATCTGGCGACCAAGCTGGCACGGCATTTCGTGTCCGACGATCCCCCGCCCGCGCTGGTCGCCCGGCTCGAAAAGGCATACCTGACAAGCGGGGGCGACTTGCCGACGGTCTATCGCGCGTTGGTCGATGCGCCCGAAAGCTGGGCGCCGGCACCCGCCAAGTTCCGCGATCCGTGGCTGTGGACCGTGGCCGCCCTGCGCGCCACCAGCACGAAGAACGGCACGATCCCCGGCGACATTCCCGACAAGCAGTTCGCCAACTGGTTCAACCAGCTTGGTCAGCCAGTGTGGAAATCGGGTTCGCCGGCCGGGTGGGACGATGTGGCGGCAAGCTGGGCGGCGCCCGATGCGTTGCTGCGCCGGGTAGAACTGGCGCAGCGTTTCGCCACGATCCTGCCTGCCAACGCAGACGCACGAAAGCTCGCGCCCGAGCTTTTCGGCACCGCGCTTTTGCCATCGACCCGCGCCGCGTTGGAGAATGCTGAAAGCCCCAAACAGGCGATGTCGTTGCTGTTCGCTACGCCCGAAATGCTGAGGTGCTGAAGATGACCGAACCCCTCCTGTTGCGCCGCCGTTCGTTCCTCACGTCCGCCGTTGCCGGTCTGGCGGCGAGTGCTTTCGCACCGCGCATGGCTTACGCTGCGGCACCAACCGACCAGCGCTTCGTGTTCGTGATCCAGCGCGGCGCGGCCGACGGGTTGCATATTGTCCCGCCGCTGGGCGATCCCGGTTTTGCCGGCTTGCGCGGCGCGCTTGCGGACTCGCTGGCGGGCGCCAAGCGGCTCGACGCGATGTTCGGCCTGCACCCGGCGCTGGTCCGCGTGGGGCAATTGTTCGATGGCAAGCAGGCGCTAGCGGTCCACGCGGTGGCGTCTGCCTACCGCGATCGTTCGCACTTCGACGGACAGAACATCCTCGAAACCGGCGGGACGGCGGCTTATGCCGAAAAGGTCGGCTGGATGAACCGGCTGGCGGGTGCGCTGCCGGGGCAGGCGGGGAACGCGCTGGCGCTGGCGCCCGAAGTGCCGATGGCCTTGCGCGGGCCCGTAGCGGTATCAAGCTATGCGCCAAGCGCGCTGCCGCAGCCGCAAGGCGATTTGTTCAACCGCGTTTCGGCGCTTTACGCGGGCGATCCGCAACTGGCCGGGCTGTGGCAGAGCGCGTTGGCGACGCGGGCGCTTGCCGGACAAGCGGGTGCCAACGCCGCAGGCCCGAATGGTGGAGGCGGGGGTGGCGCGCAGATCGGCAAGTTGGCGGCCTCGTTGCTCGAACCTGCCGACGGCGCGCGGCTGATGATGATCGAGACCACCGGCTGGGACACCCATACCGCGCAACCTGCCCGGCTCAATGGTCAGTTGAAGAACCTCGACGCCATGATCGGTGCACTGGCTGACGGGCTCGGGCCGTTATGGGCCAACACGATGGTGGTGGTCGCCACCGAATTCGGGCGAACCGCGGCGGTCAACGGCACGCAAGGGACCGATCACGGCACCGGCAGCGCGGCCCTGGTGCTGGGCGGGGGAATGCGTGTCGGCGGCCCATTAAGCGCTGGCAGGGTCCATGCAGACTGGCCGGGGCTGGGTGCAGGCGCGCTTTACGAAAACCGCGATCTCAAGCCGACCATGGCAATGGAGGCCTTGATCGCCGGCACGCTGGCGCAGCATTACGGACAAGAACCGGCGCGGCTGATCCGCGCGGTCTATCCCGATCAACCGGGGCTAAAACCCGTCCTTATCTGACGCCTTTGCACTAGACCGCCGCCAGCGCCTGATCGAAATCGGCGATCAGATCGTCAGCGTCCTCGATGCCGATCGACACGCGCACCAGGTTGTCGGTGATGCCCAGCGCCGCCTTGCGCGCGGCCGGCACCGACAAATGCGTCATCGCCGCGGGGTGGCTGGCGAGCGTTTCGGTGCCGCCCAGGCTGACCGCGAGCTTGGCGATGCGCAAGGCATCGAGGAACGCGAACGATTCAGCCTCGCCGCCCTTGATGAACAGCGAAAACGTGCTGCCCGCGCCCTTGCAGTGGCGCGCGTAGATGTCCTGCTGGCGCGCGTCCGCGATCATGCCGAGGTAGCCGAGACCCTCCACCTTGGCGTGATCCTTGAGGAAGGTGCAGACTTTGGCGGCATTCTCGCCCGCGCGGGTCATGCGCAGTTCCACGGTTTCCAGACTGCGCAACAGCATCCACGCGGTGTTGGGATCGCAGATCGTGCCCATCGTGTTGCGCAGCATCCGCACCGGGTCCATCCAGCGCTTGGCGCCCGAAAGCCCGCCCGCAACCAGATCGGAATGCCCGCCGACGTACTTGGTCAGCGAATAGACCACGATATCCGCGCCGTGCTCCAGCGGGTGCTGCCACAGTGGCCCCAGAAAGGTGTTGTCGATCGAGATCGGCGGTACGCTCTCCCGGCCGTCGAACATGGCATTGCGCGCGGTCGCAACGGCCTCGATATCGACCAGCGCATTGGTAGGGTTGGCGGGGCTTTCGAGATAGATCATCGCCACTTTGCCGCCTTGCGCGCGGGCCAGAACTTGCGCACGTTCGAGTGCGTTCTCGATCTCGGCGGGTTCGGCGCCTGCAGGGAAATCGACATAGCCGACGCCGAAGCGCGACAGCGTTTTTGCAATGAAGCCCTCGGTCGCCGCGTAAAGTGGGCCCGAATGCAGGATCACATCGCCTTCCGAACAGAACGCCAGCAACAGCGTGGCGATCGCCGACATGCCCGACGAGAACACCAGCGAGTCCTCTGCACCGTCCCACACCGCCAGCCGGTCCTCCAGGATTTCCTGGTTCGGACCGTTGAAGCGCGAATAGACCAGGCCATCGGCGCCATCGCCCTCTGCCCAGGGCCGGATGCCGGTGATCGCTTCGAAGTGGCGTTTGCCATCGGCAGCGCTGCGGAACGCAAACGTGCTGGTGAGGAAGATCGGCGGCTTGAGCGCACCTTCGGACAGGACCGGATCATAGCCGAGCCCCATCATCAGCGTCGAAGGCTGGAGCTTGCGGCCCCCGAGCGTGGTCAAGGCGGGCTTGGCCATGCGGCGCGGCGGGATCGAATCGGTCATGGGCAGAGCACCTTCTGCGGACAAAGCCGGGGCTGCCCCGGTGAATGGTTTCCAGTGTAACTGGTTCCTGACAGGGGCGCCACCCGACAGATCGCTGATTCTGTCGCGTGACCGCGCCTTTGCAGCGCAGATACAAAAAACCGCGCGCAACCGGAGTCGCGCGCGGGTCAATGTGTTCGGCCGTGCCGCAGTGCTTACTTGGGCGAAAGCACCATCAGCATCTGGCGGCCTTCCATGCGGGGATAGGCTTCGACCTTGGCGATTTCCGCTACATCGTCCTGCACGCGCTTCAACAGCGACATGCCGAGTTGCTGATGGGACAATTCACGCCCGCGGAAGCGCAGCGTGACTTTGACCTTGTCACCATCTTCGATGAAGCGGCTGACGTTGCGCATCTTCACATCGTAATCGTGATCATCGATGTTGGGACGCATCTTGATTTCCTTGATGTCCTGCGTCTTCTGCGTCTTGCGCTGCGCGTTGGCTTTCTTCTGCGCTTCGTAGCGGAACTTGCCAACATCAAGGAATTTGCAAACCGGCGGATCGGCGTTGGGCGAGACTTCAACCAGGTCCATACCGACTTCGGCCGCCTGATCGATCGCTTCACGGGTGTACATGACGCCCAGGTTTTCGCCATTTTCGTCGATCACGCGCACCTTGGGTACGGTGATCATCGCGTTGTATTTTGGCCCGCTCTTGACGGGTGGCGTCATCATGCGCCGGGGTGGGGGGGCTATTGTGCTATCTCCTGCTGTGGAATCCGAAAGGCGTGCGCGCTCATATCATAAAGTGACAAGCGATAAAGCGGCAATATGGTGACGATTTCGCCCAAAAACAGATATCCGAAACAGTTGATGACTACGCGGCGCGGCGCCATAGCGGAAAGCGCGCCAGCCGGTTGGCGGTGGGCAGCAGCGCGTCGATCGCTGCGGCAGGCTGCATCGCATCGAGGATTTCGGGCGCGCCAGCGTCCATGCCCCCGGTCAGCGAACCGAATGCCGGCAGGATCATGCGTCCCGCAAGGTGGCCGTCATTAGCAATCACCAGGCACGGCCGCGCGATCCGCCGGCCCTTTAGCGCGACTCGCAAACGCGGGTGGTAATGCCCCGAAAGCTCGGGTGCGGTTTCGCCGGCGCGGGCGCGGTGGCGCAGGATCACGCCGCAAAGCGACAATTCGTCCACCACCGTCCCGCCCACCAATGGCGCGGTATTGCGCCCGGGCGCCCCCATCAGCGCGGCGTCGAGCGCGGGATCGTGGTTGCCCGCTACCCACACCCAGTCGGTCGCGCGGGTGAGCGCGGCCAGCATCCCGGCAGCGTGGGGTTCCATCCGGTCGATCCCCGCGCTGTCGTGGAAATTGTCGCCCAGGCAGAATACCCGACGTGCGCCGGTGGCGCGGATCGCCATAGCCAGGCGTTCGAGCGTTTCGCGGCTGTCGTACGGAGGCAGCATCTGCCCGTGACTGGCGTAAAAGCTGGCTTTTTCAAGGTGCAAGTCGGCCACCAGCAACGCCTGTTCGCGCGGCCAGTACAATGCGCGCGCATCGGCAAACGCCCATTCCTGGCCGGCAAAGTCGAACGGGGCGAACGAAACAGGAACCATGCCCCGCTCTTGCCGCAGCGCCCAAGCTTTGGCAAGCGAGCGTCACTGCAATCGAACGGGGACCGCATGACCGACTGGACCGAAGCCACTTCCCAAGCACGCGCCTGGTTCGAAAGCCTGCGCGACCGCATCTGCGCCGAATTCGAAGCGATCGAGCGCGAGAACGGCAGCGACGCGTCGTTCGGATACACTCCGTGGAAGCGCGATGCGGTCGAGGGCGAGGATGCGGAAACGGGAGGCGGCGTCCAGGGCCTGATGAAGGGTAAGGTGTTCGAAAAAGTCGGCGTCAACGTATCGACCGTCCACGGTGCGTTCTCGCCTGAATTTGCCAAGACGATGCACGGCGCCAGCGTCGACAACCCCGGCTTTACCGCCACCGGCATCAGCCTGGTTGCGCACATGGCCAACCCGCACGTTCCCGCGGTCCACATGAATACGCGCTTCCTGACGACCACCCGCCGCTGGTTCGGCGGCGGCGCAGACCTGAACCCCGCCCTTCCCGATGACGAAGACACGGCCGCCTTCCACGCGCGCCTGCGCGCCGCCTGCGCCGCGCACGACCCGACCTTCTATCCGCGCTTCTCGAAATGGGCGGAGGAGTATTTCTGGCTACCCCACCGCCAGGTCGCACGCGGCGTCGGTGGAATTTTTTTCGACCGGCTCGAAGATCATTTCGAACCCCATTTCGCTTTCACCCGAGATGTCGGCGAAGCGTTCCTCGACATCTTCCCGCAAATCGTGCGGCGCCGCATGGACCAGCCGTTCACCGATGCCGACCGCCAGGCATTGCTCGAATATCGCGGCCGCTACGTCGAGTTCAACCTGCTGTTCGACCGCGGCACTTTGTTCGGGCTCAAGACCGGCGGCAACATCGACGCGATCCTGATGA
>NZ_JANXWG010000065.1 GCF_025351285.1 Novosphingobium sp.
CGTGCCCGGCTTGCCGCGACTGGATGTGCCGGCGCTGACCGAAACCGATGCAAGCCTTGGGGTCGCATGGCTCGGGGGTTTGCGACATGATGGCGCAACAGCGCTGCCCTCGGGCCTGGCGCAGGCCGCGACCTGGAACGCCGACTTGCTGCATTCCGGCGGCGCCATGATCGGCAGCGAGGCGCGCGCCAAGGGCTTCAACGTGCTTCTGGCGGGCGGTGCCAACCTGATGCGCGATCCGCGCAATGGCCGGACGTTCGAATATCTTTCGGAAGACCCCTGGCTTACCGGCCAGCGCGCCGGGGCTGACGTCGCTCAGGTCTATCTGGTTTCGCGCAGTGGGCAGGCCAAGCAGCGTCTTGTCGGTTAACCGGCACGATCTCGGTGCCGTCAGGGGCAGGGCAGGTCGTCGCCGCCGAGTGGGACTTCGATGGCACCGGCACTTTTTCGGAACGATCCAAAATCGGTCGCGCCGCGAGAGTTGCAACCGTCTCGATCAAGCACAGTTTCACCAAGCCTGGCGCTTACTTCGTTGCGCTTCGTGGCGCTTTGCAGCGGCAGGGCGATGCAAAGACTCCTTATGCGCGCATCGAGAACCTCGCACGGGTTCGCATTGTGGTGCGATGATTTTTCGGCGGCCTATCTCCCTCCCAGGGGAACCGCCCAAACTGGGTCCGTCGACGGTGCAGGCTTTACGCCAAGCCGTCGGCGGACTTTTCTTTCTTCAATGATCGGTCTGTGGTCGGCAGCAGGGCGAGGTCAGAGCGTTGAAGGCACGCTAAACAACGGCACGCGAGAACGCGGCGCGAAACGACCGCAACTCCAGAATGCGAGAAGCCTTACGCCGTGCGTGTTTCGGCTGTTCCAGATCGGTGTCAGCAAGAAGGTCTGAAAATTCCCTGCGCTCGCCGATCAGAAACGGCTGGGTGAGCGCACAAACCCTGGAGACCAAATTGCGCAAATTGAACGATTTCACTGGTCCCGCCCGGCACGCTGCTACCTTCAGGGGACGCTCCGGACGATTTGTGCTGACATGCGGGATGATCGCGCTTGCCTCAGGATTGGGCTCGCTGCCAGCGCTTGCACAGTTCGGCGGCAATGCCGGGCCGCCGGTTGCACCGACACCGGGGGTACGCGACTGCGGCATGGCGTCGATGTTGCTATGGGCAGAGGAGCGCCGGCTTGCCACGAAGTTTCCGATTTACGGCTATCTCTTCACCCATGCCGAACCCGGGCCGGACGCGGCCAAATATGGGGCGTTTCATTCCAGCGAAATTCCCTATGTTTTCGGAGTCGTCGACACCTCTCCTGCGCGGGAGTTCACGGCAGCCGACCGACGGGTGGTCTCCGGCGAGGCTCGACTGGTACAAGGCCAAGGGCTGTTTCACGGAGATCATTCGATACCAGACACGCTTGTTCGTGCCAGTCGGTGAAGCGGCGCTGGTTCTTGGGCAATTGTGCTGAACCGTTTGCCCAGATGTCGCTGAGCTTGGAATTCCGACCCGTTCTCGGCTAGGCAGCGCGCCCAGTTAATTCGAAAGGTCCAAGTCCATGAACAATGCCGATCTCGCCGAAGCCATCGCGACCGACCACAACCTCAGCAAGGCCGATGCGCGCAAGCTCGTCGATGCGGTTTTCTCGGCAATCGCCGATGCCGCTGCCAAGGGTGACGAAATCTCGCTCAACGGCTTTGGCAAGTTCAAGGTCAAGAGCACGCCTGCGCGCGAAGGCCGCAATCCCTCGACCGGCGCCACGATCCAGATTGCTGCATCGAAGAAGGTGACCTTCGCACCCGCCAAGGCGATCAAGGACAAGGTCAACGGGTGATCGGGCTTCCGGGCCTCGCAATTTGCGGGGCCCGGTCTTCCACCGCCGTTTCAAACTTGAGCACACCTTACGCGGCAATCCGGTCAACCTTGATCCTGGCTTCATTGGTTCGGGCCTCGGCGAGGTCGTGCGCCATTTGCATGCGCAGGAGCGTATCAGCGCGGACACCGAATGCCTTCTCGAACCGGATCGCCATTTCGGCAGAGAGCCCAGCCTTGCCGTTGAGAAGGCTGCTCATCGCCTGGCGGGACACGCCGAGCTTGTCCGCCGCAACCGTGACGCTCAGGCCATGCGGCTCGACGATCTCGCTACGGAGCCATTCACCGGGATGAACGGCAAAGCTCTTGTGAAGCTTGATAGCCATCAGTGATAATCCTCCAGATCGAGATCTTCGATGGCAAGGCCTTCGTTGATCCGGAATGTCATCCGCCAGTTCCTGGTCACCGTCAGCGACCACACGCCTTGCCGATCGCCACTCAACTGATGCGCTCCAAAATTGGGCGGCATGAGCAGTTCGTCCGCCCCCTCGATCACATCGAGCCACGCGAGCATGTTGCGCAACCGGATGACGAGATTACCCGGCAGCCCCTTTGGCTTGCCGGTTTCGGCAAATGCCCCCAGCGCCTTGTGCCTGATGCTCTCGATTTCCACGGCTTAATTTATGTCTGATTACGACAAGTGTCAAGCGACGCCTGTCGGATTGCCCGGGCCTTTGTTCACCGGTAACCGGCAACATCTGAGCTGCGCTTGTCGGCGAATGATTAATCAGAGGTGAGGAGGCTTTTGCGCTGATGAGCCCAGGGTGCGTCGGTGGTCGGCGTGCAGCGGCTCAATCAGGAGCAGTCCCATGATCCAATCGATCCCACTGAACAAGCTAGTGGCAAGCCCACGCAATGTGCGCCGACACTCTGACCCGGCCGCCGACGCCGAACTCAAGGCCAGCATCGCGGCACACGGTTTGCTGCAAAAGCTCATCGTGCGTGCCGGCGCCAAGGGCAAGTTCGCGGTCGAGGCCGGCGAGCGCCGCCGCAAGGCCATGCTGGCGCTTGTCGATGCCAAACATCTGCCGCGTGTTGGCCGCGAGCGATGGCGCGACCGACAGGTACCAGTAGGCGGCATGGCGAACCCAGGAGCCCGCTCGGCCGGCCTTCGCCTTCCGAAGCGAAAAACAGGCTCCGCTCGCAGGCGCCAAGCCGATAAAGATATGCTGCGCGAGAATTCCCTAGGCGAATGGGACGATCATCCCGGCGAACTCGTCGATGGTCCAAAGACCGATGAGTTCAGGATCATCGAGACGCTGGGGAACGATGTACCGGTCGGCCATGGCGGCGCCGCCCTCCTCTTCGGTTGCCAGTTGGTCAGATGACCGCGGTGACCACCGAAGTGACGATCGGAACCCCCGTACCGACGCCAATACCTACGCCGACCGGCACCGCGACCTGGCCGAGCGAAAACCGCCCCGAGGCCAGCCCGATCAATCCGCCCGCGAGGCTCATCACGGTGATGATCTTGCCGCCCGAGCCTTCGAGAAAATCGGTGAATTTGGCGAGCGCCGGACCGAACGTGGTGTCGGCGCCGGCATAGGCAGCGGTGGCGACGAGCGTGGCGATGCCGAACGGCACAGCGAGCTGAGGCACGCCGGCGAGGGCGCTTGCGGTGCGGGCCTTGAGAGTCGAGGTCTTCATGTGAGGGTGCTCCGTTAAACATTGGTGGCAGCGAGCATTTGTTCGCTGTATGTTCTTTGCTTGGAGCAGCGCGGGGTGTAGGAAAGCAGGAAGCACAAGGAGGGGTGATCGAGTGCGAAATTTTTGCCGATTTTCTGTTGGCAGCGGCAGGTCAGAGCCATCCGGTGGCGGTTGTTGACCAAAATGGCTCGCTCCGAAGCCAGCGCGGCACCCGGCTCAGCCATCAAAGATCATTTTGGCTGTGCGAGGTGATTCGGCCGGCGATATGAAATCCTCTCTGTTCCTTATATGTTCTTTTTGTTTTCATACAGCCTCATGGTTTGCCTAGCTGGTGCAAACAGCATCGACTGGGACAAAGCCATGGACGCACGTCCCACCCCGGAAAAGGTTACCTCGCTCCTGCGCGTACTGTCTCACGCAGTTACCGCGTGCGGCTTGTCGCGCCGGGAAATTGCGCGCCGCGCGGGCATGAACAACGACACACTGCACCGTGTTCTCGCCGGCGGTCGCGCCATCACGGTCGCCGAGGCTCTTCAGATCCTAGAGGGAACCGGTCTATCGGCTGAAGCTGGACTTCTGTTGGCATTGTTTGCAAGCGAGGACGTCACCCTGGCATGGATGGAGGGTGGCACCCTTGGCTACCTCGGCGAGCTATTCCGCTCCGTTCCCGGCGCGTTCGTACTTCAGCTTGGCGACCGCCCGGCTGAAATAAAACCTCGGTGGGGCGTTGGGTCTGCCGCGCTCGTTGCCCGCTCGGTCAGCGATCAAATCAACGATCTGGCTTGACGCGACCTTTCGTTTGGCGAAGCGGGACTACCTCAGCTTCCGGGGGAGCGCTGACATTCAAATGGACATCGTCCAACCGGCACCGGTTCAGCAAATCCGTCTCAAGCCTCGCTTAATCGCACCCGGCGTTAATCAGGGCGGAGCGCGGGCACCTTTCCTCTGGCGGCCTGGTCCTTGGAATTTCCACCCCTACAAATGAGGCGACGATGTCAGTGCCCGAATTGCTCACCTGCACTGATGTCATGAAAATCGCTGGTATCCGAAGTCGAACGACCATCTTGCGGAGGGTTCAGAATGGCAACTTTCCGGCGTCGATCGACTTCGGCGCTGGCCGCATTCGTTGGAGGGCGAGTGAAATCGCAGAGTGGGTCTCATCCCGCCCGAAGCGGCGATACTGAATATGAAGTCATGGCAGGCTGATTGTAACCGGCTCGAAGCGGTAAATAGGAGCAGCGCGCGGTACAAGATCCGCACTTTGAGAGTCGGGCGGCGCGCTGGTGACAGGCCAAGCTGCATGAACGAGCCGCGCCTTGCGCGACGTCGGACGCGGCGGTCGGACCAGTCCTGCTGCTTGTCGACCAACTGAGGGCAACGTCGCACATCGCACTCGATGGCAGCGGCCTAAAAGGCTGACCGGGCTATTCCCCGATACTTGGCCAAAATAGCCGTGCAGCCCCAGCTATGAGGGGTACTTCTGGTCGACCTACGCGATGAGGGATGGATGCAACGCGCGAATCTCGGGATGCAAATCGAACCATATGGTTTCGCTTTGTTCCGAAACTTTGCAACACCAGCGCACCACCAGCGGAATTTTGCAGACCCCAGCAGGGGAAAAATATCGTCTATGTTGTTGATTTATTGGTCGGGACGAGAGGATTCGAACCTCCGACCCCCACACCCCCAGTGTGATGCGCTACCAGGCTGCGCTACGTCCCGACCGAGCGCGGGCCTATAGGTGGCAAGCTGCGCGCTGGCAAGAGACCAGCGACCGATTGGTTTCAGGGCATGGTGCAGTTGCAGTCTGTGCCCGCCGTTTCCGCAGCGTCGATTGCCATGCCCCGGCATTGCTGCTAGTCGCCCGCCCCATTCGCAGGGCTATCGGCCCCGGCCCGGAAATCCCTGGCCGGGTAGTTTTTCTCGGCGCATCCCGATCCACGACGAGACCTATTGTCACCATGACCAGCCTGTCCACTTTGCACATCCTCGCCCTTGCCGCGACGCCAGCGGGCGATCCGCCGTGGTGGCTCAACCTGCTGCCGATCGTGGGCATGGTGGCTGTATTCTACTTCCTGATGATCCGCCCGCAGATGCGCCAGCAGAAGGCGCAGCGCGACAAGCTGGGCGGGCTCAAGAAGGGCGATTCCGTGGTGACCGCCGGCGGGTTGATCGGCAAGGTGATCAAGCTCGATGACAAGATCGTCGAGCTGGAACTGGCGCCCAACGTCAAGGTCCGCGCGGTGCGCACCACCATCGGCGACGTGCTGGCATCCGGCACCAATGCGCCAGCCAATGACTGACCCGACGACCAACATGACGATGGGGCGAAAGTAAGCCAGATGCTCGATTTTCCGCGCTGGAAAGTGATCTGGGTGTGGGCGATCACGATCGTCGGCATCCTTGCGTCCATGCCGTCGGTGTTTGCCGGCGCAGGGCTTGCCTGGCCGTCGATATTGCCGAGCCCGAAGGTCAACATGGGGCTCGATCTGGCCGGTGGCAGCCACCTGCTGCTCGAAGCCGATCCCGCGCAAGTCCGCACCCAGCGGGCCGAAGCGATGGAAGAAAGCGTGCGCTCTGCGCTGTCGCGCGCGAAAACACCGATTTCGGTCCATGACTTTTCGAATAACCAGGGCACGCTGAGCTTCACGCTCGACAATCCGGGCCAGGTCGATGCGGTGCGCGAAGCGGTCCTGCCGCTTACCAATGGCGTGGGCCTGACCGGCCAGCGCGACTGGACGATCAATGTGATCGACGGCAACCGCTTTGAATTGACGCCGACCAAGGAAGGCATCGACAAGGCGATTACCCAGGCGATGGATACCGCGGTCGAAGTCGTCCGCAAGCGTATCGATGCACTCGGCACGCGTGAACCCACCATTATCCGCCAGGGCCAGGATCGGATCGTGGTGCAGGTGCCGGGCCTGCAAAACCCCGATGCGCTCAAGAACCTGCTCGGGCAGACCGCCAAGCTCGAATTCAAACTGGTCGACACCGCCGCGCTGGCCTCCGACATCGCGCGCGGGATTGCGCCGGTGGGAGACGAGATCGTGCCTTACGCTGATCAGACGCGGAACCCGGGCGGGCTCGCGGTGCGGCGGCTGGGAGGCATTCGCGGCGATCAGCTTACCAATGCGATTCAATCGAACAATCAGCAGACCAACGAGCCGGTCGTCGACATTACCTTCAACACCGAAGGCGGCGCCAAGTTTGCCAAGCTGACCAGCGAAAACGTCAAGAAGCCGTTCGCGATCATCCTCGATGGCAAGGTGCTTTCGGCGCCCAACATCAATGAACCGATCCTGGGCGGAACCGCGGTGATTTCGGGCAGCTTTACCACGCAAAGCGCCAATGCACTGGCGATTTCGCTGCGTTCGGGAGCGCTGCCAGTCGATCTCAAGGTGGTTGAGGAACGCACCGTCGGGCCCGATCTCGGCGCGGATTCGATCCACAAGGGCATGATCGCGATGCTGGTGGGCACCGGGCTGGTGCTGCTGCTGATCTCGGTCACGTACGGCCGCTTCGGCAACTATGCCAACATCGCGCTGGTCATCAACGTGCTGATGATCCTGGGCGTGATGGCGGTGTTCAACACCACGTTGACGCTGCCGGGCATCGCCGGTTTCGTGCTGACGATCGGCGCGGCGGTCGATGCCAACGTGCTGATCAACGAACGTATCCGCGAAGAACGCAAGCGTGGCCGCAAGGTGTTCCAGGCGGTCGAGATCGGCTACAAGGAAGCCAGCCGCACCATCTTCGACGCCAACATCACGCACATCATCGCCGCCACCTTGATGTTCCTGTTCGGATCGGGGCCGATCAAGGGCTTTGCCGTGGTGCTGATGATCGGCATCGCCACATCGGTATTCACCGCCGTGTTCCTGACGCGGATGTGGGTGGCACAGTGGGTGCGCCGCACGCGCCCGACCACGATCAATATTTAAGGGCCAACAGATGCGCCTGCTCAAGCTCATTCCCGATGCGACCAACATCCACTTCCTCAAGTGGCAGTGGCCGACCACGATTGTCAGCACGATTCTGATGATCCTCAGTTGGGTGCTGGTGGCCACGCACGGTCTGAACCTGGGTGTCGATTTCATCGGCGGCCAGATGATCCGCGTGACCTTCACGCAAAGCGCCGAGGCACCGGTCGCGCAAGTGCGCAGCGAAGTCGAACAGCTCGGCTATGGCGAACCGATCATCCAGCGCTTCGGCAATCCCAACGCCATCTCGATCCGCATGAAATTGCCCCACGGCAGCGACAAGGACCCGGGCCTGGCCGACAAGATGAGCCGCGCAATCGGCTCGGCGGTCGTCGCCAAGCACCCTGGCGCGCGGATCGACGGGGTTGATTCGGTCTCGGGCAAGGTCTCGGGCGAACTGGGGTGGACCGCGTTCCAGGCGCTGGGGCTCGCCTCGATCGCGATTTCGATCTACATCTGGTTCCGCTTCGAGTGGCAATTCGGTGTGGGGGCACTGCTCAGCCTGGTCCACGACGTGTCGCTGACGGTGGGCATGTTCGCGATCACGCAGATGGAGTTCGACCTGACGATCGTCGCCGCGATCCTGACGGTGATCGGCTATTCGCTGAACGACACGATCGTGGTTTATGACCGGATACGTGAAAACTTGAAGAAATTCAGGCGGATGCCGATGGCTGAATTGCTCGATTTGTCGGTCAATGAAACGCTGGCGCGCACGATCATGACCTCGCTGACCATCCTGATCACGCTGCTGGCGCTGCTGCTGCTGGGCCCCAAGGTGATCTTCGGGTTCTCGGCCGCGCTGATCCTGGGCATTTTCGTGGCGACATATTCATCGGTCTACATGGCCGCGCCGATGTTGATCTGGCTGAACGTGACTGCCAAGAGCTTCGTGCCGACCGAGGGGTCGGATACGCCAGCCGCCAAGGCCTGACGCCTAGCGGCCGGCGATGCGGTTCCAGAATGCGACCAGTTCGGCCGCGTTGGTGTTCCAACTGAACCGCGCCGCGCCGGCTGCGACCTCCGTCTGATCGGCACGTGCAGCGAGCAATTCGCTGACCGCGCCGGCAATAGAAGCAGGGTTCCGCTCGGCAATTCGGCCGCTTGAGCCTGTGCAGACGACTTCGCGCGCGCCGCCGATATCGGGGATCACCAGCGGGGTCCCGCAGGCGAGCGCCTCGATCCATACGTTCGCCAGTCCCTCGCGTTCGGACGGCAGCACCACCACATCGGCCGCCGCCATCAAATCCGGCAGCACGTCGTGCGAAACCTGACCGAGGAAATGCACCCGACCGGCCAGCCCAAGCCGATCGGCCAGCGTGCGCAAGCCCGCCTCGTCGCCGCCGGTCCCAGCCAGTGCAAGATGCGCTTCGGGCAGGCTGGCCATCGCCTCGATAGCCAATGCCTGGCCCTTGATGGCTATCAGTGCACCGGGCGTCAGCAGCAGCGGGCCATTGACGGGCAGCCCGAATCTTTCCGCCATCGCGCGCCGCATATCGACCCTCGGCGCCGGTCGGAACCGCGCGTGATCGAGCCCGGTATAGTGCACCGCGATTTGTTGGCCCGGAAACCCGAGCGCGCTCATGTCGCGCCGAAGCGCTTCGGACACAGCCAGCATCCCGCTAGCCCGATCGGCGGCTTCGCGCATTTGCGCCAGCGCAACCGGCCGCGTGCTCCAATAGTGAATGTCCGAACCGCGCGCCTTGATCGTGAAGGGCACGCCCAGATCGGCGGCGATCAGCATCGCGGCGGGTCCGTCGGGGAAGAAGAACTGCGCATCGATCACATCGAACGGGCATTCGGCATGCAACCGGCGGATCAGCGGCAGCACGGCATTGGCAATCCGAGCCGGATTGCGGTCCGCGCCCAACAGCGGCAGCGTGCGAAAACGCGGGTGGTGTACGGTCGCCGCCCCGAGTTGCGAAGTTGGCGGGCAAGTGGCCAACGTGCGGTAAGGCTCGCGCTGCACCAATGGCCACGGCGGCAGCCCGATCGGATTGATGATCACCAGATCGGTGTCACCCCGCTCCACCACGCCGCGCATCTGGTATTCGACGAACTTGCCGAAGCCGGGCCGGGGCGGCGCCGGAAACAGCGTGCTGAGCGACAGCACGCGCAAGCGTGCGGCCGCCGTCACAAGCGTCGCACCAGCATTTCCGCCACCGCCAGCCACGGCGGCCGGTCGATCACCTGCTGGCGCGTTCCGGCGCCGGGCGGCAGCAGCGCGATCCGGCCATCCTGTTGGTCGATCATCCGGCCGAACGCGAACCGCCCGCCCGGGCGCGGCACCAGCACATCGCGGTTCAGCGCGCGCGCGAAAGCATCGGGGTCGACAGTCCGCAACCACACCTGATCACCGCTGCGGTATTCGCCTGCGCTGTCCTCTACCAACATCGCCGAAAGGCGTTCGCTGCCGAACAATTCGCTAGGCAGCACCGCGTCCATCGGCGTGGTCAGCGCCTCGGCGCCGGCCTCAGTCAACCGCGCCACGATCGAGGGGCTGGCATCGCTGTCGGCCTTGACCAGCAAGTCCGGTTCCACCCCGAGCGCAGCACCGATGCGGTTCATCCACACCAGCGAAAGATTGCGCATTCCGGTCTCGAGCCGGCCGATGGTTTGCGCGGTGGTGGGAGGCGAACAGGCCGCCGCCACATCGGCCAGCGTCATGGCCTTCTGTCGGCGAATGTCGCGGATGCGGTTGATCATTTGGTGAAGCTCCGAACCAGGCGACTGGCTGACGAACCAGTTTGGCACTTTTTCCGCTTTCCTACAATTGTCGGCGTGCGGCAAGCCGACATTCGTAGATCGATCCGCCAACGGGGCCTCAACATATGAACCGCATGCTTGTCGAACGCGAACTGACCAGCGAAGGCCCGCGAAGCAGTGGCGAGGCGGGCAGCGGCAAACGCACCGTGTCGGTCAACCTCGCCGAATCGCCGCTGACTTGGCTCCATGCGCGCGGACACCTCAGCGACCGACAATATCAGGCGGGCGAACGGCTGCGCGCCGACTGGGAGTGCGCGCAACTCGGCCCCAGCATCACGATGAACTGGAACCCGGTGCGCGTGTCGGGCGGCGGCGAGGCGGGCCTGACCGGGGGTGAACGCCAGATCGCGGCCAAGGACCGCTTCGATCGCGCGCTCGCCGAAGCCGGCTCGGGGTTGACCGACATCCTGTGGCGGGTGGTCTGCGCGGGCGAGGGGCTGCCCCAGGCCGAACGCGCGCTGGCCTGGCCGGCCCGCAGCGGCAAACTGGTGCTGTCCATCGCGCTGGACCGCATCGCCGGGTTCTATCGCATCCGATGAACGGCTAACTCCGCTCGACGAACGACATAATGCGGCAGATTCCCGGCTTGCCTTAGGCCGGAACGCGTGACACCCGGTATCGGCTGAAACGATAATCGGGGTCACGGGCGATGCACAGGCGCAATTTTCTTCTTTCGGGCGGGGCATTTGCAGGCATGGCTGCGCTGCCGGGGGTGGCGCTGGCCGCCGTGACCAAGGCAACCGAGCGTACGCCGGCAGACCGTGCCCTGACCACGCGCCTGAATGCGCTGTTTTACGATGAACTGGCGTTCTCGCCCGAATCCGCCACCGGCCTCGGGCTGGACAAGGGCGCGCGGGTCGCGGCCAAGTCGATGCTCGATCCGCGCGATGCCTCGGCGCGCCAGAGTTATGCCGCGTTCGGGCACAAGGTCATCGCCGAGATCGGGCGGGTCGATCCGGCCACGCTGGGCGCGGCCGGCAAGCGCCACCGCGAACTGCTCCTCTATCGCTACCGCACGGGCCTCACTTCGTCGGAAACTTTCGGCATCGATTCGGTGCAGACGCCTTACCGGCTCACCCAGCAGGGCGGCGCGTACTTCTCGGTGCCCGACTTGCTCGACAGCCAGCACACGATCGAAACAGCGGCCGATTGCGAGGCCTACCTGTTGCGGCTAGCGGCCTTCCGCGTTGCGCTCGATCAGGACAGCGCCGAGAGCCGCGCGCAAGCTCCGCGCGGGCTGGTTGGGCCGGCGTGGTCGCTCGATCTCGCGCTGGGGCAAATGCGCAAGCTGCATGGCGGCGCGGCGGCGGATAGCGCGCTGGTCCAATCGCTGGTGCGGCGCGCCAAGGCCAAGGGCATCGCGGGCGACTGGCAGGCCCGCGCAGCGAAAATCGTCGAGGCCGAAGTCTATCCCGCGGTCGATCGGCAGATCGCGCTGGTCGAGCAACTGCGGCGCACCACGCCCGAAGGCGATGGCGCATGGCGGATCAAGCAGGGCGATGCGATCTACGCCGCCGCGCTGGCCGAGGCGACCACCACCACACTTTCGCCCGAAGCGGTGCACAATCTCGGCTTGGAGCAAGTGGCCGATCTGACCGCGCGGCTCAACTCAGTGCTCAAACAGGGCGGCTTCACGCAAGGCAGCGTGGGCGAACGGTTGACCGCGCTCAACCATTCGCCCGAACAGCTCTATCCCAACACCGACGCCGCGCGCGCCGAACTGATCGCCAGCCTCAACAGTGGCATCGAGGCGATGGCTGGGCGGCTGCCGCAGGCGTTCTCCGACATTCCGCACGAGAAGCTCGAAATCCGCCGCGTACCCGTGGAAATCCAGGATGGCGCGTCCAACGGCTATTATTATTCGGCTGCGCTCGATGGCTCGCGCCCGGCGATCTACTGGATCAATCTCAAGGACATGGGCGACTGGCCGCGATACTCGCTGCCGACGCTGACCTATCACGAGGGCATTCCCGGGCACCACCTGCAGGGCGGCTATGCGCGCACTGATCCCGATCTGCCGCTATCGCTCCAGAACTGGTTCATCTCGTCCTACGGCGAGGGCTGGGCGCTTTACGCCGAACAGCTCGCCAATGAATTGGGCGGCGACAAGGGGCTGGAGCAGGCCGGATTCCTGCAATCGCTGCTGTTCCGCGCAGCGCGGCTGGTGGTCGACACCGGCCTGCACCATTACAAGTGGAGCCGCGAGAAGGCGACCGACTACATGGTGGCAACCACCGGCTTTGCCCGCCCGCGCTGCCAGCGCGAAGTGGAACGCTATTGCACGCTGATCGGGCAGGCGTGCAGCTACAAGATCGGCCACTCGGCCTGGGTTGCCGCGCGCGAAAAGGCCAAGGCCGAGCTGGGCGCGAAGTTCAGCCTCCCATGGTTCCACGAAGTGCTCAAGGAAGGCGTGATGCCGATCGCGATGCTGCAGGCGCGGATCGACGAACGCGTGCGCGAGCGCAAGCTGCACGGTTGACGCTGCGCACGCGCGCGATCAGACCACTGACAAACAAGGGGCCGCTATCATGAAAAGACGCCAGTTTCTCGCCACCGGCACCGCCGCGCTGGCTATTGCAGGCCGGGCTACACCGGGCTTTGCGCAAATGGGCACGACAGCGCGCCCCGCCGACGCGGCACTCAACGCTTTGTTCGATGGCATCTTCCGCGCACAACTGGCGCTTTCGCCCGAAGGCGTCAGCTCGCTCGGGCTCGACAAGGGTGAATGGGCGGGGATGAAGGCAAAGCTGAGCGATCGCAGCGCGGCCGGTCGCGCTGCCGGCCTGGCGCAGGCGAAAACTTCGCTGGCCGATCTGGCGAAAGTTGATCGCGCGGCATTGTCGCCGGCGAGTAAGCTCAACATCGACGTGGTCACGTATCAGCTCAGCCGCCGGCTGGTCGCGCCCACGCTCGGCGTTGACGATGCCCAACGGCCCTATCGGTTATTCCAGCAGGGCGGCGCCTATTTCAACATTCCCGATTTCCTCTCGACCCGCCACGCGATCGACACCGCCCCCGATGCCGAGGCCTATCTGTCGCGGCTGTCGGCGTTTCGCACCGCGCTCGATCAGGACAGCGAGGAACAGCGCGATCAGGCCAGTCGTGGGCTGCTGGCGCCGGGCTGGTCGCTCGACCTGACGCTGGGGCAGATGGCCAAGCTGCGCGGCGTGCCGGCGGGCGAGAGCACGATGGTGCGTTCGCTGGTTGACCGCGCGGGCAAGAAGGGCCTGGCCGGAGACTGGCAGGCGCGCGCGGCGAAGATCGTCGAAAGCGAAGTCTATCCCGCGCTCGATCGGCAGATCGAACTGCTCAAGCGCCTGCGCCCGACTACGCCTGTGGGCGATGGCGCACAACGCCTGCCGCGCGGGGCGGAGATTTACGCCGCAGCGCTCGAAGCGGCGACCACCACCAATTTTACCCCCGACGAAGTCCACAAGATCGGGCTGGCGCAAGTTGCCGAACTGTCTGCGCGGCTCGAACCGCTGCTGGCCAAGGCGGGCATGACCAAGGGCACCGTGGGTGAACGGTTGGCCGCGCTCAACGTCATGCCTGAGCAGCTTTACCCGAATACCGATGCGGGTCGCGCGGAGCTGATCGAAAGCCTCAACGCGGGCGTGGCAAAGATGCGCACCTTGCTGCCGCGCGCCTTCGCGACGCTGCCCCAGCAACCGCTCGAAATCCGCCGCGTGCCGATCGAGATCCAGGATGGCGCGTCGAACGGCTATTACTACGGCGCCGCGCTCGATGGGTCGCGCCCGGCGATCTATTTCATCAACCTGAAGGATGTCGGCGATTGGCCGAAGTACTCGCTGCCCTCGCTGACGTATCATGAAGGCGTGCCCGGGCATCACCTCCAGATCAGCCTGGCGCAGCGGTCGAACGATATTCCCACAATCCGCAAGACCGGCGGATTTTCGGCCTATTCGGAAGGCTGGGCGCTCTATTCGGAGCAACTGGCCGACGAACTGGGCGGCTATAGCGGGATCGAGCAGGCCGGCTATCTGCAATCGTTCCTGTTCCGCGCGGCGCGGCTGGTAATCGACACCGGCCTGCACACCCGGGGCTGGAGCCGCGAAAAGGCCACCGATTACATGGTCGCCACTACCGGCTTCGCCCGCCCGCGCAGCCAGCGCGAAGTGGAGCGGTATTGCACGCAGATGGGGCAGGCGTGCAGCTACAAGATCGGCCACATCGCCTGGACCCGAGCGCGCGCCAAGGCGCAAGCCGCGCTGGGCGCAAAGTTCGATCTCAAGGACTTCCACGAGGTGCTCAAGGAAGGCGCGATGCCGCTGTCGATCCTGGAGAAGCGGATCGATGAACGGACGGCGGAGCGTTTGGCGAGGGCCTAGCCCTCGACCTGCTCGGCCAGGTCGAGCCAGCGTTCCTCGGCCGCGTCCTTTTCGGCGCGCGCCTTTTCCAGCGCGGCGGTGAGCGCGGCGAAGCGCTTGGGATCGCGCGTGTAGAGTGCTCCGTCGGCCAGCGCGGCCTCAGTCATGACCATTTCTGCGGTCAGTGCCTCGATGCGTTCGGGCAGGATCTCGTAGTCGCGCTGGTCCTTGTACGACAGCTTCACTCTGGCTGGCGGAGGAGGGGGCGCAACAAAGGTCGTGGACTGACGCTGCCCACCCCCGGCCGCTCCCGCAAGCGAGAGGGGGGCCTTGCCCACGCGCGCTGCTTTTGCCGCCGCATCCACCTTGCGCTGGGCCTGCCAGTCGGCATAGCCGCCCGCCACCACATCGACCTTGCCAGAACCGTCCAAACCCAGCGTTACCGTCACCGTGCGATCGAGGAAGTCGCGATCGTGGCTGACGATCAGCACGGTGCCTTCGTAATCGGCGATTACCTCCTGCAACAGGTCGAGCGTTTCGAGATCGAGGTCGTTGGTCGGCTCGTCCAGCACCAGCAGGTTCGACAGCCGGGCGAATTCGCGCGCCAGCAGCAGGCGTGATCGTTCGCCCCCCGACAGCGTGCCGATCTTGGCTTCGACCAGCCCCGGATCGAACAGGAAGTCCTTGAGATAGCCCTGGATATGCTTGCGCACCCCGCGCACGTCGATCCAGTCGCCGCCTTCGGCCAGCACTTCACGCACCGTGCGGTTGGGCGCCATCAGGCTGCGTTGCTGGTCGATCATCACGCCCGAGAGTGTCCTGGCCAGCGTGATCGTGCCTTCGTCGGGGTCCAGTTCCCCGGTCAGCAGCTTGAGCAGTGTGGTCTTGCCCGCACCGTTCGCACCCACCACGCCGATCCGGTCACCGCGCTGGATGCGCAAGGTGAAGTCCTTGATGATCGCGCGATTCCCGAACCGCTTCGTCACCTTGTCCGCTACGATCACCGCCTTGGTCTTGACGTCATCCGATCCGAGCTTGATCTTCGCCACGCCTGTCGGATTGAGCATCGCCGCCCGCTGTGCGCGCATCTGGTATAGCTTCTCCAGCCGTCCCTGGTTGCGCTTTCGCCGCGCGGTCACCCCGCGTTCGAGCCAATGCGCCTCGATCTTCAGCTTGGCGTCGAGCCGGTCGGCATTGCGCGCTTCCTCGGCGAAAACCTGATCTTCCCACGCCTCGTACCCGCCGAAGCCGACGTCCTTGCGCCGCAGCGATCCGCGATCGAGCCACAGCGTCGCCCTGGTCAGCCGGGTCAGGAACGTACGATCATGGCTGATCACCACGAACGCGCCGTTGTACCGTTGGAGCCAGGATTCGAGCCAGTCGATCGCCGCGAGGTCGAGATGGTTGGTCGGTTCATCGAGCAGCAGCAGGTCTGGTTCCTGCGCCAATGCCCGCGCGATCGCGGCGCGGCGGCGTTCGCCCCCGCTGGCCTTTTCGGAGACCCGTGACAAGTCGATGCCCAACTGATCGGCAATCGCCTCCACCTCGTGCCGCGGCGGCGCGTCGGCACCGTGCAGCGCGAAGTCCATCAGCGTTTCGTACCCGGTGAAGAACGGGTCCTGCTCCAGCGTGACGATCTTCGTCCCCGGCTGGACCGCACGCCTCCCGCGATCGGCCTCGACCGTTCCTGCGATCAGCCGCAGCAGCGTGCTTTTGCCCGCGCCGTTCCGGCCGATCAGTGCCACCCGGTCGCGCGCGCCGATTGCCAGGTCGATCCCTTGAAACAGCCAACCGGTCGAGGCCTGGCCCTGGATGAGGCCGAGGCCTTCCCACGAAAGAATTGGTGCAACTGCCATGATTGGCCGGGCGGTTAGCCGGTCGCAATGCCAACGTCCACCCGGCACGGTATTCGGCGGGTGGCGACAATTCGGCATAGTGTCTGCAAATAGTTGCATGAACCAGCCCGAACACGGGTATTCACACCTTGTTCAATGGCATGAATGCAGGCATCGCAGCCATGATGCACCGCAAAATCTTTCCGCTTGTCGCCGCCTTGGCGCCGTTGCTGGTGGCGTCATCCGCCGTTGCGGCGCCGCCGGGTCAACGGCCTGATCCGCGTCCCGATCCCCAGGGCGAAGCGCGCCGCGAAATGCGCGCCGGCACGATCTTTTCGATCCGCGAGATCGAACGCAAGGTCCTGCCCGGCAAGCAGGGTATGCAATATCTCGGCCCCGAATACGATCCCACCGCGATGGCCTATCGCCTCAAGTTCATCCGCGACGGCCGCGTCACGTTCGTCGATGTCGATGCCCGCACGGGCGAGATCATTTCCGAATCGCGCTGAGCCTGCACGTTGCTTGACCTTGGAACATGCAACTCGCATTGATCGTTCATCTTGCGGAGGGCATGGTCTCTCCAAACCCGCCCGCTGCTGATGTCGGGTGTCCGGAGGAAAAGGTCTCAATGCGCATCCTGATCGTCGAGGACGAACCGACCCTGGGCAAGCAGCTCAAGTCGACACTCGAACAAACCGGCTATGCCGTCGACTTGTCGGTCGATGGCGAAGACGGCCACTTCATGGGCAGCACCGAAGAATACGATGCGGTCGTGCTCGATCTCGGCCTGCCCGAAATTGACGGCCTCACCGTGCTCGGCATGTGGCGCAAGGAAGGCCGCAAGTTCCCTGTGCTGGTCCTCACCGCGCGCGATTCGTGGTCTGACAAGGTCGCGGGCCTCGATGCCGGCGCCGACGATTACCTGGCCAAACCCTTCCAGACCGAGGAGTTGATCGCCCGGCTGCGCGCGCTGATCCGCCGTGCTTCGGGCAATTCGTCGTCCGAACTGATCGCCGGGCAAGTGCGGCTCGATACGCGTTCGGGCCGCGTGACGCTGGCGGGCGAACCGGTGAAGCTGACCGCGCAGGAATACAAGTTGCTGTCGTACTTGCTCCACCACAAGGGCAAGGTGGTCAGCCGCACCGAACTGATTGAACACATCTACGATCAGGATTTCGATCGCGATTCGAACACCATCGAAGTGTTCGTCACGCGCATCCGCAAGAAGCTTGGCGCCGATGTGATCACCACGATCCGCGGGCTGGGCTACAGCCTCGATGATCCAGCCGAGCCGGGCCGCGGCTGATGCCCAAATGATGGCAGGGGACTGATATGGGCGTGGAGCCGGTCATCCTCGGGTTGCACGATGCCCGGCTGCCGGCACAACGGCCCGGCGCTGCTGCCGAACCTGCGAAATCGGGCGCACGCAGTCGCTCGACCGGGTCGCTGTCGCAGCGCATGCTGGTCATTGCCGCGACCTGGCTGCTGCTTCTGCTGAGCCTGGGCGGGTTTGCGCTCGATCGCACGATGACCGGGCTCGCCACGCGCAATTTTGACGACCAGATCGGCTATATGCTCACCGCGATGGTCGCTTCGGTCGAGATCGGGCCCGATGGCGAGGTGTTCTTCAACCGGCCATTGGGCGACCAGCGCTTTCTGGAGCCCAATTCGGGGCTTTACTGGCAGATCAGCGGCAAGGGCCATGAGGATTTCCTCTCGCGCTCGCTGTGGGACAGCAGCCTCAAGCTCGATTCGGATCACTTCGACAGCCAGCCGCATGCCTTCGACAGCGACCAGCGCAGCGGCGAACCGCTGCGCGTGATCGAGCGCTCGGTGGTCTTGCCAGGCAGTCCGATCCAGTGGCGTTTCGCGGTGGCGGCCAGCCGCACCGAACTGAACGGGCAGATCGCACGCATCCGCTCGATCCTGTTCTGGAGCTTCGTGATCCTGGCGCTGGGGCTGTTCCTGATGACCGCGCTGCAAACCTGGTACGGGCTCAGCCCGCTACGTCGCGTCCGCCGCGCCATCGCCGCGCTCAGGACCGGGGGCAGCACCGGCGGCTCCAACCGCGTCACCGAACCGCTGCCCGACGAAGTCCAGCCGCTGGTCGAGGAATTGAACCTGCTGCTAGAACACGCCGACCGCCAGGCGGAAGAGGCCCGCACCCACGCCGGTAACCTCGCGCACGCGCTCAAAACCCCGCTGACCGTGGTGATGAACGCCGCCACCGCGCACGCCGACGACTTGGCCGATACGGTAATCCGCGAAGCCGGCGTGATGCGCCGCCAGGTCGATCACCACCTCGCCCGCGCCCGCGCCGTCGGCCGCCGCGTTGCCGGCCATTCGCGCAGCGTGGTGTGGGACAGCGCCGGCGCAGTCGAACGCGCCGTCACCCGGCTGTACCCGCAAGTCCGGCTCGACATGGACGGAAGCAAGACCGCCTGCGTGGCGGTGGAACGGCAAGATCTCGACGAAATCCTAGGCAACCTAATCGAAAACGCCGCCAAATACGGCGGCGGCAGCGTGTTCGTGACAATCGACGCGCGGGCCGACGACAAGCGCTTCTGCGACATCTGGATCGAGGATGACGGCGTCGGCATCCCCGAAGCCGAACGCACCCGCATCTTCGCGCGGGGGGCGCGGCTGGATACGGGCAAGCCAGGGACCGGGCTGGGCCTGGCGATCGTGCGCGACGTGGCGGAAATCTACGGCGGCAGCGTGCTGTTGGGCGAGAGTGAGGACTTGGGCGGGTTGTTGGTGACGCTGCGGCTGCCACGTTCGAGCGGGGACTCGATATTTCGTGTCCCCGCTGCGCGGGACACATAGGCGTGGCTGACATTCCCAGGCCGATTCCACCGGCGAGAAACCAAGCAGAAGCTCGGCGTGTGATAAACGCGGCTTATCCATTTCGATGCTGCGCGGTCTGTGGCTTGCAGGTCGCGACTTGCCTTCAAATCGCCCACCTCGATCAGAACGCAGGCAATAACGAGCCGGACAATTTGGCGCGCCTGTGCCCGACGCATCACTGGATGTATGACGCGGGCTTATATCCAATTGATGGTATCAGGCTGCTGCGGGCACATTGGCAGGTGACAGAAGGCAGGCCTGACCACACAGCGCGAATGAAGGACGCAGGCGTAAAGGCCGCGCTTACACGCAAACGCCGAGCCGCCGCTCGAAAGGCTGTTGCTACCCGGCAAGCAATCACAGTGGCGGGGTAAGACTTTCGACGCACAGTGCCGAACCACTCGTTCGAAGCACCATTTTCCTGCATCATCGCACCTCGCCAAGCAGCCACCCGCCGTTTCCAATGCTGCTTCCGACGTTCTCTACCGGCCTCTATTGCTCCCTTGGATGCGCACTTCGGTACACATCGAGCAACGTAGCGGCATCGACTCGCGTGTAGATCTGCGTCGAGGACAGGCTCGCATGGCCGAGCAGGTCCTGGATGCTGCGCAAGTCCGCCCCCGCGCCCAGCAAATGCGTCGCAAAGCTGTGGCGCAGCGCGTGCGGCGTGGCGGTGGGCGGCAAGCCCAGCCCGATCCGCGCCCGCGCCACCGCCTTCTGCACGATCCCCTGCGACAATGGCCCGCCCCGCGCACCGCGAAACAGCGGTTCGTGGCGGGCGAGATCGAACGGTACTCGCGCCGCATAATCGGCCAGCGCATCGCGCACGATCGGCAGGATCGGCACCACCCGCTGGCGATTGCCCTTGCCGGT
>NZ_JANXWG010000078.1 GCF_025351285.1 Novosphingobium sp.
ACGCTGTGCTGTCAAAATCTTCCCTCAAGCTGATCGCTGATCCCATGGTCACGCCCTCCAATTGCAGGGCGCCATTGATTCAGAATTTCGCCAGTTTGGGAATCCCCCCCGTGAGTCAGCCTCACGGCAGGTTGGTATTATGCGGAATTTCCGGGATCGACCAAACCTCGGCGCTTCCTGGACGCGAACAATCGAAGGCGGTCGCGAATTCGCAGATTTTCTGGTTCACGACCTTCCGATTACGCACCACACACTCAGCATCAAAGAGGTAAACTACCTTGCCCCGCTGTACCTTAACCCGAGTGAAGACAACTTAGACCAAACCGTCCGCATTAACTTCGATCCCAAACTCTACGCCAAAATCCGCACCGCCGCCGGCCTCACCGGCCCGCAAGCCGCCCCCGATGGCACCGATGCCTTTCGCAAGGCGACCCGCGAGGCGCGGCCCGATGAGGTCAAGGTGTTCGACTACATCTATGGCGTGCTGCATTGCCCGGCCTATCGCGAGACTTATGCCGAGTTCCTGAAGATCGATTTTCCGCGCGTGCCGTTCCCGGCCTCGCCAGCGTCGTTCCGCGCGATCAGCGAACAGGGTGAGGCGCTGCGCCGGCTGCATTTGATGGAAGATGCCGCGATCGGGGACACGCCCTTTCCGTTCGAGGGGAACGGCGGGAGTGTGGTGGAGAAGATCGCGTTCGATGGGGGTGAGTTGGAGGTGCCCGCGCCTTTGGAAGTGCTCGCGCTTTCAGAAGTGCCCACCCCCAGCCCCTCCCGCAAGCGGGCGGGGGGTCAGGTTGGCGCTGTCGGCAAGGTCTGGATCAATGCCGATCAGTATTTCTCTGGCGTGCCGCAGGTGGCGTGGACTTTCCACATTGGCGGTTACCAGCCTGCGCAGAAGTGGCTCAAGGACCGCAAGGGTCGTGCGCTCGGGTGGGACGACATTCGCCATTACCAGAAGATCATCAAGATCCTCGCCGAAACCGATCGCATCATGCGCGAGATAAAGGTGCCGTTTGTTTGAGGTGTGACAGCAACTTCGCCCGATCGCACTACGCTGCCGGTCCGCGCCAAGGTGGACGGTAATGGGAGCGCGAGGGGGTAACCCCCTCGTAACTTAGCCTTTTACCTCCGCGCCAGACCCTTCTGCTCCATGCGCCATTTCAACTGGTCGAAGCGGTCCTGGCCGAAGAAGGGTTCGCCGTCGAACACCATCAGCGGGACGCCGTAGTGGCCGCCTTCGCGTTGGGCGGTCTGGCTGGCTTCGATCAACGCATTGAGGCGTTCGGCCTCGGCGCTGACCACCGCGTCCATTTCGGCCAGGTCCAGTCCCGCGCGCGCTGCCGCTTGGGCCAGGTGATCGCCCAGGTGCCAGTCCTGTACGCTGCCGCTCCAGATCGTTTCGCTGACCGCATCGAGGAAGGGCAGGCCGCGCCCGCGTTCCGCGGCGAGTTGGCCGAGTTGGGTAAGGCGGTGGATGTGCGGCTGGTCTTTGGGATAGGTGCGCGTGGCCATGTCCATCCGCACCGGATCGGGGCGGGGCCAGCGGAACGGCAGCCCAAGGTATTCGGCGCAGCGGTGGATGTCGCGGGTGAAGTAGCTGAACCACAGTGGATCGCTGTTGGCGAAGAAATCGGGCTGGCGCACCGCGATCGGATAGACCGGGCGGACGTTGCAGCGGACATCGCAATCGCGTTCCAGTTCGACCAGCCGCTTGACCACGAAGTAGCTGTAGGGCGATCGGAACGACCAGTAGAGGTCATACGTCAGGGTCATGCGCGGGGTCCATCAGCCGTTCTATTGGCATGGATGGTGCTATTTTATCGGGCGAGCGTCAAGCTTACTCAATCCGGACTTTGCGCCAGCACCGCTTCGACCAGCCGCAGCACCACGGTGCGTGCGGTGGCGATCGGCAGTTCCTGATCGTGGCGCAGCAGCCGCCAGGTCTGGAAGCTGAGCGGGGCGAGCACGGCGTTGGCTTGCGCAGGATCGGCCAGCACCGCTTCGGGCAGCAGCGCTTCGACGCCCTGGCGTTCCACGCGCAGCATGCGCTTGTAGCTTTGCATCAGGAATTCGGACTGATGGCGCTTGATGCTGGCCGAGATGCGGAACGGCAGGATTGCTTCGAACACCGAGACGCGGCGTTCGGTCAGTTCGCGGATGCGGCCCTTCCAGTTGGTGGCTTCGAGCGGTTTGAGCATCATCGGCAGGACTTTGGCTTCGATGCCGTCGCTCATTTCGCGGTAGAGCGAATCCATGTCGTCGAAGTGGCGGAACACCGAACGCAAGCCTACGCCCGCGCTTTCGGCGACTTCTGCGGCGTTGGGCGAAATGGTGCCGCCTTCGACCAGGTCGAGCAGCGCCTGGACGATTTTGGCGCGGCTGGAGTGGCTGCGCTGGCGGCGGCCATCGATCGGCAGATCCGACGTGGCGTCGGTGATGGAGGGTGTTGTGGAAGGGGTTGCCGTGTCGGTTCTCATGGCACGCGTTATGCTGTCACATCGCTGTAAAGTCGACCACGAGGCGGGGCAGAAGCCTGAAACTCGTCGTGCCGCAGCCACCGCCTGACCCGCAGATTGCGCGGGCGTCCGGTTCGGGTATGGTTGGTGCAACAAAACAGCGCGCGGGATCGCCGCGCGGAACATGGGAGCGGGACTGGATGACGCAAGCTGCGGGCGCTGCTGCGCTGCCGATGGAGGCCTATGCCCACAAGCAGGCCATCGGCGATGTGATTGTCAATTTCGTGCTGACCGTGCTGATCAACGGCTGGCTGACGGGCGGCATGGCCTCGATCCCCGGATCGCTGCCGATGGGGAACACCGCGCCCAACCTGGGTGGCACGCTGGTGGGCATCGCCTTCTTCCAAAGCCTGCTGCTGACCCCGATCGTGTTCGCGATGACGGTGGCGCAGCGCAAGGCAGGCAAGGTCATGCCGCCGCTCGATCCGGGGGTGCGCGGGGGCGGCGCGGCGACCCGGCTGACACTGTTGCATCTGGCGGTGACGCTGGTGGGAGCGATCGTGCTCGGCATGGTGATCAAGGCGCTGGCGCCAGACCTTGCGTTGTCGCGCTGGGGTTTTGTGGGGCTGGCTGGCGTGATTGCGGGAGCGCTCGCCTGGCCATTGTCGCGCAGCACCACGCGGCGGGCGCTTGGTCTGGGCTGAGCCTGATCAGGGTTTCGGGCGCGAGTGCAAGGATATTGGGGATCGATCTGCGTGCGCGTGGCCGATGATCGCGCTGGCTGGTCGCGCCGTTGTTCTCCGCGGTGCCGGTCCGTTGCGCTCCGGTGGGTCAGGCCGTCCGCTTCGCGCCGTCGTTCGCCTCGCTGCCGTCCGCGTCGAGCTTGTCGAGCAGCGCGCCGCCCTTTTCGGACAGCAGCATCCCCAGCAGCGCCTGCATCGAACCACCGCCCATGCCGCCGCCACTGCCGCCGCCACTGCCGCCGCCATTGCCGCCATCCCCGCCGCTGGTCTGGATCGAAATACGCGGCACGATCTCTACGCCCGACTTCTCGAGCGCTTCGGCCAGCCGTTCGATCACCTGGCGGGTGAGCTGGATGCGCGCGCCGCCCGAGGCTTCGACCTGGCGGGCGATCGTTTCGGCGGTGGCCATGCCGGTCTTGGTGATGCGTTCGGGCTCGGCGCTGGCCAGCGCGACCATCTTGGCGGCCTCGCCCTCACCCATGAAGCGCACACGGTCGGCTTCGGCCTTGGCGAGCGTGCGGGTCTGCTCGGCTTCCTGCGTGGCGCGGCGCAGTGCGGCCTTGCCTTCGTTTTCCTTGACCGTGATCGACAGCTCGGATTCGGTGATCGCGGTCTGCTGCTTGGCGCGCGCCTCGGCTTCACGCAGCGTGGTTTCGCCCTCGGCGGCGATGCGCTGCTTTTCATATGTCGTGACGCGTTCGACCGCGACCTGGCGTTCGCGCAACTGCTGGAGCACCTTTTCGATCTGGTCGTTGCCCACCGCCGCGCGCGGCGTGCCGATCAGCACCTCCTGCAGTTCGAGATTATAGGCCAGGAACTTGGCGCGCATTTCCTGCCCCGATTGCTCCTGGATGTCCGAACGGTCCTGCAACAATTCGATCAGCGTCTTCTTCTGCGCCACGTTCTTGAAATAGGCTGAAACCATCGGGTCCAACGTCTGTTCGACCAGCTTCTTGATGTCGCCGAAGCGCTGCACCACCAAGGGCGCCTTACGGTAATCGATGTGCACCACCACCGAAAGCGGCAGCGTCGGTTCGAAGGCATCGCGGGTGATCAGCGACACTTCGGACAAGTTCTCGTCGAAGTTGTGCTGGCCGGTCTCGGTCTTGTCCCACTTGAGGATGAAGTTGGTGGTGGGCACGATGATCATCTTGCCGGCATACGTATTGAACGCGTATTTGCCCGGCAGCAGCGGATCGCTCCACACCCCGCGCGATCCGCGCGCGACCAGTTCGCCGTGGCGGTAATCCTCACCCGAAGTATCCGCGGTATCGGCGCCGGTGTAGCTGATGACCACGCCGACATGGCCGACTTCGATCACCGTCTTGCTGACCATCTCGACCGTGGCGAACAGCCGGTTGATGAAATAGCTGCCCTCTACCAGCACTTGCAACTGGCGCCCGCGCCGGCCACCCGCCGCGATGAAGCGTTCGGGATCCTGGAAACTGTTGTGGAAGTGATCGCTATCGGCCTGGTCGGTGCCGACTTCGGGCGCGATGATGTGATCGGCGGTCAGCGCCGGGCCGTCATGGACGGTGACGATGCCGATCTGGTCGTTGGCATCCTTGATCACCACCGCGCCGAACCCGCCGCGCTCGGCCACCACCGCCTGCATCTGCGCGAACAGATCGGCATCGTTGCGATCGAGGATCAACCCGTAGATCTGGTCGCGGGTCAGGATCACGAATTGCGCGAGGTTGATCGCATAAGTGCCCTCGCGCAGGATCGCGCGCTGCGGGCCCTTCTGGCCGCCATCCCCCAGGAACCGGCGGACGTCGAGGAAATCGGCGGTGGCCGAATTGCTCGCCAGTGTTTGAGTGGAGAGCAGCGACGCGCCGTCGCGCGCGAAAACGTAACCGATCTGGCCCTGCGGGATCGTCACCAGCGGCTGGGTGTGGATACGGTACTGGAACGGGAAGAAGAAGTGATAGCCGCCGCGCAGCACTTCGGGCTGGAACCCGGCTTCGCCATTCAAGGCGATCAGCCCGCCGGTGACAGAGCCGGCCCCGCTCCAAAGTTTTTCGACGACCGCAACGCGGTTGTTGCCGACATAGCGTACCGAGCGCGAGGCGAAAAACAGCGCAAGCACGACAGCTACGAAGCCGCCGGCTCCGCCCAACACGATGATTTCATTCATGGAAACGAGAGAACCCCCGTCGAGGCGCTCGAACCTGTCAGGCGTCCACATGGACGCGCCACGACGGGAGCGCTCGCACGTATTACTCCTGCCTAGCGGGCGTCGCCAGCGGAATCGGAGGATGGATCCAAAGCGGAACGACCGTACCGCGCAACGACGAAACCGGCGAGCGCGGCAGCCTCGGCATCGTGCGCAGCGCCGGCTTCGGCATGCAATGCGCTGGCCTCGGCAAGGAGGCTTTCGAGCGCTTCGGCAGTACGGATGGCGATCGCCTCGCGACGCTCGGCCGAGGCGGAGTCGATGGCCCGGAGCGATGCGGCGAGCAGCGCTTCGCAGTGTTGTGCGAGCGCGGCTAAGCGCGGCTCGGCACCGCTCCGGCCAAGCACCGCGAGCTGGTCAAGCGCTGCGTCGGCACGCGCGCCAAAGCGGCCTCGTGCCCCGGCGAGCACCAACGCAAAAGGATCGGCGGCCGAACCGCCCGGACGCACGACCCGGTCGAAGGCTGCTGCCAAGCCGGCCGCGATCAGCGCCAGCCCGGCGTAGATCGCCAGCCCGAACCCGCTGTCGCGCAGCACGCCCGGCACGATCGCGGCTGCTTGCGGATGGGTCATCAGGGCGCCGATGCGCAAAGCGTCCGCGGCGGCAGCGACGACATAGATCGGCAGCGCGAAGTGCACGAACGCCCCGCCGACGATCTTCCACCGCGCGATGCGGCGGGGGGCTGGGCTGTGGGCTGCCATGGGCTGGTGATGGCGGGGTTGGTGGGGGAAGCAAGTTGGATTTTGGGGGAGGATGAAAAGGGCCTCCGGCGGGCAAGGGTCAGGGACCCTTGCAACCCATTCCCTTTTTGGGGCTGACACTGCCAGCTAAGCGCCTGCCGCGCAGCGGCCATAAAGCCTGCGGCGCGGCGGCGTTGCGCTTGGTCGCGCATTTGCCCGACCTCGACAGTCCCGGGTTGCAAGGGCGATGGCCCTTGCCCGCCGACGGCTCTATTTTCGCTTAATCTTCCAACTGCCGCAGCAGCGTGCGCACATCACCATCCATATCCGCATCACGCGTGCGCAAGTCCTCGATCAGCCGCACCGCGTGAATCACGGTCGAGTGATCGCGCCCGCCGAACTTGCGGCCGATTTCGGGGTACGAACGCGGGGTCAGCACCTTGGCGAGGTACATCGCCACCTGGCGCGGGCGCACGACCGCGCGGGCGCGGCGTTTGCTCGCCATTTCGGAGCGGTCGACGCGGTAGAACTGGCAGACGGTGCGCTGGATTTCGTCGATGGTGATGCGGCGGCGGTTGGCCGATAGGATGTCGGTGAGCTGTTCTTCGGCCAGTTGCAGCGAGATCGGCTGCCCGGTCAACTGCGCATAGGCGATCAGCTTGTTGAGCCCGCCGACCAGTTCGCGGACATTGCGGCTGATCGTGCGCGACAGGAATTCGACCACGTCGGACGGCACCTGGTTGTTGGCATAACGCGCCAGTCGCGCATCGAGGATCTTGCGGCGCAATTCGATATCGGCCGGCTGGATATCGGCGACAAGGCCCATCGACAGCCTCGACAGCAGCCGTTGTTCCACCCCGTCGAGCGCTTGCGGCGCCCGATCGGCGGCGACCACCAGCCGCTTGCCCGCGCCGAGCAGCGCATCGATGGTGTGGAGGAATTCCTCCTGCGTCGAGCTCTTGCCGATGATGAACTGGATGTCGTCGACCAGCAGCAAATCGAAGCCGCGCAGCCGCGACTTGAATTCGATCATCTCGTTCTGGCGCATGGCCGAGACGAATTCGACCATGAAGCGTTCGGCCGAGCAGTAGAAGATCCGCGCGCCGGGGCGGTTGGCGGCGAAGGCATGGCCGATCGCGTGGAGCAAGTGGGTCTTGCCCTGCCCGGTCGAGGCCTTGAGGTACAATGGCGAAAACTGCGGGATTTCGAGCGCGGCCATGCGTTGCGCGGCGTTGAGTGCAAGCACGTTGGCCGAACCAGCCACGAATTCGGCGAAAGTGAGCGAGGGGTCGAGCCCCGAGGCGAAGCCGCCGGCCATGTCGGGCGCCATATGCGGCGCCATGCCTTGCGTGCTTCCGTTCGGCAGTCCGGTGCGTGGCGCAGCAGAGGCCGCGTCACCGGGCATGCGCAGCCCGGGCATGTTCAGACCAGGGAGGGCGCGGCGGCGCGGGTGAACCGCGATGCGCACCTGGCGCACTTCGCTGCGCGCGATCTTCCAGGCGAGCGAAAGCCGTTCGGCAAAGCGATCGGCCACCCAGTTGGCGGAAAATTCGGTGGGAAGGAACAGATCGAGCGTGCCGGTGTCCTTGTCGAAGCTGCCGAGCTGGATCGGCTTGATCCACTGTCCGTATAATTGCGGACCCAGATCCTTCTTGAGGCCTTGGCTGATATCGGCCCAATCGGCCGCAAGATCCAATGCGTCCTGGTCTTCTTCCATCGTCACCCCGCCCGCCTTGCGCCCAGCTTTTGATACTGTCGGTCCCGCTTCGTTATGCATTGCAATGGCCCTGCCCAGTGCCGGGTGCGGAACCTGTGCCGGGTGCGGAACCTGTGCCGGATGCAGACCCTGAGCCGGGTGCGCGCCCTCTGCTTGTGAAATGGTTTCTGCCAGTCTTCCGAATGCCATGCCTGATGTCACAATATATGGCCCAATCCAGAAGCTGTGCGCGGGCAACAGGTGCCCCGCGCTTGCACAAACGATCCCACCACCACGCCGAGGCGTAGCGGATGCACTTTTTTATTTTCGCAGCGCCTGTCGGGCCTGAACCCGGCAGCTTCCCCACCCAATTTCTCAGGCCCAGTCCTCGTTTACCTACGCCCTGCGGCGCTCGACAATCCGGACAGTATCCTTTGCGTTCGCATCGTCCCGGACAATTGATCATGCCCGATCGATCGAGAACCGCGATGGTTGCTCACCCGATAAACCTCTGTCTATGCGCCGGGGACGGTTAGGCAAGCTTGGGGAGTGAAAAAAATCTGAAATATTCCACTTGACTCACGACTACTGCCGCAAATGAAGTAAGTATCTGAAAAACCGAACTAATTTGCAAGTTAACTGCGAATCGTTGTGTTTCCGGCATTTGCTTGATCTGCGTGTCTGTCAGATCAGTGAAACAACCAATGTGAATCGGACATGACAAAGGGGCCGGCTCGGCCGACCCCTGCAACGTTCCTTGTTTGTGCCGAAATGGTGCGAATCAGCATCGCGCCGTAGCGAATCAGCGCGCGAATCAGAGCCTGATTCGAAACTCGCGAAAGTGCGGGTTTCGAATCCTGCCCCCGATCAGGCGATTGAGGCGACCCGCTTGCTCAGACGCGACAGCTTGCGCGACGCGGTGTTCTTGTGAAGCACGCCGCGCGCAACGCCGCGCGCCAGTTCGGGCTGCATTTCGGTCAATGCCGCAAGCGCCACGGTCTTGTCGCCGCCTTCAATCGCGCTTTCGACCTTTTTGACGAAGGTGCGGATGCGGCTGATGCGATTGCCGTTGATTTCGGCGCGACGATCGTTGCGACGGATGCGCTTCTTGGCTTGCGGCGTATTGGCCATTTCAGTCCTTCGGGTCTGGTCCTGCCGCCCGACCATGACGGCGAGCGGGTGAATTGCGGGTACTGCCCGGCGAACCAACGGCCCGTCGGGAAAGGCGCGCGCATAACCAGCTATGACGCGCAGGTCAACCGAGTCGGTTGTTTGCGGTGAGTCTGGGTAGGCGGTGTTTTGTTTGACGAAATTCGCGCAAGAGCGAATTTCGCGGGCTAACCCAAGCCCACGCCCCCACCCAAACCACCCAACAATAGGTACCCTATGGGTGGTTTGGGTGGGGGTGTGGGCTTGGGGGAGCCTGCGGACGTCAGTCCGGCAAAAGACTCTTCAACTCAAGCTTCAGCCCATCTGTGGGCCGCGGGATCGGCCAGGCTTGCCATTTGGGCTCGTAGCCCGGCGCGAGGCTCAGTTCGTAGCGCGTGAGCAAGTGCGTCATCAGGATACGGATCTGCATCGTGGCGAAGTGCAGACCCAGGCACATGTGCGCGCCGCCGCCGAACGGCACCCACGCATACTTGTGCCGTGCAGCGACCTGGTCGGGGGTGAAACGCAGCGGATCGAAGCGTTCGGGGTCGGGCCAGATCGCGGGGTCCGAATGCGCGGCGGTCGAACTGATGCCCACGCTGGTGCCGGCCGGGATGCGATAGCCGCCGAATTCGAAATCGCGCAACGCCCGGCGCGGGGTGGACGGCACCGGCGGCATGATCCGCAGCGATTCCTTGAACGCCATCTCGGTCAGTTCGAGCTTGCCCATGTCCTCATAAGCGAGCGGCCGGCCGTCACCGCCCGTCACCGCCAGGATTTCGGCGCGCAGCTTCGCCTGCCATTCGGGGTTTTTCGCCAGCAGCCACACCAGGCTCGAAGCCGAACTGGTGATGGTGTCGTGCGCCGCCATCATCAGGAAGCTCATGTGATCGACCACCTTGTCCTCGGCCAGCAGGCTGCCATCCTCGGTGGTCGCCAGCGCGAACTGGCTGAGCATGTCCTGCCCCGGAGCGGCGCGCCGTTCGCGCACCAGCCGCGTAAAGAATGCCACCATGCGGTTGCGCGCCGCCACCCCGCGGCCCATCTTGGTGAACGGCAACGGCCGCCGCACCACGCCGACCGAAGCCTGCACCATGTCGACGAAATCGTGGTTGATCTGGTCGGCCTCGGGCCCGAGCGGCAGCCCCAGGAAGCTCTCCGCCGCCAGGTCGAGCGTCAGGCTCTTGATCGCCGGATAGAACGTGAACTGGCCTCGCGCTGCCTGCTCGCCCCACGCATCCATCCGCGCCGCGATTCCCGTATTGAGCGAGCCCGCATAATGCCGCATCGGCTCGGGCTTGAACGCCACCGACAGCGCGCGCCGATCGACCCGATGCGCCTCGAAATCCATCAGCATCAGCCCGCGCGGGAACAGCAGGTTGAGCACCGGACCCCAACCCTGCTCGGACGAGAACAGCTTCTGCCGATCGAACAGCACCAGTTCGTTCGCCTCGGGCCCGGTCAGCGAGACGCTGCGTCCGCCGAAGCTGTTGGTGCGAAAGACCGGGCCATATTTTGCGCGCATCCGTTGGCCGTAACCGGCGGGATCGGCCAGCACGGCAAAGGTCGTGCCTACGATCGGCCAGCCATCCTCGCCCGGAATGGCATCGAGCGCACGCGTGTCCGCCAGCCGGGTCCAGTGCGGATTGGCGGCATCGGACTGCGGATCGAGCCCGGAAAGCGTGGGTGAAGTGGCGAGGCTTGCCATGGCGTTGCTGACCTTTGTGTAAGTTACGGCGGTTGTATCGGGGGATCGAGGCTTTGCAAGAAGGGTTTTGAAGGGCCTCCGGCGGGCTTTTAAGTGCCTCCGGTGGGCAAGGGTTACCAACCTTGCAACCCATTACCGTAGAGATGAGCGCGCGACGGTGAAGTTGGCCGCGGCCGCATCGCCGGAGGCTTTAAAAAGCGCCCCCCTGAGGCACCTTAAGCCTTGTTACCGCCCAGCATCCAGCCACTTGCTCAACGCCGCAAGATCGCGCGATTGCTGACGGACGTCGGATTGCGCGAGCTGGCCCAGGGTGCGGCGCAGGCGGGTCATGGCCCAGTGTGCGAAGCCGCCTTCGCCCGAGAGATCGCGCGAAACCGCAGCGGTGTCGTGCGAATCGGTGCGGCGGGCGGTGATGCGGCGCCAGAACGCGGCGGGTCCGCGTGCGGCCATGGTGGCGGCAACGCCGGCGCTGACACGGGTGAACAGGTTCTGGAGCAGCAGGTCGGCGGCGGCGTCGATCACGGCGGGGGGTGGCGCGGCGCCGGCGGGGATTTCGATGGCGACGGCCGGATCGTGCGCTCGGACGAGTTCCAGGACGAGCCCGGCGCCCTCGCGCCAGCCCTGGGCTTCGGCCTGGGCCCAGAATGCCGCCCAGTCGAACGCTGCGGCTTGAGCCTGCTGCGCGCGCAACAGGCTGGCGATATCGGGGAGCAGCAGCGGGCCGCAATCGAGCCGGTGATCGTAGACCGCGTGGATCACGAGGTGCGCCAGCATGTCAGCGGGGTGCGGGTAGGTGATCTGGCCGATCCGGATCGCGCGTGATCGGATCGCGGTTTCATCGGCGCGCGGGGCGGCATGGTCCATGCGTCCGTCGATTTCCCACAAACGCTGGTGGAGTTCGATGGTGATCCCGCGCGGGCTGGTGAGCGGGGGCATGTGCTTGTCGAGCCGAACCGAGTTTTCGAGCGAAAACTCCTGCGAAACGGGCGGGGTGTAGCCTTGCGCAACCAGCAGTTCGAACGCGGGGATCACGGTTTCGGGAGTGAGCAACAAGTCGAGATCGCGTAAGGGACGCAGCGCCGGGTTGGGGTAGGCGTGCCACGCCAGCCAGGCGCCCTTGAGCGCGATCGGGGCAAATCCGGCGCTTTCCAGCCGGGCGGTGGTTTCGGCAAGGTCAGCGCGGGCCTTGAGCGCGCGGATACCGGCGGTGCGATAGGCCGCGCACCACCGATCGAGGATTGGCCCGGGTACGCGGGGCGGGCGATCGTTGCGACCTGCCTGGCAGCCCAGGCCGCGCCGCGCGTGGAGCAGCGGCTGCAGGCGGTGCTGCCAGGCCATATCGTCGAGCGCGTGCCAATCGGCGGCGGACAGCCCGGCGAGGGCAGCATCGGGCGGGCCTTCGCCCGGCGCGATCAGCGCGAGCATCAGCCGGCGCAGCACGCGCAAATCGGCCAGATCGGGTCCGGCTTGCGAACCGGTGGTTGGCCCGGCGCTGCCGGCCGGGGCCATGTCAGTTCTTCTTGGGAACCGCGAACGTGCCGCTGACGCGTCCGCTGCTACCGGTGCTGGCAGAGGTGCCGCCCAACGCGGACGATGCGCCGTTGGCGCGGCCATCCACGCTCGACAAGCCGGTGTTGAGATCGATCACCAGCCGTCCGCCGTTGAGCGTGTCGGTGCCGCGGCGCAGCGCGACATTGCCGATCATGGTGATCAGCCGTTTGTCGAAATCATAGACCGCAACGTCGCCGCGCGCGCGTTCGGTGCCGCGCAGCACGTCGACCCCGCCGACCGCATCGAGCCGGTGCAGTTTGAGATCGGGCTTGTCGGTGTACGACAGCGTCGAGCGCGCCGAATTGACGCGCAGATCGCCTTGCGTGATCTGGACGGCGCCCGACAGGATCACGCGTTTGGCCTTGTCCTGCAATTCGATGCGATCGGCCGCGTAGTTGACCGGGGCGTTCGAATCGTGACCGGCTAGGCCTTGCGCCTGCAACAGCGGCGCACCGGCAATGACCGCTGCGGCGCCTGCAAAGCCCAGGGCAAACCCGCGCCAGGGTTTCGCAGTGCGGATCAGATCAAGGGTATCGGTCATGGTTTCCTGAGCCTGGTGTCCAACAGTTTTCCGGGCACCATCCGCAGCCGCGCATGACCGTCGAGCGTCACGATACGCTGGGGAAGGTCGGCGACTAGCCTGTCGGCGGAAAAAGTGCCAGACGGAATGCGCCCTTCGACCGGACCGTGGCTGACCAGGTGCTGGTTGTCGATATCGAGGCTGACATTGTCGGCGGTCATCCGATAACCATCGGCGGTTTCGACGTTGACCGGGCCCATCACGTCGACGACCTGGCGCCCGACATCGTAATTGCCGTTCTGCGCGTTGACCACCGCCGGTCCGTCGGCCAGCAGCAAGCGCGCCACCAGGTCCTTCATTTCGACCACCGGCACTTGCGCGGTGTGCTGCACCGCGCTGCCCGCGGTGATCGAGAAGTTGCGGCCCTTGTCGTCCTGCCCGCGATACATTGCGGATGCGACGCGCAGCCGGTCCTCGACCATTGCCACCTTGTTGCGATCGAGCAGGAAGCTGATTTCGCCGCGCGGCGACAGCGGGGTCAGTACCATCACCGCCACCAGCACACCCACGCCCATCGGCAGCACCACCGCGAGCAGCCGGACGATGCGATCGTGCATGCCATCGGGTGCCGCCGACACGCGCCGGCGGACCTGGAGCTGATCGGCCTCAGCCGTCATAACGGTTATTCGTGGCTGAAGATGTCACGATCGGCCCAGCCGGCCAGATCGAGAGCGGCGCGCGACGGCAGGAAATCGAAGCATGCCTGCGCGATGTGGGTGCGGTGTTCGCGTGCCAGCCGTTCGATCAGGATGGTGTGCATCGCGTGGAGATAGCGCACATCTGACGCTGCGTATTCCTGCTGCGCCTCGGTCAGTTCGGGAGCGCCCCAGTCGCTCGACTGCTGGGCCTTGGACACTTCCTTGCCGAGCAGTTCGCGCACCAGGTCCTTGAGCCCGTGGCGATCGGTGTAAGTGCGCACCAGCTTGGATGCGATCTTGGTGCAGAATACGGGCGCCGCCGTGACGCCGAGGTAATGCTGGATCGCGGCGAGATCGAAGCGCGCGAAGTGGTACAGCTTCACCCGCGCGGGATCGGCCAGCACCGCCTTGAGATTGGGCGCGGCGAATGCGCTACCCGGCGCGAACCGAACGAGATGCTCATCGCCCCCGCCGTCGCTGATCTGGAGCAGGCACAACCGGTCACGCGGGGTGATCAACCCCATTGTCTCGGTGTCGACCGCGACCGGCCCGGGCGCAAGCACGCCAGCGGGGAGGTCTTCTTCGTGAAGATAAACTGCCATCCGATCGCGCTTAGGCGGTTGGACGGTGCGGGGCAAGGTGGTGGGCGGTGGCCTTGCCGCAAAGCGCGGTCGGTCAGCCCCGCCCAACGCTCGTATACGTGAACCCGGCAGCGCGGATTTCGGCGGGATCGTAGACATTGCGCAAGTCTACCAGCACCGGCGCGCGCGCGATGCGCTTCACCCGATCGAGATCGAGCGCGCGGAAGGCGTCCCATTCGGTGACGAGCACGATCGCATCGGCGCCCTCGATCGCCTCGTACGGCCCCTTGGTCATCGTCACGTGCGGCATCATCCCGGCGGCCAGTTCCATGCCTTCGGGATCGTAGGCGGCCACTTCCACGCCGGCGTCGATCAGCGCTTGCGCGATCGCGAGGCTGGGGGCGTCGCGCATGTCGTCGGTCTGCGGCTTGAACGTCAGGCCGAGCAGCGCAACCTTCTTGCCGCGCACCGAATCATCGCCACTTTGACCGATCAGCGCGTCGATCACCTTGCGCCCCATCGCGCGCTTGCGCGATTCGTTGACGTTGGCGACCGCCTCGACGATCCGCAGCGGTGAGGCGAAGTCTTCGGCCGTCTTCAGCAGCGCGAGTGTGTCCTTGGGGAAGCACGATCCGCCATAGCCTGGTCCGGCGTGGAGGAACTTGCCGCCGATGCGGTTATCCAGCCCGATCCCGCGCGCCACGTCCTGAACGTCGCCACCGGCCTTTTCGCAAAGGTCCGCGATCTCGTTGATGAAGGTGATCTTGGTCGCCAGGAACGCGTTGGCGGCGTACTTGATCAGCTCCGAACTGCGGCGGCTGGTGAACAGGATCGGTGCCTTGTTGAGGAACAGCGGGCGATAGACCTCGCGCATCACGCCTTGCGCCCATTCGCTGTCGGCGCCGATGACGATGCGGTCGGGGCGCTTGAAATCGCCGATCGCGGCGCCTTCGCGCAGGAATTCGGGGTTCGAGACCACGCCGAACTGAACTTTCGTGCCCGATTCGCGGATGATCCGTTCAACCTCGTCGCCGGTGCCGACGGGCACGGTCGACTTGGTGACGATCACCGCCGGGGTCTTGAGGTTGGCGGCCACTTCTTCGGCCACCGCATAGACGAACGACAAGTCGGCATGGCCATCGCCGCGCCGCGATGGCGTGCCCACCGCGATGAAGATCGCAGCGGCACCCTCGATCGAGCTGGCAAGGTCGGTTGAAAAGGTCAGCCGGCCGGACTTGACGTTGGTGCCGACCAGTTCGGCCAGGCCCGGTTCGTAGATCGGCATCACGCCTGCGTGGAGCCGTTCGATCTTGGTGGCGTCCTTGTCGATGCACACCACGTCGTGGCCGAAGTCCGCGAAGCAGGCACCCGAAACAAGCCCGACGTAACCCGAGCCGACCATTGCGATTTTCATGGGGATTCCTCGATAGCTACGGGGGTTGCGGCGGTACCGGCTTCCCGGTGGGGATCGCGCGCGCCGTTAGCAAGCGCAGCATGGGCTTGGCAAGGAAACTTGCGAGACAGGGGCTGGCGCGTCATGGAGGCCGCATGGCAACCCCGCTCCCCGCAAGCTGGCAAACGGCGCTCGAGCCGGTGCTTCAAACCCCCGCGTTGCGCGCGCTCGGCGGGTTTCTCAAGGCCGAGGAAGCCGCGGGCAGGATTATCTATCCGCCACGCGGGCTGCGGCTGACCGCGCTCGAATTGACGCCGCGCGATGCGGTGAAAGTCGTGATCCTGGGGCAGGACCCTTACCATGGCCCGGGGCAGGCGCATGGGCTGGCGTTCTCGGTGCGCGACGGCGTGCGCGTGCCGCCGTCGCTGGTGAACATCTACAAGGAGCTGGAGACCGATCTCGGCATCCCGCGCGCTGCGCACGGCAACCTGGAAGGATGGGCGAGGGCGGGCGTGCTGCTGCTCAACAATGCGCTCACCGTCGAAGCCGGGCGGGCGGGATCGCACCAGAACCGCGGGTGGGAGGACTTCACCGACGCGGTCATTGCCGAGGTAGCGAACGGGCCGGCGCCGACCGTGTTCGTGTTGTGGGGCAGCCATGCGCAGAAGAAGGCCGCGCGCATTGCCGCACTGGCCGATCCCCGCCACCTGGTGCTGCGCAGCGTCCACCCCAGCCCGCTTTCGGCTTACGCCGGTTTCTTCGGCAGCCGGCCGTTCAGCCAGGCCAACATGTTCCTTGAAGCGAACGGACGCGGCGCGATCGACTGGCGGGTTTGACGGGGCAACGCTTCCCGTTAGCGCAGTGGCGCAACAATCTGTCGCACTGACGCACCATGTAAGGTTGAATTCAGGCAGCGCGGTCTTGATGGCGACGCGCCGGTTGATGTTATAAAATATCATATCGCTTGATGTGATATTATATCATTGCTAGACGGCCGCTACGTCGCCTCTGCCAAGCGGGAAAATCCTGAAGCCATGACCTTTTCGAACTCGACCACGGGCCGCGCCATCCATCCTGCCTGGGCCACTTGCCTTGCACTGACCGCCAGTCTGTGGGCGGTGTCGGCACAGGCACAGGCGCAGGCTCCGGATGCGGCCACGCCGGATGCAGCCACGCCCGATGCATCCAGCGATCCCGGTGCGTCCCCCGCAATCGTCGTCACCGCGCGCCGGCTCAATGCTGCGCGCGATTCGATCCAGCCCAGCCTTGGCGCAGACAGCTACACGCTCGATGCCAAGGCGATCACCGCGCTGCCCGGCGGCAACAACCAGGGCTTCAACCAGATCGTGCTGCAACTGCCCGGGGTGGTTCAGGATGGCGGGGGCCAGCTTCACGTGCGCGGCGATCATGCCAACCTGCAATACCGCATCAACGGCACGATCCTGCCCGAGGGGTTGTCGGGCTTCGGACAGACGCTTTCACCCCGGCTGATCGACAAGTTCTCGCTGCTGACCGGCGCGCTGCCCGCTCAATATGGGCTGCGCACCGCCGGGATCATCGACATTACCACCAAGTCGGGCCTGGCCAATGGCGGTTCCGCCTCGATCTATGGCGGCAGCCTGGGCACGATCGAGCCTGCCATCGAATACGGCGGCACTTCCGGCGCGACCAGCTATTTCGTTTCGGGAGACTACCGTCACGATAACCTCGGCATCGAAAGCGTGGACGGTACGCGCACCCCGCTCCACGATGCCACGGACCAGTTCCAGGGCTTCGCGTTCGTCGATCACATCCTCGACGAATCGAACCGCGTGAGCGTGCTCGGCGGCTATTCCAGCCAATGGTTCCAGATCCCCAATCCGCGCGGGCTTTCGGCCGCAGCCATCGGCCCGGGCTACACCGTGGGCGGCGCCAGCGACTTCCAATCGGATGCGCTCAACCAGACCCAGCTTGAACGCACGGGCTTCGGACAGGTCGCACTGCTCCACGCGGCCGGTCCGCTGACGCTGCAAGCCGCCGGTTTCGTGCGCTATTCCTCACTGCGCTACCGCCCCGACGTGCTGGGCGAACTGCTGTTCAACGGGCAGGCGCAAGCTGCATCCAAAAGCGATCTCGCGCTCGGGCTCCAGCTCGATGCCTCGTACAAGGCGGGCGATGCCCACACGCTGCGCGGTGGGTTCTTCCTCCAGCACGATCGCGCGCTCAGCCGCACCAGCACCTCGGTGTTCCCGCTCGACGGCAATGGCGCCCAAGCCGGCGAGCCGATCCAAATCATCGACAACGGCAGCCAGAACGGCACCACCGTCAGCGCCTATCTGCAGGACGAATGGAAGCTCGCCCCCACGCTCACGCTCAACACCGGGCTGCGCTACGATCACTACAGCGCGTTCCGCAGCGAAGGCCAGTTGAGCCCGCGCGCCAGCCTGGTGTGGCAGCCATCCGGCAGCACCACAGTCCACATCGGCTATGCGCGGTACTTTTCGCCGCCGCCGTTCGAACTGGTCGCCAACCAGACGCTGGCGAAGTTCGTCGGCACCAGCGCCGAAGCGGCGGGAACGCTCGACACCACCCCGCTTGCCGAACGCCAGCACTACTTCGATCTTGGTTTCCAGCAGAAGATCGGCCGCGCGCTCACCATCGGGATCGACGGCTATTACCGCATTTCGCGCAACCTGATCGATGAAGGCCAGTTCGGCGCGCCGATCATCCTTACGCCGTTCAATTACGCCGATGGCCGGATCAAGGGCGTGAACCTTTATGCCACCTACCAGACCGCCGACTGGCAAGTGTATGGCAACCTGGCATTTTCAAAGGCCACCGGCCGCAACATCGTATCGAGCCAGTTCTCGTTCGATCCGGCTGATCTGGCGTACATCGCCACGCATTACATCTACCTCGATCACGATCAGACCACGACCGCATCGGCCGGGTTGTTCCGCTCGTTCCGCGATGGTTCGCTGAAGGGCCTCAAGCTGGGCGCAAGCATGCTTTACGGCTCGGGCCTGCGCCGTGACGGCGCCGTACCAAACGGCGACAAGCTGCCGCCTTACGCTCAGGTCAACCTTGCGGTAAGCTACAAGCTTGAGCGCCCGGGCATCGAACTGCGCTTCGACGTGATCAACGTGGGCGATCACGTCTACCAGATCCGCGATGGCACCGGCGTGGGCGTGGGCGCGCCGCAGTTTGGGCCCCGGCGCGGGTTTTTTGTCGGGGTTTCCAAGGATTTGTAGGGGGCCAATGCGCTCCTAAAGCGGGGCTCGCGCCCCGAACAGGGCGCTGCCGACGCGCACGTGCGTTGCGCCGAGCATGATGGCGGTTTCGAAATCGTCGCTCATTCCCATGCTGAGGCCTGCTGCGACGCCGTTGTCGTCGGCCAGCTTGCCCAGCAGCGCAAAGAACGGCGCGGATTCGATGCCGGCGGGGGGGACGCACATCAGCCCGGCGAGCGGGATGCCGGCCGCGCGCGCCTGGGCGATAAACACGGGCAAGTCGGCAATGGTGCAGCCGCCTTTTTGTGGTTCATCGCCAATGTTCACCTGGACGAAGCAGGGCACTTGCCGGCCGGTCTTGTCCATCGCCCGGGCGAGCGCGGTCACGAGGCTGGGGCGGTCGAGCGAGTGGATGCAATCGAACAGCGCAACCGCGTCATCGGCCTTGTTGGATTGGAGCTGGCCGACCAGGTGCAGGCGGATGTCCGGCGCGTTTGCGATCAGTTCGGGCCACTTGGCCTGCGCTTCCTGCACACGGTTTTCACCGAACACGCGCTGGCCGGCGGCGATCAGCGGCGCGATCGTTTCGGCGGGGTGCGTTTTGGAGATCGCGATCAGGGTCACGTCTTCGGGCTTGCGCCGCGCGATCCGGGCGGCGGCGGCGATACGCGTGCGGATGGAATCGAGGTGGGTGTGAGGCGCTGGATCGATCATGGCGCGATGCTATAGCGATGCGATGCGCCAATGCCAGCCGATCTCCCCCAAGGGATGCCGCGTGTGGCTGATTTCCGACGTGCGCAACGATGCGGTGCTCGAAGCCGCGATCGCCCGGCTGCCGCGCGGCAGCGGCGTGGTGTTCCGGCATTATCACCTGCCCCTGGCGGAGCGGAAGCAGCGGTTCAACGCGGTCCGGCGGCTGTGCCGGGCGCGCGGGCATGCGCTGATTCTGGCCGGCACGCCCGCGCTGGCGAGGGCCTGGCGCGCCGATGGCAGCTATGGCACGCCATGCCTTGGGCGGACGATTGCAACAGCGCACGATCTGGCCGAGATCGGCAAAGCGAATCGGCTGGGTGCGGCGGCGGTGATGCTTTCGCCGGTCTATCCGACCCGCTCGCACCCCGGTGCCGCGACGCTGGGGCCGCTGCGGTTTCGGTTGTTGGCTGCGCGCGTGGTCGCCCCGGTGATCGCGCTTGGCGGCATGACGCGGCGCACGGCGCGGCGGCTCGGGGCGTCTCGATGGGCTGCAATCGATGGATTGACGCCACAGGAACCGCGCAAAAAGTCCCGAGATATCCGGCGATTCCAAGACGATTCTTGACCGGGAGTCGGGTCAGGGCGCATGATGCGCGTGGACTTGGGGGCCAAGTCGCGCCGGCATCGATCATGCCTGCTGTGCGCTGGCCGTAGGGAATCGAACATGGCGTCACGCGCACTCACCACCACGCGTTCGCGCGACGGGGCCAACGACTGGAAAAGCATCTTGCGTCGCAGCTTGCGCCGCAGCCTGGAACTGGTTGGCGGAATGGCGTTGATCGGCCTGATGCTGTTCCTGGCGTTGGCGCTGGCAAGCTACAGCCAGACCGATCCTTCGGGCAGCACCGCCGCGGCAGCGACTTCGCACAATTGGATGGGTGTTTCGGGCGCGATGGCAGCCGAGCGCTTGCTGTTCGTGTTCGGCGTGGCCAGTGCGCTGCTGCTCCCGCTGCTTTACGTGTTTGCGCGCGCCTTGTGGGACGCGCAGAGCGACTTGCGGCCCGGTGAGGACGAGGTGGCAGTTGCTCCGCTGGGGGGCCACTGGTTCCGTCGCACGCTGTGGCTCCTGTTCGCGCTGGTGCTGCTCGACGCGGTGCTGGCACTGGTGTTCACCGGCCCGGGCGGAACGTTGCCCGCAGGCATGGGTGGGGTTACCGGACTGCTTGTAGCGGTCGGCGTGCGCAAGCTGGCGGCACTGTTGCCGGGCGCAGTCGGTGGCTGGGCAACATTGGCAGTGGCGCTGGTTTTTCTCGGCGCTGGTTTGTGGCTGGTGGCGCGGGTGTTCGCGCTCGATTGGCGGCGGCTGCTGGCTTGGCCGTCGTTCCTGCGGCGCGCTCCGGCCATGGCACTGGCGCGCAGCACGGCATCGGTGGTGAGCGATGTGGCCAACGGCAAGCCGATCCGCACGCCCCGCGCGGCGCGCACTGCTGAACCCGAACCGGCCCCGGGTGAGGCGCGGCGGGTTACCGAGATCAGCGATTCGTCCGCACGCCCGCCCGCGCCCGCGCAGCTTTCGGCGCGCAGCCGGCAGGGCGATCTGTTCGACGAATACGAACTGCCCGGCCTCGACATCCTGGAGGAACCGCCGGTCAACACCAAGCCCCCGGTCGACAAGCTGGCGTTGGAACGCAATGCGCGGCTGCTCGAAACCGTGCTCGACGATTTCAACGTCAAGGGCCAGATTACCGCAGTGCGCACCGGCCCGGTGGTGACGATGTACGAACTCGAACCCGCGCCCGGCATCAAGGCCAGCCGCGTGATCGGGCTGGCCGACGATATCGCCCGCAACATGAGCGCGATTTCCGCACGCGTCTCCTCGATCCCGGGCCGCACCGTGATGGGCATCGAACTGCCCAATGCCGATCGGCAGATGGTGGCGTTCCGCGAACTGGTGGCCTGCGCCACTTTCGCCGAATCGAAGGCCTTGCTGCCGATCATCCTGGGTAAGGACATCGCCGGCGAACCGATCATCGCCGATCTCGCCGCGATGCCGCACTTGCTGGTGGCGGGCACCACCGGATCGGGCAAGTCGGTGGGCCTGAACTGCATCCTGCTGTCGCTGCTCTACCGGCTGACCCCGCGCGAATGCCGGTTGATCCTGGTCGATCCCAAGGTGCTGGAACTGAAAAGCTACGACGATATCCCGCACCTGCTGTCACCCGTGGTGACCGAGCCGGCCAAGGCGGTGCGCGCGCTCAAGTGGGCGGTCGAGGAGATGGAGCGGCGCTATCGCATGATGTCGTCGATCGGCGTGCGCAACATCTCGGGCTTTAACGACAAGGTCCGCACCGCGCTGACAAAGGGCAAGCCATTGGGCCGCCGCGTACAGGTCGGCTTTGACCGTGAGACCGGCGAGGAGCGCTTTGAAGAACACCAGCTCGATTACCAGGTCTTGCCGCAGATCGTGGTGATCGTCGATGAGCTTGCCGATCTCATGGTCACGTGCGGCAAGGAAATCGAAGTGCTGATCCAGCGGCTCAGCCAGAAGAGCCGCGCCGCGGGCATCCACCTGATCATGGCGACGCAGCGCCCCTCGGTCGATGTCATCACCGGCGTGATCAAGGCCAACCTGCCCACCCGGATCAGCTTCGCGGTCACCAGCCGCATCGATAGCCGCACGATCCTGGGCGAACAGGGCGCCGAGCAACTGCTGGGCAAGGGCGACATGCTCTACAAGCCCAACACCGACCCGATCCGCCGCGTCCACGGCCCGTTCGTCTCGGACGAAGAGGTCGAACGCGTGGCCGATCACTGGCGCGCGCAGGGCAAGCCAGATTACGTTACATCGGTCACCGAGGAGCCCGAGGATGGCTCGTTCGGGTTCGATGATCTGGAAATGACCGCGTCGGACGCGCCCGAGGAGCGCAAGTACCGCCAGGCCTGCCAGTACGTGTGGGAAAGCCAGAAGGCCTCGACCAGTTGGGTTCAGCGGCAGATGGGGGTGGGTTACAACACCGCGGCCAAGTGGATCGACCGGATGGAGAGCGATGGCTTCATCGGCCCCGCCAACCACGTCGGCCGCCGCGAGATCTATCGCGACAAGGATGGCCAGCCCCTGTGATGCGCTTTGCGTGGGCGGTGCTGGCGGCGGCATTGCTCGCGGCATCGCCCGCGTCTGCCACGGTGTTCAAGCTGGTCCAGGCCGATCTGGTCAACGGCATCGCAAAGGGCAAGATGCCGCCCGCAGTGACATTGGCCGAAGAAGGCGCGACCGTCACGCTCGAACCCACCACCTATAGGGGGGGAGAGGGCGAAGATGCCGATGTCTATCCGGCCTACCGCATAACGGTGACATTGCCCGGCCACGCGCCGTTCGTGGTCCCCGCCGACGAAGCCCGGCTCGATGTCCAGGGCGTTCATGTCGGCGTGGGTCGGCTGGCGAAATCCGATCCGGCGCCCGTGGTGATCCTCGAAGGCTTTTCGGGCGGGATGCATTGTTGCGGCACGTTCCAGATGATCGCGGCGGTCGGAGATGCCGTGAAGGTTCTGTCGCTCGACGGGATCGACGGAGGGCCGGGCGATTATTTCGCGCGCGACCTGGATGGTGACGGCGTGCGCGACATCGAGCGGCAGGACGACGCGTTCCGCTATGCCTTCGCCTCGGGCGCAGGCAGTTGGAGCCCGCCCGTCATTTACAACTTGCGCAACGGCGCGCTGGTCGATGTGTCGAACGAACCGCGCTACGCCAGAGTGTGGGAGCGATATGCGGCCCATGTACTCAAATACTGCAAGCCATCGAACCGGTTCGAACGCAACGGCGCCTGCGCCGCTTATGCCGCCGCGATGGGGCGGCTGGGGCGGGGTGCCGAAGGGATCAGGATCGCGGTGGCCTCTGCGCAACCGATCGCCGGCTTCCTGCCCACCCGCTGCCGGGTCGAGCCGGGCAAGGACGGCGGCTGCCCCGAGGGACAGGAGGTGGAGTTCAGCGGGTTCGAACCGGCGCTACGCTGGTTTCTCGATTCAACCGGCTATGTAAGCGACTCCGCGGTCCGCGGCCTCCCATCGCCAGCGACAAAATGACCGCGCTTTCGCTGGCGTGGGCATTGCGTCGGTGGATTTTCGCACTGCTCGGTGTGCGCACGCGCGGGGTGAAGCTGCTGGTCGAGAACGCGGCTGGCGAAGTGCTGCTGGTGCGCAACGCTTACGGCAAACACTGGCAATGGGTGTTGCCCGGCGGTGGGGTGGGTCGGCGCGAGAGCACGGTCGATGCGGCGGTTCGGGAACTGCGCGAGGAAACGGGCTGTCACGCAGGGGGGCTCAGGTTGTTTGCCACTTACGTCTCGGGCCTCGAAGGCCGCCGCGACACGATCGATTTGTTCCGCGCGACCACCGTCGATGCGCCGCAAGCCGATCGGCGCGAGATTGCCGAGGCGGGGTTTTTCGCGCTGGACCGGCTGCCCGATCAAACATCGCCCGCCACTTTGCGCCGTCTGGCCGAGGTTTTCGGAGCGGCCGGGATCAGCCCGCACTGGTAAGCCGAGGCAGAACGGGAAACCACGACGGGAAACGGCGAGTACCCGCAGGGACTCGCCGTTTCGAAGCAGACTGCCGTCCGGTCCGCAAACCGGACCAGCGATCAGTTGACCTTGACGAACTCTACGCGGCGGTTCGCGGCCGAAGCTGGGTTCGATGTATCGAGCAGCTTGTCCGAACCGTAGCCGTGCGCAGCCAGTTGGCCGCGGTTGGCGCCGTTGCTGACGAGGAAATCGACCACGGCCTGCGCGCGCTTTTGCGAGAGGGCGCGATTGGTGGCCGGGTTGCCCGATGCATCGGTGTAGCCGTTGACGTCGAAGCGCTTGCCCGAAAGCTGCGGTGCCTTGATTGCAGTCAGGAACTGCAGCGCCTGGCGCTTGCCATCACCGGTCAGTTCGGCCGAGCCCGTGATGAATGTGATGGCAGCGTTGGAACGACCTGCGGTGGCCAGCTTGGCCGTCATCTTGCCAGCATCGGCGGACTTGGTGACGGGGCGTTCGATCAAGCGTTCGCGGCTGCCGGTAGCAGGCGCCGCAGTGGCAACGCGGCGCGCGATGCTGAAGCCGCGGTTTTCAGGACGAGGCTGTTCGGTGCCGGCAGTGTCGGCCTGGCCGCAGTCACCCGACAGTTCGCAGACGATCTGATCGCTCGACTTTTCAAGCGCAGCAGGGGCTGCCTGTGCAAAGGCAGGCAGTGGGAGCAGCGCAACAGTCGCCGCCAGAAGATACCGGGTCATCATTGACTTAACTCCAATCGCAGGGATCTTATCGGGAAAGTTCTTCGGCATCGACCTTCGCCTTATGATGCCGATATAATTCGTTCATCATTTGGTAGCAATGATTCTCGTCACACTCGCAACGCCCTTGATTCGTTTCCAAGCGATTGTTCCGCAATGGGAAGCTGCTCGATCCAAGTGTTAACGTTGCCGTTCGACTGATTGCTCACGACCTGGTTCGCGTTGGTGTGTTCCGCGCAGCAAGGTTTGAAGTTGAATTCCGACTGGGAACCCAAGTGATTTGAATACTTTATAGCAATGCGCTGTTGTTGCGGCGGTGCGTGGGCGAATGGCCGAATCCTGCCAAAGATCGCCGTCCTTAGCCATTCGTGCCGCAGTGCTGACCTATTTGTTGTCGATCACGCGATACCAGATCATGTCGGACTTCCAGTTGCCGTTGCGCGCGGCGCCAAGGAAGCGGCCCGACCAGGCATCGTTGTGGACATCGTTGCCACCGTCGAGCTGCGCTTCGTCGAACGGTTCCTTGCCCCACAGCATGACCACGCCCTTCCAGCCGGCGTCGGTGGTGTTGAGCGTGAACTGGTAGACCCCGGGCGAGGTCATTTCGCCAGCGCTGGTGATGTCGGCTTTCGAGCGCGCGATCAGCGTCATCTTGCCGTCCTGCTCGATCCCGGCCAGCGCGATCTCGCCGTCGATATCGTTCGTGTTTACGGTGATGACGACGGGCGAGCCGCGCTTGCCGGCTTCCTTGTCGGCGCCCTGGCCCAGTACGCCCATCACGTATTCGCGTTGCGACACGTCGATGCGGTGCTGCTTGGGATCGCGAATCTGGCGGAAGGCATCGATCGCGGTGCAGTAATTGGGCCCGATCGCGAACACATCGTTGAAGTCGAGCGTGCCGGCCTTCAGCCCCTGGTTATCGAGCAGCCGGCCGATCGATGCCTTGACCTCGTCGGGCGCGCCGGCAACCCCGCGCAGGAACACATCGACTTTGCCCCCGTTGCTTTTGGCGTCGAGCACGTCGAGCCAACTGCAGCGCGCACCACCCAGACCCGCAGTCAGCACCGACTTGGCGACATTGGCCGAATCGCCCGATGGCCGCGTCAGGAAATACACACCACCTGCCAGCACCAGCGCCGCGGCCACGCCGCCGCCGATCATCGTATTGCGACGGCTGGAACCGCCGGCCGCGGCCTGGGCCTTGGCTTGGGCCTGCCGCGCACCACCGGCGGCCGCGCCGGCCGCGCCCTGGACCAGCGCGATCACGTCTTCCATCGAGCGCACGCGCTCCGACGGGTTGGCCTTGGTCATCTTTTCGACGATCGGGCGCAGGCGCGCAGGGATCGGCGAAAGGTCGGGCCCGGCGCGGCGCTTGTCGACCGCTTCGACCAGGTTCGTGCCCATTTCGACGTCGCGCCGGCGCGCGACTGCCAGGATCACGAGCCCAAGGCTGTAAACGTCGGTCCATGGCCCGACGTTGCGGTTGTAGTCGCCGAGCTGTTCGGGCGCGACGTAGTTGAGCTTGCCCGCAAACCCGGTGCCGATGATCGTGCCAGTGGAAGCGTCGAGATCCTTGGCGATGCCGAAGTCGATGATCTTGGCGCGATCGAGCCGACCGTCTTCGAGCATCACGTTGTCGGGCGAAATATCGCGGTGGATGGCGCCAAGCGAGTGCGCGGCGGCAAGGCCTTCGGCAAGCCGGACCAGCAGCCCGCGCATATCGGCTTCGGACGCTTCGATCGTGCCGAGCACGTCGGACAAGTTGCGGCCATCGACGTATTGCGTAACGATGTAGAACGATTGCAGTTCGGGTTCCTGCGCCAGTACGCGGTATTGCACCAGCGCCGGGTGGCTCAGCCGGGTCAGCGTGCGGGCTTCCTTGCGGAACATCGCCTGGATCTGCGGATCGGCGGCGAGATGCGGCAGGATCACCTTGATCGCCACACGCTCTTCCGAGTTGACGTTGACGCCTTCGTAGACCTCACCCATCCCGCCGCGCCCGATCAGGCGTTTCACTTCGAAGATGTGGTTGAGCACGTCGCCCGGTTGCAGCGAACGCAATTCGCGAGCCGGTTGGCTCGTCCGCATCACGGTCTTGTCCGCATCCGGCGCTGCAGGCGTGATCACGGTGCGATCGGAATCGGGGCCATTGGATGCGGGGCCACTGGAATCAGGAGCGCCTGAATCCTGCGGGGTCGGATCACCCTTACCCTGTTCTTCGGCGCCCGAACCAGATGGGGGCGTGCCGTCGGTACCACTCATTACTGACCTCCCTCGATCGCAGGCCTGCGGGATTGCCCCGGCGCGACCAGCGTCACGGTTACATTATCGGGTGCGCCACGATCGAGGCTGGCGGCGATTAGATCGTCGCAGGCTTCGAGCCCTTTTGCACTCAGAATCGCGGCGATGTCCTGCTCGGGGACGACGCTTGAAAGCCCATCGCTACACAACAGTATCACATCCCCCGGCTGGAATGTGCCGCGGATACCGTCGAGCTCGACCGTGGCGTTAACGCCAACCGCGCGCGAAAGCACGTGCTTCATCGGGTGTTTTGCAGCTTCTTCGATGGTCATCAAGCCGCGCTGGACCATGTCCTCGACTTGGGTGTGATCACGGGTCAGCACCAGAAGGCTTTGGCCGCGCAACAGATAGGCGCGGCTGTCACCCGCCCACAGTACCGCGAACCGATCCTGCTCGGCCACCAGGATGACGACAGTTGATCCCATCTGCTTGGTGGCGACGCCGCGCGCGTTGATCGTGGCGTTGGCACGGGCAATGGCATCGGCGACGGCATCGCACATGTCATCGAGCGATACGTCCGCTTCCCCGGTTACCCCCATCGCGCCGACTTCCTCGACGATCGTTTGCGAAGCGAAACGGCCATTGGCGTGGCCGCCCATACCGTCGGCGACCACCCACACGCCCTTGCCAGGGCGGCTGCAGAATGCGTCTTCGTTTTCCTTGCGGACTTTGCCGACATGGGTGCGGCTGTCGTGTCCCAGGCCCGAGCTCATGCCTCTGTCGCCGAGCGCGGGGCGGGCGCGGCCCGAAGGCTTGCAATCGGGCGGTCGCGAAACATGCGTGAATTGATTGACATGCGCATCCCCCGCACGCGAACCCAGCTCTTAAAGCACAGCTTCATGACTTCTCAAAGCCGGGTTATAGGTTCACAACACTGGCCTGCATGTGCGCGATCGCACGGCAGATTGCGCAAAGGCGGGCCGGTGTTGTGAAAGGTGGATGGGGGCGGTAGATGACAATTCGATCGAACTTGAAGCCTGGCCCGGGAGCTGGCCCGGAAGCTGGCCTCGAACCCAGATCGATGCACCCGAAGTCGCTGCGCCATTTGCCATGAAACCGCCGTGTGACGAATTTCCGTTGGCCACAGTGGCGGCGCTCAGGCTGTGGCTGGTGTCTGGACTGATACTCGTTGTGGCAGCGGGTGGTGCCTGGGCGATGCGCCGGCCGAATGTCACGGTTGATTCGCGTGCCGTTTCAGATTTGGCTACGGCGGTGGCAGCAGACCACGCGCACGCCCCAGCACTCTGAAGGTCACGGCACAGCACCGTTCGCATAAGGCGCATCAAATCAGCCGATGGCTCGGCAAGGGGCCACGCATCACAACAGGGACCGGATGTCGAACCGGCGGTGCCAGCAAGGGCAGGATCATCGCGACCAACGCCGCGGTCAAGCCGAGGCTGGCGTTGAGACCTTCGGGTCCACCTCCCCAAAGCGGCGAGCCGACCAGGTCAAGATCGTGGAGCGCGCCGAGCGGACCCACCCATTCATTCCCGTTGGGGCCGCCATTCGGTACCAGCCCGAGCCCGCAATCCTCGATCACGTTGTAAGCAAAATGCGCGGCCAGGGGTGCCAGAATTCCCCCGCTGCGCAGTGCAAGCAAGCCGAACCACAACCCGCCAAGCACGAGATTGACAACCGAGATCCACGAAGGAATGGCCGAAATCGCGTGGAACCCGGCAAAGACCACAGCGGATGCCAGCACACCACCCGGGACACCGATTCGCATGGTCAGCGCAGGCTGCAGCCACCCGCGGAACAGCACTTCTTCTGCGCCAGACTGTAACAGTGTCAGCGCAACGCCGAGCGCGATCAGTCCCGGAACAGAGGCCGCCGGCTGGAGCGCGGGGCGCAAGCCCCCGCTCAGCCACGCGAAACCGGTGGTCGAAAGGATGGCAATGGCCCCACATGCCAGGCCAGCCAATGTCCAAAGTAGCGGCCGGGCACCTGCCCGGAGTACCGGTTGGCGTGACAGCAGGCCCAGCACCACCCCGATTGCGATCAACGGACCGAACACCAGCAAATTGAACAAGCTGGTTGCCGGCCCGGGATCGGCCGCCGGGAGCCGCGCGCTCAATTTCAGGGCTGCGGGGACCCAGCTTGCACCAGCGGCGATGCCGACGACCAGCGCCAGCCACCCCCACATCGCGCCGATCGGTCGCATGGCTGCGGATCTGCCCGAACTGGCAGAAGTAGCACCACCCCCCTCGGCTTTGGCCTCGGCCTTGGCCATCCCGATCCGTCTCCCGCCCTGGCTGGCCCGACCGAAGCCGATCGGCGCCCCTGTTACCTGAATACCGTGTTGCCTGCCAACCGCGTTACCTGCCTACCTCACCGCCTGCTTGCCAGCCGGAGCGGTGCTGGGAGCATCCGACTTTTGCACCATTTGCGCCCGCGCAGCACCAGTCAGCAAAGGCTTCTGCGCATCGCCCACCAAGAAGAACGCGCCCCAGAAATAGGGATGCGAGCTGTCAGGGTTGGCGATCAGTTCGGCTTGCGCGGTCTTGAGCGCATCGCCGATCGTGCCCTGGCGCGCCGCGCCATAGAACGCCGAGATCAACTGTTCGCTCTCGCCAGCGTTCGAGATCGGCCAGTACGTGGCCAGCACCGCGCGCGCATTGGCCGTGAGCACCGCGCGAACCAGACCTTCGAGCGAAGCGTTGTTACTCCCGCCTTCGCGGCCCTGTCCGGCTGCAAGATTGGATGCTTCGCCGATCTTGCTGGCTGTTTCGCAAGCCGAGAGCACCACCAGGTTGGCATCGAGCTTGAGCCTGGATATATCGTCGAACGACAGCAACGCCACCGATCCCTTGCCACCGAGCGAGGTGACCAGCCCTGGCGGCGAACGACCGTCGCAACCGTAGACACCCTCGTTCACCCCGTGCGTGGCGAAATGCAGCACCTGGAATTTGTAGAGATCGGTACGCGCCTTGATCGCAGTGTCGGTGAAATCGAGCCTGGTCAGCTTGGGCGCATCCTTGACGCCGAGCGCATCGGTGGCCTCATCAAGCTCTCGCGCGGGGATCGGGTTGGTTGAACGAAGACTGGCGGCGATCGCCTCGATATCGACGCTGCAACCATTGCCGATCGACACGAACTTGTCGCCAATCACCACATCGGTCGGCACCGGCGCGTGCTCGGCAAATCCGATGAACGGATAAGGCGCTGCCGATTCGACCGAATGCCGCGAGACGATGAGCGAACGCGGTGACAGTGCGTTCGAAATCGAAAGCCTGCGCGCGAGGAAGTCGACCTTGCTGTAACGCTCACCCGGCGCGGTCTTGAGCGACTGGATATAGCGCGTGACGCTGTCCTTGTTGGTGACGAGCACACCGATCGGCAGTTCTTCGAGCGGGCCCGAGCCATCGACGATCAGCGCATTCGCCGCCAGCATGCGATCCCCGACCGGCCCCGTGATCAACTGAAAAAGAGCAGACGCCGGCCCAACTCCGAATGCCGGCAGGTTCGCGCTTGTACCGTCGCCATCGATTGTCGAGCGAAGCTTTGCCGACAACGACTTGAGCGTGGCCAGCGGCTGCGCGACGCGGAAGATCTGCGCGCCATTGGTGTCGATCAGGATGCCGAAGGCGAAACGGCGCACGCCCGAAAGCTTGTAATACGCCTCGCCCGGCCGGAGCACCTTCTGTACATCTTCGATGGTTGCGGGCGTATCATCGACCGCATTGTACGCATTGTTCGCTTGCAATTCGTTGCGAACCGCAAGCAGCTTGTTCTCCAGTTCCGACCGTTGTGCTTCGAACGATTTGGCCGATGCGGAATCGGAACCCGTGTTGATCTGGTTGGACAAGCGGTTGATCTCGCGCTCGTAATCCAGCTTGTCCTTGATCTTCGCGGCCATCTTGGGGTCGGCGGTAACGGACGAGCGCAATTGCGCAAAGCTGCGCGCGATCGCCGGATCGCCCACGGCCTGCAGCGCGCGGAAGAACCGGGCAGGCGATGAGCCTGTCGGGTTGGTACGGGCATCCGCAACCAGCAGGTCGAGATAATCCTCGATCGCCGGCGGCAGCTCGATCGCCGAAGCATCGGCGGCAATCAGCGTGTCTACTGCGGCGTTGAACTGTATCAGCACCGCCGCGCGTGGCGCACCCGCGCGGGCTGCGGCATCGGCGCGTTCGATCTGCGCCTGCGCCAGCGTCGGCCCCACCGTGCCGCTGCTTTCGGCCTGCTTGAGGATGGCGATGGCCTTGTCTAGCGCGGCAATGGCCTCGTCGCGCTTGCCCTCGCGCAGCAGCAGTTTGTAGCGCTGCCGCTCGATCCGCGAATCGATGTAGACGAACGCGCTCGGGTCGATCCGCTGCGCGCGCAATGCGGCAAGCGATTGGTCTGCGGCCTGCAGCGCGGCGCGCGCCTCCTCGGGCTTGTTTTCGCCCAACAATGCGACGCTGCGTGCCCAGGACGCCTGCGTATCGATCAACAATTGATCGAGCGCTGCGATATCGGGGCTGTTGACGACGGAATCGGTCGCGTTGCCGGCACCCGCCGCGCTTTGGTTGAGCGCGCGCAGCGTGGCTGGATCCATCAGAGGGTCGGCAGACGTGGGATCGCTTGCCGCGGCCAGCGATGCTGTCGAGACCTGGCTGAATTGCCGTTGGTTAAGCTGGTCGAGCGCTACGTAAGCGCGCAGCTTGCGCGTCAGTGATCCGGCTGCCGGCAATCCGGTATTGCCTATCAGCAGAGCTTTTGCCTGCTCGAAATCCGACTTCGCCGAAGCAAAATAACGCAAGTTCGAATCCGCCAGGCCAACCGCCATCAGCAGTTCGATCCGCGTTTCGACGGGCGTGTCGGTCGATAGGCGGCTTAGCGCATTGTTCAGCACGCGCGAGGATTCGGTGTAGAGCCCGGTACGGATGAAGCGCAGGCCCTGATCGAGCGCAACGCGCGCGTCGGCTGCCGAAGCCATGGCCGAAGCCGCGCCCGCTGGAGCATCCGCCAGTCCCTTGATCTGAACGACCGGTTCGACCTTGCGTCCGCGGTCGGCATTGGGCTTGGATACGCGCGCGATTATGCGCATCAGTTCTTCGCCCGGTCCTTGCGCCGCCGGAACGATGCTGACCGCAAACAGCCGACCGCGCGCTTGAACGCGTGTTTCGACGGTTTTGGTTCCAAGTTGCTTGTCGTAGCATTGCCGGCTGCGCGCCAGACCGAAGCCCGGAAGCGCGGTTTCGCTTGCCGCGCTGCAATCGAGCACGGCATCTAGCTTGGCAGCGTCCGAAAGCTGGATCGCGCGCGCGATCCCCAGGAACCGGCTTTCGGCGGCGCCACGGCAGGTGACCGAATAGCGCACGGCAAAATCGTCCGGCACCGTCGAATCGCGATAGAAGCGCGTGGCGGTGCAGGGATCGCCGTTGCCGTCACGCCCCAATTCGAGGCTGTCGGGCAAGTCGACCGCCCGCGCTTGCGCCGGCGCCGGAGCGGCAAGCAGCGCCGCGCCCGACAGCGAGGCAAGGAGGGCATTTCGCCCCCGCAGGCGCCAGGTGCGCGGCTTGAGCGAGGATATGGTGGGGCCTACGCGCATCACTTCTTACCTTCCGGCTTTTCGATCGGCGCGCCGCTCGTTTTCGGCGGGCCGCAGCTCTTGTCACCCTCGGGGCAATCGATCGCCGCGATCGGCAAGTCGCCGAGCCCGATGCTGCCCACGTCACCGAACAGCGAATCGTTGTTGGTGCCCACGAGCGGGTTGAACGGCAGCTTGAAATCGGGATTGGGCAGCACCAACCCGGTCCGCGATTGATCGATCGCATCGAGCGAAGGTGTAGTGATCTGGGTGTTGAGGCAGCCAGCGCCCGAACCGATCAGGCAGCCATTGAACCGCGCTGTCGTCCGATCGATCGAGATCGGGGTAATCGTCGGCGCAGCCAGAGCGGCTGAGGTGTCGTTGTTGCCGTTGATCGATCCGAACATCTCGAATGGCCCGGCAACGCCGCCGCTGCCAACCAGTTGCAAGGCAATCGGGGTAGCCGTGCCGATCATCACGCCGCCGAACGATCCGCTCGGCGCTGTGTTCTGCACGAGTGCAAAGTTGCTGTAAGTCATATTGACCATGCGCGCGGCGATCAGAACTGGCGCCGTCGGCGTCTGGACATAGGCGGTGCCGCCCGGCGTAAACGTGCTGTTCGCATTGTAAAGTGAGCTGGCCGCGCTGTTGACTGCGGTCCTGGCTGACAGTGTCTGATTGCTACCCGGCTTCACGCCCAGCACATCGAGGAAGCCAGCATCCTGGCCCGCACCGATCGTAGTCGCCTGGAGATCGAGTACAACATTGGCGAGGTTGATCTTGCCGCCCGAACCATCGGCCTTTGCAGCAATCCGCAAGACCGTTGCCAATTGGCTGGCCGGCGTGGTCGTCGAACTCGATGCCACTCCGCCAAGCCGCAGCGCGGTCAGCTTCGTCGAAGCCGAACTGAGTGCGCCAGTGATGTCGATGCGCTGCAGCGCGTTGACAACCAGACTGGTAATCGTTGTGTTTGTGATCGGCAGGTCACCGATTGCGACGTTCTGTAGCCTTGGCCCCGAAACGGTCCCGGCGTTGAACACCACACTTGGTGCTGCGAGCAAGTTGACCTCGGAGCTGATTAACGCGAAGCCGCCGGGGACCGCGATATTGTCCCCCAGTTGCAGCGGATTGTCGGCCGTGCTGCGATCGTTGATGGTGATTATCGAGGCGCCGATCGTGCCGCCGAGCACGGCATCGCTCGCCGTCAGCGTGACGGCGGCCGGCGTGGTCACGGCGTTGAGCTTGGCCACACCCCTGACGTCGAGCGTCACCGCGCCGGCTGCGTTCGTCGCGCCAACCAGCGTAAGATCGCCTGTGGCTGTCGTGGCCGCAAGCGTGGTGCCCGCCGTCGTCGGGCCGCTGACCGTGATCGCGCTGCCAGCAAGCGCCATCGCCCCGCCAGATTGCGCGCTGCCGTTCACGGTCAGCGGGCCTGTGGTCATCGTGCCCGCGGTCAGCGTCAGAGTTGTGCCTGCGCTGGTCGAGCCGAGCGTGGTGGCGCCGCCAGTGGTGCTGGTGATCGAGGTGCCGGCGATAAGCGCTCCAGTCACCATCAGTGATCCCGCATCGATCTGGGTCGCGCCCAGCGACGAAGACGATCCAAGGCTGGTCGCGCCACCGGTAGTCGTCTTGATCGCGGTATCCGAGGCCAGCGCACCTGTCACGGTAAGCGCGCCGGCCTTGATGTCCGTTGCACCATGCGACAGCGCTGAACCCAGGGTGACCACCCCCAACGCCTTGATCAAGGTCGTCGTGCCTGTTGCCGGAACAGTGCCCGAAGTCAGCGCGCCCGTGACCGTCAGGTTCGTTGCGTTGACCGCGGTAAAGGTCGTACCCGCAGTTGCCGCGCCGAGCGCGACCGCGCCGCCAGCAAGCGTTGTCGCCGTGCCCGATTGCGCGAGGCCATTGACGGTCAGCGGGCTGGCAGTCAGCGTCAGCGATGTTACCGCCTTGGTCGAACCGAGCGTCGTTGCCCCGCTGGTCGTGCTGGTGATCGCTGTATCCGCATTGAGCCCGCCGGTTACCGCCAGCGAAGCCGCGCTGATTTGCGTGGCTCCACGTGAGTTCGATGAACCCAGGCTGATGGCGCCAGTCGCCGTAAGCGCCGTGGTGGTGCCGCTGGCCCCGAGCGCGCCGGATGTTGCCGCGCCCGTTACGGAAATCGACGATCCGTTTGCCGTCAGTGTAGTGCCCGCCATCACCGAACCGAGCGCGATCGTGCCACCCGTCAACGTTGCGGACGTGCCCGATGTGGCCGCGCCGCCCACGGTGATCGCATTGCCCGTCAGCGTCAGCGACGAAGAGTTTGCCGTGGCTGTACCGCCAATCGAGACGGTGTCACCGGTCAGCGCGAGCGATGTACCCGCGCTGGTCGATCCGAGCATGGTCGCGCCCGAAGTGAACCCGGTGATTGCGCTATCGGAATTGAGCGCGCCGGCCACTGCCAGCGATCCGGCGTTGATCAGCGTCGCGCCGCGCGAGAGCGAAGAGCCGAGGCTGACCGCGCCTTGCGCGGTGATCATGGTGGTCGTGCCCGTGGCGCCGGTTGCGCCAGACATGGCCGCGCCTGCCACGGTGAGCGTGCCACCCGTGGTGGTCAGCGTGCTGCCGGCCATGACCGAGCCCAGGCTGATCGTGGTGCCATTGAGCGTGGTCGATGTGCCCGAAGTGGCCGCACCCGTGACATTGATCGACTTGCCGCCAAGATCGAGTGTGGCTTTCGTCGCCGTGGTCGACCCCAACGAAATCGTGTCCGCACTGCGAACGATGATCGAAGTATCGGCGTTAAGAGCGCCGACCACGGTCAAGCTACCAGCGTTGATCTTTGTGGCACCGGCCGATTGCGTCGAACCGAGGCTGATCGCACCCGTTGAGGTCAAAGTCGTGGAGGTGTCGGTGTCGTCGGGCGCACCCGAATTGGCCGCGCCCGTCACGGTGATCGCGCTGCCGCTGGCGGTCAGCGTAGTACCGGCGGTGATCGAAGCCAGCTTGATCGTGCCGCCGGTCAGCGTGGACGTGGTCCGCGAACTGGCCGCGCCGCCCACGGTGATCGCATTGCCCGTCAGCGTCAGCGACGAAGAGTTTGCCGTGGCTGTACCGCCAATCGAGACGGTGTCACCGGTCAGCGCGAGCGACGTACCCGCGCTGGTCGATCCGAGCATGGTCGCGCCGCTGGTGAACGAGGTGATCGCGGTATCCGACGCCAGCGCCCCGGTTACGGTAAGCGATCCCGCGGTGATCTGCGTCGCCCCGTGCGACAGCGCCGAGCCGAGCGTGGTGGCGCCGGTGGTGTTGATCGTAGTGGTGTTGCCCGAGACCGGCGGACTGCCCTCAGCGGGCGCGGGCCCCGAGGCCAGCGCGCCGGTCACCGTCAGCGCCGAACCGGTGGCGGTGAACGTGCTTTTTGCAATGGCCGAACCCAGGCTGATTGCGCCACCGTTGAGCGTGGTCGTGGTGCCCGACATCGCCAATCCGCGGACCGTGATCCCATTACCGGTCAGCGACAGCGCAGTTCCTGCTGCGGTCGAACCGACATCGGTCGCTCCCTTGGTGTTGACGGTGATCGCAGTATCCGCGTCGACCGCGCCGGTCGCGGTCAGCGTGTCCGCCAGGATGAGAGTGGCGCCGCGAGATCTCGAAACCTCGCTCAGCGGGGTTCCGGGCGTTTGCGGTGCGGTGAAATTCACCGCGCCGCTTGCCTGGATCGTCGTGGTCGTGCCGCTGGCAACCGTGTTGCCCGAGCTTGCGCTGCCCGTCACCGTGACCGAGCCACCGCCCAGGTTCAGTTTGGAATCGGTCGTCACGGTTCCCAGCAGGATCGCACCGTTGCCCGCCGAGACCGTGAAGTCGGTAGCCACGTTGGTCTGGCCGCTGATCGTAAACGCATTGGCGATGGTTGTGGGCGATCCGGCAACGATCGTGGCGGAGCCACTTGTTGTGGTCAACGAGGGCGCTTCGAACGAAAATGCGCCGGTCACAAAAAGCGATCGCGCCACGCTGATCGCGCCGGTTTTGATCGCGCCGTCGGTCCGCAGTCGGGCATCGTGGTCGCTGCCCGCGACGGTGATTGCTTGCGTGGTGATCGCGCCGCTGCCTGCGTTGATGGACAACGTCGAGGGGCCGTTCATCACGTCGGGATCGGCGATCGTGCCACTGCCCACGGTGATCGGGCCGCTGGCCGTGAAGCCGGCGGCGCTGGTGGCGGCAAGGCTGGCGCCGCTGACCGTGCCGAGCGCGATTCCGCCCGCAGTGGTCGATGCGACGATCGCCGATTCGCGCAATGCGGTGCCGCCCGACACCATGCTGATGCCGGTACCGGGCATGGTGTCGAGCGCGATGCCCGTGGCGGCGCTCAAGGTCAGGGCTTCGGTTCCAACCCCGTCGCTGTTGCTGGTGAGCGTCAGCGCGCCGGCGCCCTGGCCGATCGAACCGCCGGTCGAGGTCACGCGAACGGCACCCTTGGCCGACTGGCTGGTGGCCGAAGCCCCTCCCAACATCACGTTGCCGGCGGCGCTGACGGTGTAGTCTCTGCCCGCGGTTACTGCGTTGCCAAGCGTCGCGGTCGAACCGGTGCTGGTGGCGGAGATCGATCCCGTCGCACTCAATGCGCCGCTGACTGCCAGCGCGGTGCCGGATTTCAAATCGATGCTGCCGCCGGCCAATGTGTCGGGCGCGGGGAACAGGATCTGGTTGCGGTTGGTGAACGCCACAACGCGGGTGTTGGCACCCGCGCCGGTCGTTTTCGCCGTGCCGAGCGACAGTGCGCCGCTGGTGGCGGTGAGAGCCACGTCGTCGCCGGCGGTCGCGTTGTCTAGCGAGATCGATGCAGCGCTCATCGCGACATCTTCGCCGCCCACAGCGCTGGCGCCTGTCAACACACCGCGCGCACGCGCCGCGACGGTCGCATTTGCCATCAGCAAAGTCGTGAAGTTCAGGTCGCGCGCAGAATCGACCACCAGGTCGCCGCCGGTACTTTTGGCCGAACCGATCGTGATCGAGCCCTGGCCCGCGCCCGAATCGCGCAGGACGTTCGAGATCGTGATCGATCCGGCCGCCGTAACGGTGCCCAGATCGATCGCGCCGCCCCCGGCCTGGTTGGCGAGTGCATCGAGGATCACGCCGCCGGCGGCGTTGACGGTGCCGATCGCGATTGCGCCATTGCTGGCGGCCATGCCCGCGCTCACGGTGATGTTGCCGGTGCCGCTGGTGGTGACGCTGGCAAGTCGGGTGGCGCCGCCGCTGGTTATCGCAACCGAACCGGTGGCGGAAAGGGCGGCTGTCGTCGGAGTTCCGATCCCGCTTACGTCGGTGCCTGCGTTGAGCGTGATGCCCTGGCCGGTGCCGGTCGTCGTGACCGTGCCGAGCTGGATTGCGCCGAGCTTGCTGACGATATCGGTGCTGGCAGCATCAGCGGCAATCGTGGCGTTGCCGGTGTTGGTAGTCGTTCCGGTGACGGTGCTATCCGCGCGCACGGTCAGCTTGGCGGCTTTGACCGTGTTGTAGTTTACCGTGCCGTAAAGGACGCCGCCGGTGGCGGTGATCGCGGTCAGCCCGGTCGTGGCGACCGTATTGGCGCTGATCCCGGTTGCGCTGGTCAGCGTAGCGCTGCCGGCGGTGAGCGTGCCGCCCAGCCGCAATTCGTTGCCGGCAGCGCTGGCGAGGGCTGCGACTGGGTCGGTCTGCTGCTTGATCAGCGTGGCATTGCCGGTGACGGTTGCATCGCCGAGATAAAGCGTGCCCTTGGTTGCGGTTAGCGCCAGCGTGCCGGTGGCATTGGCGCTCTGCACGGTCAACGCGGCGGCCTGGACCGACACATTGGTGCCGGACAGCGTACCCAACTGCGCTCCGCCGATTGCTGTCACTTGCAGCGTGGTCGCCGCGGTCAGGTCGGGCGCGGCGTAGTTCGCGTTGAGCACAGTGCCCGTCGTGACGAGGGGCAGCGCGCCTTCGGCGCCGGTCGGGAATCCGCTGATATCGGTTGTGGCATTGACGGTGAGCGCGCCGCTGGTGGTGGTGATCGTCGAGGCGCGGATTGCGGTCGAACTGGTGAGCGTTGCGCTACCGGCTCGGAGGCCGCTGCCGGCAAGGAGGCTGCCCACGCGCAACTCGTCGGCGGAACTAGTGCCGTTCTTGGTCAGCGTTGCGCTGCCGGTCACGGTGCCCGAAACGAGCAGCAGCGGGCCGTTCCGCGCGGTGAGCGTCGCGTTGCCACCGGCGATGAGCGTGCCCACCGAGATTGCATCGGCAGTGATCGCGACATCGCTGCCCGCCTGTGCGGTATCGAGCTGCGCAATGGTCTTCGCGTTGACCGTC
>NZ_JANXWG010000042.1 GCF_025351285.1 Novosphingobium sp.
GACCCGATGAAAAGCCCGGCCACCCGCAGCGCCGTCGAAGCCGTTGCCGGCCGTTATGGCATGCTGGTTGGCGGCGATGCTCCGGTTACCCCGGGCGACCTTAGCCCCGGCACGGTGCGTGTGATCGTGACCCGGTCATCCGCCATGGTTCCCGGTTGCCCCGACTGGTCGAACAATTCGGACACCAATCTGGGTAACGGGACCAACGCCAACTATGGCTGCGCAGTCAATTCGAACATGGCCGCGATGGTCGCCGATCCGTCGCACCTTGTGCACGGCGTGAGCAGCGATGGTTCGACGGTCGTCATGAGCAGTACCAAGGCTATCGACAGCTACCGCTCAACCCCTCCGTCGGGCGAAAAAGGCCTGAAGGAACAATCGTCGCAGGGTGGGAAGTAAGAACATGAATGCTCCTTGGAAACCAGCCGTGCAAGGCAGCCGCGATGCATTTGCGGCCTATATCTGCGACGACGCTGCGCTTGACGTGCTGCGCCCGGTCGTGATCGAAATGGGCTGGCAGCCCGAGAAGTGCAACAAGGGCGGGCTGCGCAATGCGGTCCAATCCCTGTCAATCTCGGCCAGCCCCAACATCCTGATGGTTGATCTGTCGGAAAGCGGCGATCCGATCAACGATATCAACGCGCTGGCCGAAGTCTGCGAACCCGGGACCGTGGTGATCGCGGTTGGCCAGGTCAACGACGTGCGGCTCTATCGTGATCTGCTCGGATCGGGCATCCACGATTACCTGCTCAAGCCACTTTCGCCCAACGTGGTGCGCGATACGCTGGTCCAGGCGCAGGCGATCTTCACCGCGCCGCGCGGCCACGGCCATGATTCGCATGTCGCCAAGCGCCATGTCAGCGTGGCGGTTGTCGGCACGCGCGGCGGCGCCGGCGCATCGACGCTGGCGACTTCGCTGGCGTGGATGTTCAGCAGCGACAAGTCGTTGCCGACCGCGCTGTTCGATCTCGACATCCACTTCGGCACCGGCGCGCTGGCGCTCGATCTGGAACCTGGCCGCGGATTGACCGACGCGATCGACAACCCCAGCCGCATCGACGGCCTGTTCATCGAACGCGCCATGATCCGCGCCAACGAGAACCTGGCGATCCTTTCGGCCGAAGCGCCGATCAGCGCCCCGCTGATGACCGATGGCGCCGCCTTCATCCAGTTGCAGGAAGAATTCCGCCAGGCTTTCGAGATGACGGTGGTCGATCTGCCGCGCAACATGCTGATCAACTTTCCCCACCTGATCAACGACATCAATGTGGTGGTGGTGACGACAGAACTGACGCTGGCCGGCGCACGCGATGCGATCCGTCTGCTGTCATGGCTCAAGTCCAACGCGTCGCAGGCGCGCACGATCGTGGTGGCCAACAAGGTCCACGCGGGCGTGAGCGAGATCAGCAAGGCCGATTTCGAAGCCTCGATCGAACGCAAGATCAATTACATCGTACCGTTCGATGTCAAGGCTGCGTCCAATGCCGCCAAGCTGGGCCAGACCTTCATCGCCGCCAACCGCTCGACCAAGGCGGCGGTTGCGATCCGCGAGATCGGCGAAGCGGTGATCGGTGCGATCGACGACAGCGGCGCAGTCGTGCCCGAAGTGGGGGCAGACAAGAAGAAGTCGCTGCTCGGGAAGATCGATCTCAAGACGCTGCTGTCGACCAAGGCCAAGACCAAAGCCGCCGAAAACGCGTGATCGCGCGTTTTGGGATGGCCTCGGTAACGTGAGAAAGGAGCGGACAGGTCCATGACTATCGTGCAGATCCTGCTGTTGGCAGTGGGTGTGATGATCACGCTCGTGCTCGGCTATTCGGCGATGACCGGACCGTCGGTAACCAAGGAAAGCGCGCGCCGGTTGCAGGCCGTGCGCTTCCGCCACTCGCAGAACGACAAGGACAAGGTCGAGGCGCAGTATCGCAAATCGGTCGCCGCCCGCAAACCGACTGCCTACAAGGTGGCCGGGTCAGAAGGCCGGATCGCCGCTCTCGAAGTGCGGCTGAAACGCACCGGCAAGACCTGGACCGTTTCGCAATACCTCTACACCTCGCTCGGGATCGGCATCGTGGTGACGATGCTGGTATTCCTGAAGCTGGGCGCGCCGCTGCTGGCCATGGGCGCCGGGCTGATGGTCGGTGCGTTCGTTCCGCACATGTGGGTGGGACGCACGATCAATTCGCGGCTCAACAAGTTCATCATCCGCTTCCCCGACGCGCTCGATCTCATGGTCCGGGGCTTGCGCTCGGGCCTGCCCGTCACCGAAACGCTGGGCATCATCTCGACCGAACTGCCGGGCCCGGTGGGCGAGGAATTCAAGCTCGTCACCGAACGCATCCGCATCGGCAAGACGATGGAAGAAGCGCTGCAGGACACCGCCAACCGGATGGGCATCGCCGAATTCAACTTCTTCTGCATCACGCTCGCCATCCAGCGCGAGACCGGCGGCAACCTGGCCGAAACGCTCGCCAACCTGGGTGACGTGTTGCGCAAGCGGTCACAGATGAAGCTCAAGATCAAGGCAATGAGTTCGGAATCGAAGGCTTCGGCCTACATTATCGGATCGCTGCCGTTCATCGTGTTCGCGCTGATCTATTCGATCAACCCGACCTACATGGGCAAGTTCTTCATCGACGAGCGCCTGATCGGCATGGGCATCGGTGCCTTCATCTGGCTGGCGCTGGGTGGATTCATCATGGCCAAGATGATCAACTTCGAAATCTGAGCGCGAGGACACATCCATCATGAACCCCGCTCCCCATCCCATGCTCCTCGGCTTCGACGTCATCTGGGTCGGCACGATCCTGGTGTTCGTCGCGGCGCTGGCCTCGATGATGGCGGTCTACGCCGCGGTCACGATCCGCGACCCCATGGCCAAGCGCGTCAAGGCGCTCAACGAACGGCGCGAGCAGCTCAAGGCCGGCATCGTCAATTCGGCCAAGAAGCGCGTCTCGCTGGTCCGCAAGAACCAGACCACCGACAACATCCGCGACTTCCTGTCAAAGTTGAGCGTGCTCCAGGACAGCCAGCTTGCCGACATCACGCGCAAGCTGGCGCAAGCCGGCATCCGCAAGAAGGAATACGCGGTGGCCATCGTGCTCGGCCGCCTCGTGGGGCCGATCGTGCTCGGCACCGCGGCTGCCACGATGATCTACCTGATCAACTACTTCCCCGAATGGGGCAGCTTCAAGCGCTTCATGGGCTTCGCAGCGATGGTCATCCTGGGTTACAAGGGTCCCGACTTGTGGCTGGGCAACCTGGTCGGCAAGCGCACCAAGGAAGTCCGCAAGGGCCTGCCCGACGCGCTCGACCTGCTGGTGATCTGCGCCGAAGCCGGCCTGACCGTCGACGCCGCCTTCGGCCGCGTCGCCCGCGAACTGGGCCGCGCCTACCCCGAACTGGGCGACGAATTCCAGCTCACCGCGATCGAGCTGTCGTTCCTGACCGAACGCCGCATGGCTTTCGAGAACCTGGCTTACCGCGTGAACCTGGAATCGGTGAAGGGCGTGGTCACCACCATGATCCAGACCGAACGATACGGCACCCCGCTCGCCTCGGCGCTGCGCGTGCTCTCGGCCGAATTCCGCAACGAACGCATGATGCGCGCCGAAGAAAAGGCCGCACGCCTGCCCGCGATCATGACCATACCGCTGATCCTGTTCATCCTGCCGACGCTGTTCGTGGTGATCCTGGGGCCGGCAGCCTGTTCGATCTCGGACAACTTCCTGCACCGCAAGGTTTAGGAATTCAGGTAAAACCAGCTCGGGACGAGGAGAAGGCCGGCCCGGCGACGGGTCGGCCGATCTCGTTTCCACAGGCTGGTATCAGGCTTCGTCGTTCTCGGATTGCCTGGCTTCGCGATCCGCCACCGCTTCGAACACCTTGTCGAGCGTGCGACGCAGCATCTCGCGCTCCGCTTCGCTCAGGCAGGAAAAGATCCGTTCGGTGGTATCGAACGCCTGCGGCCAGATCTGCGCATGGATCGACACGCCGTCGTCGGTCAGCGCGAGATGGTGCGAGCGCCCGTCGGCCGCATTGGGCGAGCGCGCCAGCATCCCGCGTTCTTCAAGCTGCTTGCACGCGCGGTTGACCGCCACCTTGTCCATCAACGTGGCGCGTACAAGCTGGCGCTGGGTCAAGCGCCCGGCATCGCCGAGCACGGCCATCACGCGCCATTCGGGCACGCGCAAACCGAAGCGATCGCCATATTCACTCGCGATTACCCCGCTGACAGCGTTGGACGTGATCGCCAGACGATAAGGCAGGAAGTCGGCGAGGCGTGTTGTGGTCCCGGGCATGGGTTTCGTTTCCCATGAAACGAAGCGTCAAGGCAAGCCCATCAGTGTCAGTTTGTTATCGATTGTTGCAACGTTGCCGCAGTTTCCGTCGCAATATTTCACATCGGCAAGCCAGCGGACAACGATCGATCGACGCTACGGTTTTCTGGCCAGAATTCCGGCCATGATGATATCGATGGTGTGCTCACGATAGCGGTCGCGCAATTCGTCAGTCAGCGTGTCCTGGTCGAAGCAATGCCGCAGCACCAGCCGCGCCGAAAAGAACCGGTCGCACGCGCCGGTCAGCGTGAAATAGAACAATTGCGGGTCGATCTGGCGGAACACGCCCGCGCGCATGCCTTCGCCGATCAACAGGTCATAGGCGTGGTAAAGCGGCGTCAGGTAGCGCGCGGCGATGCGCTTGGCCTCGGCATCGTCGCTCTCGCGCACCAGCCGCATCAGCAGCCGATTGAGATAAGGAAAGGCGTAATAGGTATCGACCACCTTCGAGATGTGCAGCCGCAGCTTCGCCTCGGGGTCCATCCCGCCCTTTTCGACCAGCGCGTCGACGGTCTTGACGATCGCCTCCATGTCGCGATCGAGCAGCGCCGTCAGCAGCCCGGCCTTGTTGCCGAAATAGTACTTCACCAACGCCGAATTGAGCCCCGACCGCAAGCTCAGTTCGGACAGCGAGATATCGACCTGGTCGCCCTCGCGCATGATCGCGGATGCGGTTTCGAGCAGCAGCGCACGCGCGCCGGCGGCTTCACCGGGCAGCGGGACGGTCGACGATGCGAAGGGAGCTGCGGGTTCGCTCATTCGTAGCCTGGCTCGTCCCACCAGGGATAAAAGTCGGGCATGTCCGCCGAAACCTTGCCCGGATAGACCGGTGGCCGCTTCTCCAGGAAGCTCTGCACGCCCTCGGCTGCGTCCTTGCCTTTGGACAGGCGATAGATCGAGCGGCTGTCGATCCGGTGCGCCATCATCGGATGCTCGGTCGCCGACAGGCGCCACAGCATCGCGCGGGTCATCGCCACCGACACCGCGCTGGTGTTGTCGGCAATCTCGCGCGCCAGCCCGCGCGCCGCATCCATCAGCGCATCAGGCGCATGGAGCGAGCGCACCAGACCGCCCTTGAGCGCTTCCTCGGCGCCGAAGATCCGCCCGGTCATGCACCATTCGAGCGCTTGCGGCAGCCCGACAATGCGCGGCAGGAACCACGACGAGGCCGCCTCGGGCACGATTCCGCGCCGCGCGAACACGAACCCGAAGCGCGCACTGGTGGACGCCAGGCGGATGTCCATCGGCAACTGCATGGTCACGCCGATGCCGACCGCCGCCCCGTTGATCGCGCCGATCACCGGCTTTTTCGATTGATAGATGCGCAAGGTCAGCTTGCCGCCGCCATCGCGCACGGCGGGATCGGACAAATCGCTCACCACTTCGGACGAGGCGAACACGCGCCCGTCGGCCGGGGTGAGATCGGCGCCCGCGCAGAACGCGCGATCCCCCGCCCCGGTGACGATCACCGCGCGCACCGCGTCATCGGCATCGGTGCGATCGAACGCGTCGATCAACTCGTCCATCATCACGTTGGTGAACGCGTTCATCTTCGCCGGCCGATCGAGCGTGAGCGTGGCAATGCCCTCGCTCACCTCGTAGCGGATCTGCGTGTATTCCCCCATCGACCCGGGACTTACCTGGGTGCCATGCGGATCGCGCCATCCAGCCGCACGTCCTCGCCGTTGAAATAGCCGTTCTCGATCATGCACATCGCCAGCGCGGCATATTCGGCGGGCTGGCCCAGTCGCTTGGGGTGCGGCACCTGCTGGCCGAGCGAGATGCGCGCGGGTTCCGGCAAGCCCATCAGCAGCGGCGTTTCGAAGATGCCGGGCAGGATCGTGTTGACGCGGATGGCCTCGTTCATCAGGTCGCGCGCGATCGGCAGCGTCATGCCGACCACCCCGCCCTTCGACGCCGAATAAGCCGCCTGGCCGATCTGCCCGTCCTCGGCCGCCACGCTGGCAGTGTTGACGATCACCCCGCGGTCACCATCCCCCTGCGGATCGATCGTCAGCATCCCCGCCGCCGACTTGGCGATGCAGCGGAACGTGCCGACCAGGTTGATCTGGATGACGAAATTGAAAGCATCGAGCGGAAAATGCCGGATCGCACCGTCTTCCTTGCTGCGGCCGACGGTCTTGACCGCGTTGCCAACGCCGGCGCAATTGACCAGCACCCGTTCCTGCCCGTGCGCCGCGCGCGCCTTGGCGAAGCCTGCGTCCACGCTTTCGTCGCTGGTCACGTTGACCTCGCAGAACGTGCCGCCGATCTCGGCCGCGAGCGCCTCGCCCTTGTCCTTCTGCAAGTCGAAGATCGCAACCTTCACGCCCTTGGCCGCCAGCGCGCGCGCGGTCGCCGCACCCAGGCCCGAAGCGCCGCCGGTGACGACTGCTGCAACCGTGTTGTCGAGTTTCATATTCCGTTCCTCAATAAACCCGTTCGTCCTGAGCTTGTCGAAGGACTGTCTTTCACTTCTGCAACGTCGCCGAAGAAAAGCAGTGCTTCGACAAGCTCAGCACGAACGGGGGTTGCTAGTTTGGCTTACAGCGCCTCGATGATCGTCACGTTGGCGACCCCGCCGCCCTCGCACATCGTCTGCAAGCCATACTTCAGCCCGCGCGCGCGCAGTGCGTGGACCAGCGTCGACATCAGCTTGGTGCCCGAAGCCCCCAGCGGGTGCCCCAGCGCAATCGCGCCGCCGTTGACGTTGAGCTTGCTCGGATCGGCGCCCGTATGTTTCAACCACGCCAGCGGCACCGAGGCGAACGCCTCGTTCACCTCGTACAGATCGATGTCACCGATCTTCAACCCCGCCCGTGCCAGCGCCTTGTCGGTCGCGAACAGCGGTTCTTCCAGCATGATGATCGGATCGCCCGCGGTCACCACCAGCGTGTGGATACGCGCCAGCGGCGTCAGCCCATAGCGCTTCAACGCCGCTTCCGACACCACCAGCGCCGCGCTCGATCCGTCGCAGATCTGGCTGGAGCTGGCCGCGGTCAACGAACCATCCGGGCTCATCAGCTTGACGCCCGCGATGCTCTCCAGCGTGGCATCGAAGCGAATGCCTTCGTCCACCGTATGCATCGTCATGCCCTCGGGCGTCTCGATCGAAATCGGCACGATCTCGCCCGCAAACGCGCCGGCCTTGGTTGCCGCGATCGCCTTCTGGTGGCTTTCAAACGCAAACCGGTCGAGGTCGTCCTTGGTGAAGCCGTGCTTCTGCACGATCATCTCGGCGCCCATGAACTGCGACCACATCACGCCCGGATACTTTTCTTCCAGCCCCGGCGACTTGTAGGTGCCCAGCCCTTCCTTGGCGTGGAACATCGCGGTCGAGCCCATCGGCACCCGCGTCATGCTCTCGACGCCCGCCGCGATCACCACGTCCTGCACGCCCGACATCACCGCCTGCGCCGCAAAATGCACCGCCTGCTGCGACGATCCGCACTGCCGGTCGATCGTTACCGCCGGCGTGGACTCCGGCAAAGTCTTCGCCGCAAGCACCGCATTGCGCCCGACTTGCCCGGCCTGCTGCCCACCCTGGCTGACGCAACCCATGATCACGTCCTCGATCGCCTTGGGATCGATGCCCGACCGCGTGACGATGGCATCGAGGCTGGCCGCCGCCAGATCGACCGGATGAACCCCCGCCAACCGCCCATTGCGCCGGCCGCCCGCCGTCCGCACCGCATCCACAATATAAGCCACCGCCATCACGCACTCCGTTTCGATTTAATCGAACGGTTAAAGCGCGCGGGGCAGCGGGTCAAGCGATCGGTGAGCAAGGCAATTGGCAAGGACACGGCGACGCCCCCGGCAATGCCGAGCCGGCCAATCGCGGTTCGGCAATCGCTACCAGGTCTTCTGGATGCTCTTGCGCAATTCGTTGATGCTCAAGTCAGGCAGCGCCGCCTTTTTGCGGGCCGCGTCCCAGCTTCCGTACACGCTGTTGAAGGGTTTGCGCGTTCGGGGATTGGCCAGGATGTGGCGGCACGCCTCGAAGCGCGGTAGCTGTTCGATGATGGCAACGGCCGCCCTGGGAAGCACGACTTGCCGCGCATCGCCCTCGGCCGAAGCCGGGATCGACCACAGCCTTGCCGCAAGGTCGATATTGTCCCACTGCGCGGCCAGCAGTTCGGGCATGCGCGCTCCGGTCAATACAACCAGCGCGATGATATGCTTCAATTGCGGGTTGCTGCTTTCCTCGACCGCGGTCTTGAGGCGTTCCCACTGTTCGGCGGTCAATTGGCGCCGGTTGTTCGAACCCGGGTTCAGCAGCGACAGGCCCTGCATGGGGTTGGTCGATGCGAACATCGCCTGAACGCGTTGATGCGCCGCGCCAGCGGCTTCGCTGCCACCCGTGGCGTGGTGCATGATCAATCCAAGCTTGGCGACCAGCCCTTCGAAGCCCAGCAGTTCGGCGACATCCAGTTTGCGCGATTCGTTCGCCTGCGCGGCTGCGGTCACGCCATTGCTGGCAAGGTCGTACGGTGCGACGCGATGCGCGGTACAAAAGCCGCCGGCGGCATCATCGACCAGCGCATCGACGAATTCGATGCCATATCCCCGCCGCTCGGCGCGCCGCACGGTCGCGACCGTCAAGTGTCCTTGCCCGAAATCCACGATAATCTGTGTGCCCACGGGGACCTCGATCAGGCCTTCGATGAACGCCCCCGAGTCCGACATGTTGCGCACCAGGATCGGGTGATAGAAGCACCCCAGGATCGCGCCGGCCCTGCGATACATCGATTTGCGATCGCTGCGCTGCCGCGCCGGACCTTCGGGCTCGATCGACCACGTGCCATCACCCAATTGCTGGCTGAGCGCATCGTTGGGGATCGGCTTGCTATAAACATACCCCTGCACGTGGCTGACACCAAGATCGCGAATGAGATCAAGCTGGTCGACGGATTCGATGCCTTCGGCGGTCGTGTCCATGTCGAGCGCGCTGGCCAGGGCCACGATCGCCGCGATGATCGCGCCGTTGCGCGAGCCCGGCAGCGTAGCGCCCTTGACGAAGCTCTGGTCGATCTTGATCTTGTCGAACGGTGCGGTCCGCAAGTAGCCCAGCGACGAATAACCGGTGCCGAAATCATCGAGCGCCAGCCTCACGCCGATCCCCTTCAGGGCCGCAAACATGGCGTCGGTTTCGGCGGATTCGCTCAGGAAAACGCCTTCGGTGATTTCCAGTTCGAGCCGGTCTGGCGTCAGGCCCGAATTGGCCAGTGCCGAAACGATCAGGTTGGGCAAGGCGGGATTGGCGAACTGGATCGGCGACACGTTCACCGCGACCCGGATCTTCTCGGGCCAGGCCGCGGCTTCGTCGCAGGCCTTGCGCAGTATCCATTCGCCGAGATTTTCGATCAGGTCCGCGTCTTCGGCGATCGGTATGAACACCGCCGGCGAAATCGAACCCCGCATAGGGTGATGCCAGCGCACCAGCGCTTCCACCCCGGTGACGGTGCTGGTCTGCATGCTCACGACCGGTTGGTAAAATACGGTCAGTTCACCCTTGGCGACCGCATCGCGCAAATCTTCTTCCAGCGCGCGGCGATCTTCGGCCAGGTTGTGGAGTTCTTCCTCAAAAAAGCAGCAACACCCGCGTCCATTGCCTTTGGCCGCATAGAGCGCAATATCGGCATTGCGCATCAACTCCTCGCCGGTGGCCCCGTCATGTGGGCCGCGCGCGATACCGATCGAAGCGCCGATCACGCAACGGCTGCCCGCGACCGAATAAGGCTGCGACAGCGTAGCGATGATTTCATCTGCGAGATGGTCAAGGTCGTCGATGTCGTCGCGGTCGGCCAGGAGTATCTGGAATTCGTCCCCGCCCAGCCGGAACACCTTTTCCTGATCACCGATGATCTTGCGCAGACGGCCCGCCACCTGCTGCAGAAGTTCGTCACCGGCTGCATGACCGAGCGAATCATTGACCGCCTTGAACCGATCCAGATCGAGCAGAATGACCGTGCAAGTTCGTCCCGGGCTACGCAGCACTGCGCACAAGTCCGCCAGGCGCTGCTGCATGCTCAGGCGGTTGGGCAAGCCGGTCAACGCGTCGTAAAGCGCCAATTGCGTGGCCGATTGCGATGATTGCAATTGTTCGGTGACATCGATGCCGAAGCCGACGTAACCTTCGAACGTGCCATCACCGCCGAACTGCGCACGGCCCGAAATATCCCACCACCGCGTGCGATCGTTGGTGCGGGTCTGCTGCGTGATACGGTCGAAATTCGATTGGCGGCTCAACACGAACGAAAGCTTCTGGCGCGCTGTGGCATCCGCGCTGGGCGGCTCGAAAAGTTCGGCGAACGAATGTCCCATCACCGACTGGCCGGCGGCGGATGGGCGATCGCTTGCGACCAGGTCCGCAAACGCCGGCGAGACATAAGTCAAGCGCCCGTCGCTGTCGGCGGCCCAGAACCAGCCGCGCCCGCTGTCTTCAAAACTCTTGAGAAACCGGCTCTCGAACAAGAGTACCGACGGGTTCTCCGGAGTTTCGCGATCGGGCTGCGCAGACAGAAAGCTCAGGAGACCGCGTCGCGACATGGCAAAACCTTGCTGAAAGATGCTTGCTTTGCTCGCCGGGAACGACGGGCTGACATTTTGAACCGAATTGATGCAATTGTTTGTGGTTCGCCCGCAGTTGTTGCTTAATGCGTTCCCGTTTCCAACAAGTAAACAACTGTGAACAAATGACCTTAAGCGAGGCTTGAAATTGTAGGCGCGCTTGGTGGACAGCCAGGCCAGGCACTCGGCCCTGACTTGATGCCCGTGGTTCGATCCGTTGGATTCAGGCAGGTGAAATAAAAGGGCCATCGCACGGTTTCGTCGCCGACTTTCCTACACCCCCAAAACCTGCAACACCTGTCGGCGCTCCTTGAAATCGTCGGCAACCCTCTGATCGGAAACGGGATTGGCATGGCCAAAGCCCCGGTACAACTTCTTGTCTCATGCGTCATACGCGAGAACTTGGTGAACTTGCGCGAACGAACGCTTCGATTTCAACCACTTGGCCCCATCCGAACCTCTCGCCGCAGCGTGCAACAGCGACGCCCGGCACCAAAACACCGGGAGCGCGAGGGCGATGGCCCCCGCATCAACTCCTTCTAAAAAATCAGAAAAACGGCAATATCCCACCAGCCGCAAAAACCAGCAAACTTCACACCCGACTTGCGAATGGTTCGCAATCAGCCTTGCGGAATCAGCGAATCGCTGCGTGCCGTCAGCGTTTCCCACAGCGCCTTCGAACCGCCAGCACTGGCCAGTCGGCCCAGTTTGCGCTGCCAGGTGGCGTCGCCGCCGAATTCGCTGCGCCAGCCCATCAGCCGCCGGGTCAGGTGGTTGAGTGGGTATTCCATGGTGAAGCCGATCGCGCCGTGGAGCCGGTGCGCGATCGGCACTCCGCGGTCGACCGCCAGGCCGAGCCGTGCCTTGGCGGCGGCGATTTCGAACAGCGGCAGCGCTCCGGCGAGCGCACCAAGCCCCTGTTCCCAGCCATCGAGCGCAACGGCAGCGCCGTTGGCGGCGATGGTCAGCGCGGCGGCTTCCTCGGCCAGCAGCGCCAGCGCCTGCTGCACCGCCTGGAACTGCGAGAGCGTCTTGCCGAACTGGACGCGGGTGGACACGTGATCGACCGTCAGCGTCAGCGCGGCTTCGAGCGCGCCCGCGCCTTCGGCCACGCGCGCGAAGCCGAGCAGCGTGGCCAGGTCGTCTGCGGTGGCAATCGTCACCAGCGGGTCGCCGGTGAGCGTCAGTGCATCGCGGGGTTCGCCCGCCGGCGAGCGGCCGTGATCCCAGGTGCAGGCAGCGGCGGGGTAAAGCGCGCAGCCGTCAGCCGATTGCACGATCACCGCCGCGGCATGGCGACCCCACGGCGCGCGGTGAGTCTGCGCGGCAAAGGTGATCAAGCCATCGGGCGCATCAATCCCGGCCTTCGCCAACAACCAGCGCGCGATCACGGTTTCGGCGAGTGGCAGGCCGAGCCGCTTGGCACCGGCGATCTTGAGCAGCACGGCAAGGTCACCCCAATCGCCGCCGAAGCCGCCTTGTGCTTCGGGGACCAGCAAAGTCTCGAACCCGGCTTCGGTCAGCCGTGGCCAGGCCGCGGCAAAGTCCTGCCCGGCAAGATCGCCGAACAGCCCTTCGGCCATATCGGTCAGCGGCTCACGTGCTTCGCTCATCTTACGCCAAGCCCCCGTGCGATGATCCCGCGCAGCACTTCGGGCGTGCCCCCGCGCAAACTGAAGCTGGGCGAGGCAACCAGCAGCCACGCGGTCAGCCGGGCAAGATCGCCATGATCGGCCAGATCGTCGGTGATCAGCGACTGGACCACGCGCGGCAGTTCCTGTTCGAAGGCATTGCCCAGGTCCTTGACCAGCGCGGCTTCGACGTTGGGGTCTTCACCCGCGGCCAGCTTGGCGGCGCAAGCCATCGACATCTGCCGCAGCGTCCACAATTCGGAAGTCAGCCGGCCGATCGCTTGCGCGGTGGCGTCGTCGGGCTCAGGCCCCACCGCATCGATCAGCGCCGCCAGCAGCGCGTGGCATGAAAGGTAGCGTTCCGGCCCCGACCGTTCGAGCGCCAGTTCGGCGGTGACCTGCTTCCAGCCATCGCCTTCGGGGCCGACCAGCGCATCCAACGGCAGCAGCACGTCTTCGAAGAAGATCTCGTTGAAGTGCTCGGTCCCGGTCATGTCCACGATCGGGCGGATGGTGATCCCCGGCGTATCGAGATCGATCATCAGTTGTGAAAGGCCGGCGTGGCGCTGGCTGCCTTCCTCGGTGCGGACGAGCGTGAGCGCGGCGTGACAATGGTGCGCGCCGCTGGTCCACACCTTCTGGCCATTTACGCGCCAGCCTTCGGGCGTGCGGCGCGCGGCGGTGCGAACGCTGGCGAGGTCTGACCCGGCGTTGGGTTCGCTGAGGCCGATGCAGGCGTAAATCTCGCCGCGCGCCATGCCGGGAAGGTATTTCTGGCGCTGGGTTTCGGTGCCGTAGCGCAACAGCAGTGGCCCGGTCTGCCGATCGGCAATCCAGTGCAGTCCGACCGGCGCACCGAGCGCGAGCATTTCCTCCAGCACGACATAGCGTTCGAGCGAGTGACGTTCATGCCCGCCGTATTGCTTGGGCCAGGTCATCCCCACCAGCCCGGCGGCGCCCATCGCGCGGCTGAATTCGGCGTCGAAGGTGAACCAGTTGTTGGTGCGCTGTTCCAGCGTCCAGCGGTGTTCATGGGCGGCAACAAGCGCGCGCACCTGTTTGCGCAGGGCGGGAATGTCACCGGGAGGATCGAAAGCGCGGGCAGCGAATAATTGCATCGCCTTTATCCCTATGGCAGCGCGGGAGGACACGCAATTGCCCTTTTGCGCAGCAGCCCTGAACCATCGACCCGAAGGCGAAATGCCATGACCAGCCCATTCGAATTGACCCCCGTGGCACACGTCCGCGGCGGCCGAACCGAAGCGATCGATGACAACTGGGGCGCCAGCCGTGCAACGATCGCGCTCGACCCCGCGCGCTTCGGGCCCGATGCGCTGGCGGGCCTGGCGAATTTCTCGCACCTCGAAGTGATCTTCGTGTTCGACAAGGTTCCGCCCGAAAAGATCGAGTACGGGGCGCGCCATCCGCGCGGCCGGCAGGACTGGCCGCTGGTGGGCATCTTCGCGCAGCGCGGCAAGAACCGGCCGAACCGGTTGGGGTTGTGCACGTGCCGGATCATCGGCGTTCAGGGGCTGACGGTCGAAGTCGAAGGGATCGACGCGATCGACGGCACCCCGGTGCTCGACCTCAAGCCGGTGATGCGCGCGTTCCTGCCGCGCGGCGAAGTGCTTGAACCGCAATGGGCGGGTGAATTGATGCGCGACTACTGGTGACCGATCCGGCCATGTCGAACGAAGCCGCCTTGATCGCCGCGCTGCGTGCGCTGGCCCCGCACCCCGCCGCGCGCGGACTGGCCGACGATGCGGCGGTGCTCGAATTCGGCGGCGAAGCGCTGGTGCTGACGCACGACATGATGGTCGAGGGCGTCCACTGGCTGCCGGGGCAGGATCCGGCGGACGTAGCCTACAAGCTGGTCGCGGTGAACCTGTCGGACCTGGCCGCCAAAGGCGCCGAGCCGTTGGGCGTGCTGCTCGGCTACACGCTCGGTCCCGATGATGCGCGGTTTGTGGCGGGGTTGAGTGAAGCGCTGGCGGAGTTCGACGTGCCGCTGCTCGGCGGCGATACCGTCAGCGCGCCGGTCGGATCGGCGCGCGCGATCGGGCTGACCGCATTGGGCCGCGCGACCTGCCAGCCGGTGCCTTCGCGCGGCGGTGCGCAAGTGGGCGACGGGGTGTGGGTGACGGGGCCGCTGGGCGGTGCGATGCTGGGGTTCGAAGTGCTGCGCGACGGGGCATCGGGCATCGACACCAGCGCATTCCGCCGCCCCAGGCCGCTGCTCGCGCAAGGCCGCGCGCTGGCGCCGCTGGTCAGCGCGATGATGGACGTGTCCGATGGCCTGTTGCTCGACGCCAGCCGCATGGCGCTGGCCAGTGGCGTGATGATTGCGCTCGACGGGTCTGCAGTCCCACTCGCCCCGGGCTTGCCCGAAGCGCGCCGGCATGACGCGCTGACCTGGGGGGATGATTACCAGTTGTTGTTTACGGCGGCGCCGCATTTCGCGCCCGATCACCCGGCCACCACGCGCGTCGGCACCGTGGCTGCGCGCGGACCGCACCCGGTCCTGCTCGATGGGTCGGCGCCTGTGGGCGCACTTGGCTTTCAGCACGGCGCACTCTGAACCGTGCCGGGACAACTCAAAATGCTCGGGCATAAAGGGTTGCGGCCCGCTGAATAACGGCTAGCTTCCGCCCCTGATCCGCCAAAGCGGGCGTTTCGCGCGGAAAATCCGTGCGTAACAAGGGGGACGATGACGTGAATCCAATTTTGCTATCGATACTTTTGGGCCTGTTAGCCGTGGTCTACGGCATATTCACCAGTCGCCAGATCCTTGCCGCCGATCCCGGCAACGCCAAAATGCAGGAGATCGCGGGCGCGATCCAGGAAGGCGCGCAGGCTTACCTCAAGCGCCAGTACACCACGATCGCCATTGTCGGCGTGATCGTCGCGGCACTCGTGCTGTTCTTCCTCGGCGCGATTTCGGCGGTCGGCTTCGTGATCGGCGCGGTGCTTTCGGGCGTTGCGGGCTTCATCGGCATGCACATTTCGGTGCGCGCCAACGTCCGCACCGCCGCCGCCGCGCAAGTAGGCTTGCAGAACGGCCTGACCATGGCGTTCCGCTCGGGCGCCGTCACCGGCATGCTCGTCGCGGGCCTCGCGCTGCTGGCGATTGCCGGCTTCTTCTACTGGCTGACCGGGCCCGGCGGCTTCGCCGTCGGCACCGCTGACCGCACCGTGGTCGAAGCCTTGACCGCGCTGGCCTTCGGCGCCTCTCTGATCTCGATCTTCGCGCGGCTGGGCGGCGGCATCTTCACCAAGGCCGCCGACGTCGGCGCCGATCTCGTCGGCAAGGTCGAGGCCGGAATCCCGGAGGATGACCCACGCAACCCCGCCGTGATCGCCGACAACGTGGGTGACAACGTCGGCGATTGCGCCGGCATGGCGGCCGACTTGTTCGAAACCTATGTCGTGACTGTGGGCGCCACGATGGTGCTCACCGCGCTCACCGTGAAGATCGCCGCACCCGCACTTATGTCGCTGATGACGTTGCCGCTGCTGATCGGCGGGGTGTGCATCGTCACCTCGATCCTCGGCACGTATTTCGTCCGCCTGGGGGGCAGCACCAACATCATGGGCGCCATGTACAAGGGCTTCCTGGTAACGGCGGTGACCTCGGTCGGCGCGATCTACTGGGCCATCCAGCACATGCTCGGCGACATGAGCGCCAAGATCGGCGAGACCGGTATCGACGGCCACGCGCTGTTCCATTGCGCGCTGGTCGGGCTGGTCATCACCGGGCTGATTATCTGGATCACCGAATACTACACGGGCACCAATTACCGCCCGGTGCGCTCGATCGCCAAGGCCTCGGAGACGGGCCACGGCACCAACGTGATCCAGGGTCTGGCGATCAGCCTCGAAGCCACCGCGCTGCCGACGCTGGTGATCGTCACCGGCATCATCGTGGCGTTCAAGCTGGCGGGCCTGCTGGGCATCGCTTACGCGGCGACCGCTATGCTGGCGCTGGCGGGCATGGTCGTGGCGCTCGACGCTTACGGTCCTGTAACGGACAACGCCGGCGGCATCGCCGAAATGGCTGGGCTGGACGATGACGTGCGCCAGCGCACCGATGCGCTCGACGCGGTGGGCAACACCACCAAGGCCGTGACCAAGGGTTATGCGATCGGATCGGCGGGCCTTGCCGCGCTGGTGCTGTTCGCCGCTTATACCACCGACCTCAAGGCGTTCTTCCCCAACATGGTGGTCGATTTCGGCCTGCAGAACCCATACGTGATCGTGGGCCTGCTGCTGGGCGCGCTGCTTCCGTACCTGTTCGCGGCCTTCGGGATGACCGCGGTGGGACGCGCCGCGGGCGACGTGGTGATCGATGTGCGCGACCAGTTCGCCAAGGACCCGGGCATCATGGCCGGGACCAGCCGCCCGGACTATGCGCGCACGGTCGATCTGGTGACCAAGGCCGCGATCAAGGAAATGATCGCGCCTTCGCTGTTGCCGGTGCTGGCGCCGATCGCGGTGTTCTTCATCATCAACATGGTGGCAGGGCAAGCGCAGGCCTTTGCGGCGCTGGGCGCGCTGCTGCTCGGCGTGATCGTCGGCGGGCTGTTCGTGGCGCTGTCGATGACCTCGGGCGGCGGTGCCTGGGACAACGCCAAGAAGTACATCGAAGACGGCCACCACGGCGGCAAGGGTTCAGAAGCCCACAAGGCTGCCGTTACGGGCGACACGGTAGGTGATCCCTACAAGGACACCGCCGGCCCCGCGGTCAATCCGATGATCAAGATCACCAACATCGTGGCGCTGCTGCTGCTCGCCGCGCTGGCGCGGCACGTGGTCGGCTAAAACTGCCTTCAGGGTTGAGCAGATGGCCCCGTCCGGAGCAATCCGGGCGGGGCCATTCCGTTTGACTACTTAGCCGGTCGCCATTCTGCCCTGAATGAAGACATCGGGCGTGCCAAATATATGTCGCGCAAAGGATTGCAAATTTGGCTCCGGTTTGGAATTAGCGGGTCATTGAGCGTATCTTTCAAATCGAGGCATCCATGAAATTGAAGCTGTTTCTCTCGGCCGCGCCGGCCGCGATGGTTCTTGCCTGCGCCGCCCCTGCCATCGCGGACGTGGCCGGGCCCATTCCCGGCGGGAATGCCTCCACCATCACCCAGACCGGAACCGGCGCGCGCGCCACGATCAACCAGCCTGCGGCGAACAGCACATCGATCGTCACGCAATCGAGCACGAAAGACCTTGCCGTCGTCACCCAGACCGGCGCCATCGGCGTCGCTTCCGAAGTGACACAAAGCGGTGATACCAACGAAGCGCAGATCGTGCAGGGTGATGATGGCAGGGCCGCACCGGGCCTGACCAAACCAGTGGCCCGTTCGTTCGTGACGCAGAGCGGCTAAAACAACCTGGTTACGCTCGACCAGCTTTCGCAAAATGCACAAAGCTTCAGCCAATCCACCGTGGTGCAAAGCGGCGACGGCGACGGTGCCACGATTACCCAGCGCGATTCGGGGCAGGTTTCGACCGTGACACAGACCGGCAATTTCGGTGTGGCCAACGTGACGCAGGGCGATGCCCTCAAGGCTGCCACCAATGGCTCGGCCGGCAATTTGTCCGACGTTTACCAGGCGGGCACAGGGTTGACCACCAGCGACGTTTTGCAAACCGGCACCAACGCGCAAAGCTTCATCACGCAGCTTGGCGCAACGGCTTCCGCCAACATCGCCCAGACAGGCGGCAACAATGCGTTCAGCCAGGTGAGCCAGACCGGTGACAACGATTCGACCGGCTCCAGCCAGACCGGGTCCGATCATTTTTCCACCGTGCGCCAGTCCAGCAACGGCAACATCGTCAACTTGACCCAGACGGGTTCGGCCAACCGCTCCAACGTGGTTCAGGCCGATGGCGGGCTGGGCAGCGCCACCGCCGATACCGCCTCGATCACCCAGTCATCGAGCGGCAACGCCAGCGACGTGACGCAGCTTGGCCTGAAGAATGTTGCCAGCGTCGTGCAAAGCGGGGCGAGCAACAAGTCCACGGTCACCATGCTGGGCACGAACGAGCGCGCATCGGTCACCCAATCGGGTTCGCGCAACACGTCGGAATGGACGATGGGTCAGGGCTCGCTCAACGCCAACCTGGGCACCATCGCGGCGGTGGTGCAAAGCGGTGATGACAACAAGTCGGTCATCAACCAGACCGGGCAGCGGCAGATTCCGGGTGATGTCAATCGCTCGTTCAGTGCGCGCGGCTTCACCGCCTTCGGCAATGAAGTGCGCGTAGTCCAGTTGTCCAGCGGGTCCACATCGCTGATCAACCAGGGCGGCACCATCAACGGCGCGATCGTGACACAGCAATCCGGGCCGTCCGTTTCCGAAGTCGACCAGATCGGCACGGCCAACGTGGCGAGGGTCTCGCTGCAAACCCGCGGCCGTTCGCTGGTGGATCAGCGCGGCGATCGCAACATTGCCAACGCCTCTGCGGGGAGCGGCCTGGCCGCGGGCACAGGCCAGTCGACGATCCTGCAATTCGGCTCGGACAATCAGGCGACCTACACCGACATTGCCTATGACAACGTTTCGCTGATCGAGCAGGCGGGCAACCGCAACCGCGCCACCGCCACCACACAAGGCAATGGCGGCGACAATACCAAGATCCTTCAGGCCGGATCGGACAATGTGGCGCAGTATCGCAGCGGCACAGGCCTGGTCGGCCAGACCAGCCTGATCGACCAGGGCGGCAATCGCAACACGGCCGATATCCAGCAAGGTTCGTCTGGCGTCAACTCGACCGTGCTCCAGCCCGGTTCGGGCAATTCGGCAAGCGTGATCCAGTTCGGCAACACCGGAGGGAGTTCCTACGTGCTCCAGTCGGGCACGGGCAACACCGGCTCGATCACGCAAGGCAAGCCCGGCGAAATGTCCTCGCTGATCCAGTCGGGATCGACCAATCGCGCCACGGTGCGGCAGAGCGGCGCCAGCGAAACCTCGCTGCTGACGCAGAGCGGCGACAACAACGGCGCCACGATCACGCAATCGGGCGTGAGCGACAGTTCGAGCGTGATCCAGTCGGGCTCGACCAACACCGCCACGGTGACGCAGGGCGCGGACCTCAACAGTTCGACCATCACTCAGGCCGGCACCAACGGCACGGTTACCGTCAGCCAGAACGCCGGATAGGCGCGAGGCCCGGCGCGAATATATCCCCGTCCGGAGCGATCCGGGCGGGGTTTTCATATGTGTCGATACGCTCTTGCCTCGGCAACAGATGAGCAATATGCTGCAACGCACAATTGATGCTCGGACTCGCCCGAAACCTGCCCAGGACGCCACACAGCATGACCGAAACCCGCATGGCCCTGCTCGAAGCGGTAGCCCGCCGCCGCGTGGTCACCGCGCAGTACAACGGCGTGACGATGAAGCTGGCACCGCACCTGCTGTTCGAACGGCATGGCGATCTGTTCGTCGGCGCCTGGAACATGACCAAGAATGCACGGCCCGAAAATGAGCCCAGGCTCGGCCACTTCAAGCTCGGCGGTTTGGCAGACGTGGCGCTGACCGAGGAACCGTTCGAACCGATCCCATCGTTCGCACCCGCAGCACCCCGCGCCGACGATACGCTGGTGATGGCGATCTAGACCGTACGCCCGAACAGACCCCGCTTCTTCCGGCGGGGTTCAGGGCGCGACTGGCCGGTGAGCAAAAACAGGTAATTGGCCAGCAGCGTCGCCTGTTCGTGAGTCATGAACAGGTGCGTGTGCGTCAGGTCTTCGGGCCGATGTGGCTTGCCGCCTTCGAAAGTTTCGGTGCGCAGCACGATCCGTCCGCCAAAATCCTGCGAACTCCAGCCGACCAGGACCTGGAAGCGCGGATCGTCGTCCTCTCGACGCTCATCGTTCGCCTCGCTCATGGTGTTCTCCCACGATCTTTGCCCGTGCCAACGATCACGGGAGGACAAGGCTGCACCCGCTGGCCACCGGGGGTCAAGCCCGACCTGATCGCAATTGACCGGCGGGCCGGCCGCTGGCGATGGCCGGGTGGAGCGGCTTGCCGCCAAAATGGCACCAACGTTAACACTCGCTTTGCTCTGCGGGGCTAAAACGCGGCTACGCAACGGGGCTTCACGAAACATGACAGGACTTGCCGGACTTTTGCGTTGGCCATCCGGCGCCGGCCCAGAAGCTGGCCTCGGCGTCAGGCGCGATGCGTCGCGCTCGCCGACAAACGCCGCGCCAATGCACGCGATGGCGCAGACCTGGCAGGACTGGAGCGCGCACGATCCGCTCGCGGCGCGGCACTGGGACCATCTTGCGCAATTCGCCTCCACGCCAAATCCGTTCTTCGAGCGCTGGTTTCTGCAACCGGCACTCGAAGCGCTCGATCCGCACCATCGGGTCAAGCTGGTGCGGTTCGAACGCGCCGGTGAACTGATCGGACTGCTGCCGGTGGAGCGCGCCCGCCGCTATTCGCGCTGGCCGTTGCCGCACCTGGCATCGTGGTTGCACCCCAATTGCTTCCTGGGTGCACCGCTGGTGCAATACGGCGAGGAGGCCGCGTTCTGGCAGGCGCTGCTGGCGCGCGCCGATGCCAAGCCAGGGGCTGCGCTGTTCCTTCATCTTGCCGCGATGCCGCTCGATACGCGATTGGCCGATGCACTGTTCGCCACTTGCGCAGCGCAGCGCCGCCGCATCGCGCTGGTCCGCCGCGAGGAACGCGCGATGCTGGCCTCGACCATGGCGCCGGTCGATTATCTGGCCCACGCCTTGCCGGGCAAGAAGCGCAAGGAACTGCGCCGCCAGCAGGCGCGGCTGGCGGAACTAGGCACCGTCGCCACGGTCCGGCAGGATGACGCGCAGGGCATTCACGAATGGATCAACGCGTTCCTCAGCCTTGAAGCGCGCGGCTGGAAGGGCCGCGAAGGCAGCGCGCTGGCCGCCGTGCCCGGCACCGCCGTGCTGTTCCGTGGCGCGCTGGCCGAAGCCGCAGCGCGCGGCAAGCTCGAACGGCTGAGCCTGACGCTGGATGGCAGGCCGATTGCGATGCTCGCCAGCTTTCTGAGTGCGCCGGGCGCGTTCAGCTTCAAGACCGCGTTCGACGAGGATTTTGCGCGCTTTTCGCCTGGCGTGCTGCTCCAGCTTGAAAACCTGGCAATGCTCGACCGCAAGACCATCGACTGGACCGACAGTTGCGCCGCCACCGACCACCCGATGATCGATTCGCTGTGGGAACAACGTCGGCCGATCGGTCGGCTCTCGGTGGCGATCGGCGGCTTTGCGCGGCGTGCGGTGTTCGGCAAGCTGGCGGATATTGAGTTGGGGCGGTTGGGGAAAGCTTGATCCGCGCGTTTCCGCAGTTCAGTCGCGTTCGTCCTTTGGCGACTCCATGACGATATAGGACGTCAGCGTCGCAACTTGCGCCAAGGCGCCAAGCACTTCGGTGTGGAAGTGCTTGTAGGCGGCCATGCTGCTGCATTCGACGCGCAGCAGATATTCGATCGAGCCGGTGACGTTGTGGCATTCGCGGACCTCGGGCGCCTTGGCCACCGCCGCTTCGAACGCCGCTTGCTCCGCCTTGGTATGGCGCGACAGCCCCACCGCCACATATGCCCGAAACCCCACGCCGCGCGCCTCGGGGGACACCACGGCGCGGTATCCCAGGATCGCCCCGCCCAGTTCCAGCGCCTGCACGCGCCGCAAACAGGCCGAAGCCGACAAGCCGACGCGGCTGGCCAGTTCGGTGTTGGTGATTCTGCCGTCGGCAGTCAGCTCGCGCAATATATTGCGGTCTATGCGATCGATTTGATCCATAAGTTGCAAGTTTATCGGCATTTACTGCAATATTTACAAGGATTTTCCGCATCAAATGCGATATTCTTCGCGGATGATGACCCCCGCGCTCCTGGTCGGCCTTGCCGGCTTCGCCCTTGTCTCGTCGATCACGCCGGGGCCCAACAATCTCATGCTGATGGCGTCGGGGACCAATTTCGGCTTCCGACGCACGCTGCCGCATATGCTGGGCGTGACATCGGGCTTCACGCTGATGGTGTTTCTGGTGGGGTTGGGGCTGGCAACGACCTTGCAGCAAGTGCCCTATGCTTTCGGGGTGCTCCAGATCGCCAGCGTGGCCTATCTGCTCTATCTCGCCTGGCGCATCGCCACTTCGGTGGCTCCGGTTGGCGGGGTGGGCCCGGCTGCCGCTGCACGTCCGATGACCGCGCTTCAGGCGGTGCTGTTCCAGTGGGTCAATCCCAAGGCCTGGTCGATGGCGCTGACCAGTGTTGCGGTTTATTGCGGGCAGGATCGCAGCGCGGCGACGATGGCGCTGGTGGCCGCTGTGTTCGGCGTGATCAACCTGCCGACGGTCAGCCTGTGGGCCTTTGTCGGCAGCCGACTGGTCACATGGCTTGGCGATCCGGCGCGCCTGCAATTGTTCAACCGCTGCGCCGCCGCCCTGCTGGTCGCCTCGATCTACCCGGTGCTGCGACACGTGGCCTGAAGCGCTGACAAGTTGACCCGGGCCAAGCGGCGCTTCATGGCCGCTGCATGTCTGAAACTGCCACGCCCGAACAACTCGTCGACGGACTGATCCGCCTGCTCGACGTTACACCCACCGGTGACGATCACTTTGCCGGCCGCCGCAAGCCGGGCGGCGTGGGCCGCGTGTTCGGCGGGCAGGTGATCGCGCAGGCGCTCGCCGCGGCCGAGCGCACCGTGGCCGATGCCAATAGAAACGAAGAACGCCCGGTCCACTCGCTCCATGCCTATTTCCTGCGCGGCGGGAACGAGGACCACGAGATCGATTTCCGCATCGATCGCGATCTCGATGGCGGCAGTTTCTCCAACCGTCGCGTCACCGCCAGTCAGCAGGCCAATGGGCAAGTGCGTCCGATCCTCACGCTGTCGGCATCGTTCCAGCGCCGCGAGCAGGGCGTGCACCACAGCGACACGATGCCAGATGTGCTCCCGCCCGACGCGGTGCCGAGCGAGGCCGAATTGCGCGAGCAATATGCCAGCAGCGTGCCCGAACACGTGCGCCAGATGATGCTGATCCCGCGCCCGATCGAGATGCGCCACCTTGAGCCGCGCCACTGGATGGGCGCCGAGCCAAGCGCACCGGTATCGAACACCTGGTTCCGCGCCGCCGCGCCGCTGCCGAACGATCCCAAGCTGCACCGCGCGGTGCTGGCTTATGCCACCGACATGACGCTGCTGGGCACCTGCGCGCTGCCGCACGGGTTGTCATGGACGCTGGGCAACCTGATGGGCGTGAGCCTGGATCACGCGATCTGGTTCCACGATCCCGATGTCAAGGCAGACGAATGGCTGCTTTACGCTTGCGACAGCCCTTGGGCAGACCGCGCACGCGGTTTCAACCGGGGCAAGATTTTTGCCCAGGATGGCCGGCTGGTTGCCGAAGTCGCGCAGGAAGGCCTCATTCGCAAGATCGTGCCGAAGGGATCATGAACCAATGCGCCTGACCGAGCCCCGCCTGGCCCCGCTGGCCGATGCGGATCTCAGCCCCGAACAGGAAGCAGTGCTGGCCGGTTTCCGCGCCGGTGGACGCGATTACAACATCTTCCGCACGTTTGCGCGCGATCCGGCGGCACTCAAGGCGTTTCTGGTCTGGGGCGGGCATGTGCTCTCGAACGACAACCCGCTGGGCGCCCGCCGCCGCGAGATCGCGATCCTGCGCACCGGGTATCTGTGCAAGGCTGGCTATGAATGGGCCCGTCACGTTCCGATCGCGCGCCATGCCGGGATGAGCGAAGCCGAAATCGCCGCGATCAAGGTCGGCGCCGCCGATCCGGCCTGGGACGAGGCCGACCGCGCGTTGCTGACCGCAACCGACGCCCTGGTGACCGATCACTTCATCGACGACGCGGGCTGGCAGGCGCTCTGCACGCACTTCAGCGAGGCCGGGCGGCTTGCCCTGATCTTCACCGTGGGCCAGTACACGATGGTCTCGATGTTCCTCAACAGCGTGGGCGTACAACTCGATGACGACGTGACGCTGGATGCGGACCTGGACAAACGCGGGTAGTCTGCAAACGCGCCCGGCGCTGTGGCCGGGTGGTCATTGCCAAGACGGAGGCCAGTCATGCCTGCCAAGATCCTGATCTTCTATGGCTCATACCGATCTGACCGGCAGGGCATCCGGCTCGCCCATTTCCTATGCGGAGCGTTCAACGATCGCGGTGCGCAGGCCGAATTGATCGATGCCAAGGCCATCGGCCTGCCGATGCTCGATCGCATGTACAAGGAATACCCATCCGGAGAGGCGCCGCCGGCGCTTGAAGAACTGGCCGGGAAAATCCGCGGCGCCGATGCCTTCGTGTTCGTGACGGGCGAGTACAACTGGGGCGTACAACCCGGGCTCAAGAACCTGACCGACCATTTCCTCGAAGAATGGTTCTGGCGCCCTGCCGCGATCGCCAGCTATTCAGCAGGACGCTTTGCCGGTGTCCGGGCCGGACTCGCCTGGCATGGCACGCTGTCCGAAATGGGCATGGTGGTGGTTTCGAGCACATTGGCAGTGGGCGCGATCGGCCATGCACTCGACGCGCAAGGCCGCCCGACCGGCGAAGGCGGCGAGGCGCTGGCCCGCGCCTTTCCCCGGTTTGCCGATGATCTGGCGTGGTGGACCCAGGCCGCGCAAGTTCAACGCACCAGCATGCCACCGCCCTACTGAGGCCGGCGGGTCATCATGCTGCGCAATCGGCAGTCATCGGGGATGCCAGTGCCGCGCGCTTCGGCCCAAGCACGAGCACGCGCGAATCGCCCCGGGCGTGGACGCTCGCGACCAGCAGGTATGTTGCCAGCACCGGGGTCCCGCCGAAAAATCCCAGGACGCCCAATGCCAGACCCACCGGGCTGAAATTGTGCCGCCACGCCAGCCACAGCCCCGACAACGACAGCAGCCCCACGAAATCCAGGTTGAACTGGCCCGGCCAGGCGCCTTGCGCGATGGCGCCGAAGAACATCGGCATCAGGTTCCATCCGTGATGCGCGATCGTGCCCGCGGTATAGGCAACGATGGCCAGAACCAGCGCAGCCAGGAACAGACGGAAGCTTGCCATGATCGCATTCCTTCAGGCCGGGGTGTGGCGCGCCGCCGGCGCAGTTTCGCGCAGGAACAGATAGCGCGCGGCCATGGCCAGCAGCCCCACGCTGCCGGTGCAGGCGATTGCCACGAACCATGGCGCCAGCCGCATGCCACGGGCTTTGGCGCGCGGGGCAAGCAGCGCGAACGCCGTGCCCATGCTCAGCAGCAGATCGAACCAGATCTGGTTGCCCCAGGCATCGCGCAGGTGTTCGGACCAGAATCCCAGCGGGCCTTCGAGCGCGACCGTCCAGACCGACCAGCCGAACAGTGCCGCAGATAGCGTGGCGGGGATCAACCACATGCCGCGCCCGGGACCTGCAGCAGCGCGAGCGATGATCACCATTCCGGCAAGCAGGAACGCGATTGCGGCAAGGACAGGCAGGAAATGATACTGCGGCATGGTGACACCCAATTTTGTAGCACTTGCTACATCAATAGGTTGCTGTAGCGGTCGCTACAAGAGGAAAACACAATGGCACCCCGAGACGACCAGCGCGCACGCGCCACCAGCCTGCTGGCCGCGCATTTGCTGCACAGCGGCCTTGCGGCCACCAGCTTGCGCCAGCTTGCCGCCGCCGCCGGGGTGAGCGACCGCATGCTGCTTTACTACTTTGCCGACAAGGCCGAGGCGCTGGCGGCGGCGATGGCGCAGATCGCCAGCGATATCGGCGCCCAGCTTGCCGATGCCATTCCCCTCGGGCCGAAGTTGCCACCGGCCACGTTGATCGCGATTGCCGCGCGGATCACCACGACGCCCGACATGAAACCGTACATGCGGCTGTGGATCGAAGTGGTTGCCGCCTCCGCGCGCGGCGAAGCGCCGTTTCCAGCCGTCGCACGCCAGATCGCGACGGGCTTTCGCATCTGGATCGAGGCAAGGCTCGATCCTGCCGGGCTGCCCGATCCGGTGGGCACCGCCGCGCTGATCCTGGCCACGGTCGACGGGCTGGCGCTGCTCGACGTCTGTTCGGAAGACGGCATCACCGAGCGCGCCGCCCAGGCCGCCCAGTTGCCCGGGATCTGACCGACCCGGGCACAATCAGCCTTCGATTGCATTTTGCAAGCCAAGGAATTGCCGGTTGCCGGTCGGCGGCCTACCCCTTCGGATGATAGAAATCGTAGACCGCCTGCGCCACCGTGGCCGATACGCCGGGTGCCTTCTGCAAGTCCTCCAACCCGGCCGCGCGCACTCCGCCTGCTGTGCCGAAGTGCAGCAGCAGCGCGCGTTTGCGGGCGGGGCCGATGCCGGGGACTTCGTCGAGCGGGCTGGCGGTGATCGTGCGGCTGCGTTTGTCGCGGTGGGCGCCGATGGCAAAGCGGTGGACTTCGTCGCGCAGGCGCTGGAGGTGGAACAGCAAGGGCGAATTTTCGGGCAGCATCTTTTCGCGGCCGTCGGGGAAGTGGAACACCTCGCGCCCCTCGCGGCCGTGGTGCGGGCCTTTGGCGATCGCCACCAACGCCACGTCCTCGATGCCGAGCTCCTCGAGCGCATCTTTTACCGAGCTCATCTGGCCCTTGCCGCCGTCGATCAGCACCAGATCGGGCCACATGCCGCTATCCCGGTCCGGGTCCTCGTCCTGAGCGCGCGCAAATCTGCGGCCCATCACTTCGCGCATCATGCCGAAATCGTCGTTGGTCTGCGCGGTCTTGATGTTCCACTTGCGGTACTGGTTCTTGAGGAAGCCCTCGGGCCCGGCCACGATCATCGCGCCGAGCGCATGGGTGCCCTGGATATGGCTGTTGTCATAGACTTCCACGCGAGCGGGCGGTTCGGGCAGTTCGAGGAATTCGGCCATCTCTCGCCATATCTTCGCCTTGGTGCCGCTTTCTGCCATGCGCCGTTCGAGCGCCTCGACCGCATTGCGGCTGGCCTGTTCGAGCAGCCGACGGCGGTCGCCGCGCTGGGGCACGCTGATTTCCACCTTGCCGCCGGCCGCGCCGGCGAACGCTTCGGCGAGCAATTCGGCCTCGGGCAATTCGCGATCGACCAGAACCAGCCGCGCCGGCGGGACTTCCTCGTAGAATTGCGCAAGGAAGGCAGTGAGCACTTCGGCCTCGCTCAGCCCCTCGGTGTGCGTGGGGAAGAACGCGCGGTGGCCCCAGTTCTGTCCGCCGCGGATGAAGAACGCCTGCACCGCGAAGTGCCCGCCATTGGCCGCCGCCGCGAACACATCGGCATCGGCGAGGCCGGCGGCGTTGATGCCCTGGCTGCCCTGGATGAAGGTGGCGGCGCGCAGCCGGTCGCGCAGCATGGCCGCGCGTTCGAAATCGAGCGCGGTTGCCGCCTCGGCCATCTGACTTTCGAGCTTGGCCTGGACCGCGCCGCTCTTGCCGCCGAGGAAATCGCGCGCCTCGCCGACCAGTTCGGCATAGTCGGCCTCGTCGATCCGCCCGACGCAGGGGGCCGAGCAGCGCTTGATCTGGTAGAGCAGGCACGGTCGGTCGCGGCGCGCGAGGAAGCTGTCGGTGCAACTGCGCAGCAGGAACAGTTTTTGCAGCGCATTGATCGTCACATTGACCGATCCGGCGCTGGCGAAGGGGCCGTAGTAATTGCCCTTCGCGCGCCGTGCGCCGCGATGCTTGGAGATGCGCGGGTAAGCGTGATCGGTGCGCAACAGGATGAACGGGAACGATTTGTCGTCGCGCAGCAGCACGTTGTAGGGCGGACGGAAGCGCTTGATCAGCTGCGCTTCGAGCAGCAGCGCCTCGGCTTCGGAATTGGTGGTGACGATGGTCATGCCGCGCGTCTGGCTGACCATGCGCTTGAGCCGCAGCGGCAGCCGATCGACTTGCGTGTAATTGGCCACGCGGTTCTTCAGCACCCGCGCCTTGCCGACATAGAGCACGTCACCGCGCGCATCGAGCATCCGGTAAACGCCGGGCTTGGGCCGCAAGGTCTGGACCACTTCGCGGATCGCGGCGACGCCGGCCTCGATATCGGGCTGGTCGGACCCGCGCAGCGTATAGCTGGCCCGATCTTCGTTGAACCGGTCGGGGGTCGCGTTGGCGGGGGGTGCGGAAGGGGTACGGGCCATCGTCGGCCCATTTAGGGACGTCGGGTCGCTTGCGGAAGCGGTTGTTGACAGACTTCGGGGGAAGGTTACGTTTCATCCAAAGCCCGGATCAACCGAGCGGCCAGAAATGGCATAGGGGGAAGGAACGCCTTTGCGGCAGCTCCAGGGCATGGATGCCTCGTTCGTTGCGCTGGAAACGCGCAATTCGCCGATGCATATCGGTTCGATCCTGATCTACGATCCGGCGACGGCGCCCGGTGGGTTCGTCCGCTTCAAGGACATCCTGCGCTTCTACGAAAGCCGGATGCAGCTTTCCAAGACCATGCGCCAACGGCTGGTGCGGGTGCCGTTCGATCTCGATTATCCGTACTGGATCGAGGACGAGGAATTCGATCTCGAATACCATGTCCGCCACCTCGCGCTGCCCAAGCCGGGCGATTGGCGGCAATTGTGCATCCAGGCCGCGCGGATTTTCGCGCGCCCGCTCGACCTGACGCGGCCGCCGTGGGAATTCACGGTGATCGAGGGGCTGGACAACGTGCCCGGTGTCTCGCCCGGCAGCTTCGCGATGGTCACCAAAGTCCACCACTGCGCGATCGACGGGATGAGCGGAATCGACTTGATGGAGGCGCTCCACACGCTCGATCCGCACGCCGCGGCGCCGCAGCAGCCCGATGAGTGGAAGCCCGAACCGGTGCCGAACGTGCTCGGCCTGCTGGCAAAAAGCTGGTTCAACGCGGTGACCAATCCGGTGCGGCAGATCGAAGTGGCCGCGCGCGCGGTGCCGGGGCTGGCGCGGGCTACCAAGGGCCTGCTGACCAAGGACTTCAAGGTCCACGGCGAGATGCTTGCCCCGCGATCGCGCTTCAACGTGGTGCTTTCGCCCAACCGCGTGGTCGAGGGACGCAGCGTTGCCTTGGCCGATATCAAGGCGATCCGCGCGCTGGCGCCGGGCGCGAAAGTCAACGACGTGTTCCTGGCGATCGTCGGCGGGGCGATGCGCAAGTACCTGCTTGCGCACGATGATCTGCCGGACAAGACGCTGACCGCGATGGCGCCGATCTCGGTCCGCTCCACCGACGAGAAGGGCGACATGGGCAACCAGGTCGCCGCCATGATCGCTCCCCTCGGCACGCATATCGCCGATCCGGCCGAACGGCTGCGCTATGTCCATTCGCAAACCACCAATTCCAAGGCGATGACCGACGCGATCGGCGCGCGCAACATGACCGAGATGAGCAAGGTTTCGCCCGCACTGTTCATGGCACTGGGCGCGCAGCTTTATACCCGGCTGGGCCTGGCCAACCGCATGGCGCCGCCGTTCTCGACCGTGGTCACCAATGTGCCCGGCCCGCCGGTGCCGATTTACTCCGCCGGCGCGCGGCTCGAAAGCATGATGGGGCTGCTGTGCCTGACCGACGGGATGGGCCTGGGCCATGTCGTGCAGAGCTATTGCAAGGAGGCGACGATCAGCTTCACCGCCGATCGCAAGGTGATGCCCGATCCGGAATTCTACGCACAGTGCATAGAGGACAGCTTCACAGAACTGCGCGATGCGGCAAAGGCGGCGAAAGACGCGCCGGAACCGGCACCCGCGGCCACCGTTACAAAGCCAAAGCCCGCGCCTCGCGCCAAGACCGCGGCCAAGCCGGGGACCCCTAGGACTATTAAGCGCCCTGAGACTGCCAAGCGATCCGAGACTGCCAAGCGATCCGAGACTGCGAAACGAAAGACTCCCACGACATGACCACTGCTACCTCCATCCGCCGCCCCGCCACCCCGCCGCACAAGCTGCTCACGATCGGCGAAGTACGCGCGGTCTTCGAACTTGGCGCTTTCGTCGTCGCGCGCCCATTGCTGGGGCTGTTGCCCAAGGGCGATGGCCACCCGGTGCTGGTGCTGCCGGGCTTCATGGCCTCTGACAAATCGACTTCACCGATGCGCAGGCTGCTTACCGATCTCGGCTATGACGCACGCGGCTGGGAACTGGGTCGAAACGTGCGGATCGACGGCCAGCGCGTGCAGGAACTGGTGGACCGGCTGCAGACGATCCACCAGGAGACCGGCCGCAAGGTCTCGTTGATCGGTTGGAGCCTGGGCGGTTTGCTGGCGCGCGAACTCGCCAAGATCCACCCCGAAGCGGTGCGCCAGGTGATCAGCCTCGGCAGCCCGATCTCGGACGATCGTGACCATTCGGACGCGCGCCACCTGTTCGAAATGCTCAACGGCAAGGATGCCGCACCAGTCCACCACGGCCACCATTTCACTGGCCTCAACAATGCCCCGCCGGTGCCGACCACCTCGATCCTGACCAAGGGCGACGGCGTGGTCCACTGGCGCGGATCGGTGCAGCACCCCGAAACCGGGCACGCCGAAGCCGAGAACATCGAGGTCATGGCCAGCCATATCGGCCTGGGCGTCAACCCCAGCGTGATGATCGCGCTGGCCGACCGGCTGGCGCTGAAGGAAGGCGCCTGGCAGCCGTTCCGGCCGAGCCTGATCCATCGATGGATGTTCCCGAAGACGCGGCTGCACTGAGGCGATGACACTTGCGCCCAGGAAACAACCCCACTGCGGCCAGGCCCTGGGGCTGCCAATGCCATTCCAGCGGTTTTCAGGCTTGTAACATGTGCGTCCAAGCTATCGGAATGCGAACGTCAAAATCAGCTCATTAGATCAGCGACTTCAAAGCCACCTCGGGATCAGCCAGCGCCGTCACGTCGGGCGTCGCGCGCGCCTCTACCAGCTTCCGCCCGGCGACGTAATCGCGCACCATGTTGACGCAGTCGAGCGCGATCACATGGCCGCCCTTCAGGTACACCACCGAAAAACTGCGCGTGGCCGGATCGCCGCGCAGGATGGCCTGGTCGTAGCCGGTCGAGAGGCCGACGGTTTGAAGCTTGAGGTCATACTGGTTCGACCAGAACCACGGCGTGGCCTTGTAGGGCTGCGGATCTCCGCAGATGGCCTTGGCTACGGTGTTGGCCATGTCGTTGGCGTTCTGGACCGATTCGAGCCGGATCACCGCGCCATCGGCGAAGGCGTTGGAATGGCTGGCGCAATCGCCGATCGCGTAGATATCGGGCAGGCTGGTGCGGCAAAATTCGTCCACCTCCACACCGTTTCCGCCCGCCGCGCCGGCGGTGATGAGCGGGCCGACCGCGGCGATGATGCCGATGCCGACGATGACGATCTCGGCGGGGACAACGCTGCCGTCGGCAAGCAGGACTCCGGTGGCCTTCACGCCGTCGCCCACGATCGAATCGACCATGACGCTGGTGCGCAAGTCCACGCCGTGCGCGCGATGATCGGCTTCGTAGAACGCCGAGAGATCCTCGCCCGCCACCCGCGCCAGCACGCGCGGCAGTGCTTCGAGCAGCGTGACCTGGCAGCCGAGCTTGGTCAGCACCGCCGCCGCCTCCAGCCCGATATAGCCGCCGCCGATCACCGCGACGGTTTTCGCGCCGGCATCCAATTCGCCCATCAGCCGATCGACATCTTCGCGCGTGCGCACCGCGTGGACGCCCGCCAGGTCCGCCCCGGCGCACGACAACTTGCGCGGATCGCCGCCGGTGGCCCAGATCAGCGTGCCGTAATCGCACGTCTCACCGCCCGACAGCGTCAGCCGCTTTGCCAGTGGATCGACGGCGAGCACTTCACGGCTCAGTTCCATGCGGATCTGCTTTTCTGCCCATAGCGTCGGAGGGCGGATATAGAGCCGCTCGAACGGCTTCTCGCGCGCGAGGTATTCCTTCGACAGCGGCGGGCGTTCGTAAGGCGGCTCGGCCTCGCGCCCGATCATCGCGATCGAGCCGGTGAAGCCGTTCTGGCGCAAGGCCAGTGCCGCCTGCGCGCCGCCGTGTCCGGCACCCACGATGACGATGTCCGCTGATTCCATTTCGTTCAACTCCCGTTTGCACGGGCGTTTGAGCAAAATGGGGCGAAGGTCAAGGCAGAGGAGTCGGCCCGCCCCGCTACTTCGCCAGCACACCCCGCGCCTGGCTGGCCAGTTGCGCCAGCATCACCGGGGTAACCGGGCTGGCGCCCCTCGCCCGGCCGACCAGCGCGCGAAATTGCTGGATCGCGGCGGCGTGGGTGTCGAGCCAGCGGGTGGCGGCCGGGACCGGGTCCTTGCGACCCTTGGCCACGCGCCGCAGGAAATCAAGCCGCATGTGCTGGAAATCGCGCGCCAGGCCGTTGACCAGCAGCCGCTCCCACGGATCGGACGGGTTCATGCGTTCGGCAGTCTGCTGCGCCCAATCGAGCCCGAGCCGCACACCGACTTCGATGAACGCGCCGGTCAGTGCCGGCGCGGCAGTACCGCTGTCGCGTGCGAGCATGGCGATCCCGGCGGCACCGTCGAGATCGAACAAGTGCGCAACCATTGCGGCTTCGGCTGGCGGTGCGCCGGCTGCAACCAGCCTTGCGCACATGGCATCGGACTGCGCGCGCGGTTCCACGCCCAGCAGCGTACCGACCGCGTCTGACAGGCTCGCCATCGGCTTGGCCAGTTCGGCCACCAGCCGCGTAGGCGGCACAGTGCCGGCGCCGACGCGCAGCAGATCGGCCATGTGGCTGGACAATGCCGCGGCGGCGCGGTCGAACAGCAGGATGCGCGCGGTTTCGGGCATCGGCGCGGTTTCGAGGGCGTGCCACACCGCATCCATGCCGAACAGCCGCTCGGCCGCGACGAACGCGGCGGCGACCTGGGCGGGCGATGCGCCTTCCTCTTCGGCCAGTTCGAACGGGTGGAGCATGCCCATGCGGTTGACCATCCGGTTGGCGAGCCGCGTCGCGATGATCTCGCGGCGCAGCCGGTGAGCCAGGATGTCCTTGCGGAACTTGCCGCGCATCGGTTCAGGGAACGCACAGAGCAGTTCGCCCGCGAGCCCCGGATCATCCACCACATTGCTGTCTTCGAGCGCGCGCTGGAGCACCAGTTTGGCGCTGGACAGCAGCACTGCAAGCTCTGGCCGGGTGAGGCCGTGGCCTTCAGCAGCGCGGCGGGTTAGCTGTTCCGCATCGGCCAGCCCTTCGGTGCGGCGATCGAGATCACCCGCTTCTTCAAGCATGTCGATCAGGCGCGAATAGCTGGCAATGGCGGCTGCGCGGGGGCGTTCGGCAATCGACAACGCCAGCGCCTGCAGGCGGTTGTCCTCCAGCACATGCGCCGCCACCGCGTCGGTCATGCCGACCAGCAGCGACACGCGCCCGCGTTCGGACAGCCGCCCGGCCCGCTTGGCCGAGGCGAGCGCGATCTTGATGTTGACCTCGTTGTCCGAGCAATCGACCCCGGCCGAATTGTCGATGAAATCGGTGTTGATTCGGCCACCCACCGGCTTCGCGTCGGCACCGATCGGACCCGCCAGCGAAAACGCGATGCGCGCGGCTTGGGTGATGCCCAGATTTGCACCTTCGCCGATCACGCGCACGCGCAATTGTTCGGCATCGACGCGGATGGCGTCGTTTGCGGGGTCGCCAACGGTGGCGTTGTTTTCGCTGGCCGCTTTCACATAAGTGCCGATGCCGCCGAACCACAGCAGGTCGGCCGGCGCGCGCAGGATCGCCGAGATCAGCGTCTCGGGGTCCATCTCCGCCGCTTCGATATCGAGCGCGGCGCGGACTTCTGCCGACAAGGGAATCGCCTTCATCGTGCGCGGGAACACGCCGCCGCCAGCCGAAATCACGGTGCGGTCGTATTCGTCCCAACTCGATCGCGGCAGCGCGAACAGCCGCGCGCGCTCGGTCCAGCTTTTCGCTGCATCGGGGTCGGGATCGAGGAAAATGTGGCGATGATCGAACGCGGCGAGCACTTTCAGCGTCTTCGACAGCAGCATGCCGTTGCCGAACACGTCGCCCGACATGTCGCCCACGCCCACCACGCGCACCGGGTCGGCCTGGACGTCGACGCCCAGTTCGAGGAAATGCCGCCGCACCGACAGCCACGCGCCTTTGGCGGTGATGCCCATCGCCTTGTGGTCGTAGCCCTTCGAACCGCCGCTGGCGAAGGCATCGTCGAGCCAGAAATCCTGGCTTTCCGCAATGGCGTTGGCGGTGTCCGAGAAGGTGGCGGTGCCCTTGTCGGCGGCGACCACGAAGTACGGGTCCTCCCCGTCGCGGATCACCACCGCATCGGGGTGGATTACCTTGCCTTCGACGATGTTGTCGGTGATCGACAGCAGCGTGCGGATGAACACCCGGTAGCTGGCCTTGCCCTCGGCCAGCCAGCCCTCACGGTCTCGCGTCGGATCGGGCAACTGCTTGGGATAGAACCCACCCTTGGCGCCGGTCGGCACGATCACCGCGTTCTTGACGCGCTGCGCCTTCATCAGCCCGAGCACTTCGGTGCGGAAATCGTCGCGACGGTCTGACCAGCGCAAACCGCCGCGCGCGATCGGCCCGGCGCGCAAGTGAATGCCTTCAACGCGGCGCGAATAAACGAAGATCTCGCGCCACGGCAGCGGGCGCGGCAGCCCCGGCACCATCGCC
>NZ_JANXWG010000111.1 GCF_025351285.1 Novosphingobium sp.
CGCTGTGCTGTCAAAATCTTCCCTCAAGCTGATCGCTGATCCCATGGTCACGCCCTCCAATTGCAGGGCGCCATTGATTCAGAATTTCGCCAGTTTGGGAATCCCCCCCGTGAGTCAGCCTCACGGCAGGTTGGTATAAGGGCCGCCGCAACCCACAAGGGACGCAGGGTTTGGTTCCTGTTCCTGCCACCCTGCACCAGCCCTTAGAACAGCTTCCGAAACTCCACCCCCAGAACGCGACCTTGCGGGTCAAGGTAATCGGGCTGATAGGCCAGCGGTACCGCGCCGGCCCGATCGGTGACTTTCTGGCGCGAATCGAGCACGTTGACTGCCACGATCGACAGCCGCGCGCCCTTGAAGAACGGCGCCGCCCCGGTCAGCGCCTTCTGCTGGCCAAGATCGACGAACAGCCGTGCATTCAACTTTGCCAGCGCGCCGAAGCGCAGATCCGACGATCCGGGCACGCCGCTGCCACGCACATTGGTCGCTGCGGCATAAGTTCCGTTGAGCCTGAGGCCAAAGCCGTTGATGAACCCGCCCGCGTCCAGTTCCAGGCTGTGCCGCGCCACGCCGCCACCGCTCGACAGCGCATCGCCGCTCAGCAGGTCGAGCGCTTGCCCGCCTGGGACGAGCGTGACCCGGTCGATGAATTGCACGGTGTGGTAAAGCGCCAGGTTCCAACGCCCCTGCCCCGGCGCGCCGCCGCCGAAACCACCGCGAGGTCCACCGCCACCGCCGCGAGGTCCACCTGCTCCCCGAGGACCACTCGATCCTGGCGGGCCGCCCCCTCCCGGTGGGCCACCGGCACCGCCCATCATGCCCATCAGCCGGCCCATCGGCCCACGCGTGCTATCGCTGCGGGCTTGCGGCTTGCCGAGCTTGCCCGACAGTTGCAGTCCATAACGCAGCCGCGCCTCCTTCTGCTGCGCGAAGGTCACCGGCCGCACGTCGATCGCCACCAGCCTGCCCGATGCGTCGCGCGTCACGCGGGTGGGGAACGCGGCTTCGGTGCCGGGGGTGAGCAGCGGGAAATCGGACGAGACATTGCGCGAGGTGTTGTTGAAGTATTCGACCACCAGGTTGCCGTTGCCGGTAAACGGCAATTGCCATTCCAACCCCAGCTTGAAATCGCGCTGGGTTTGCCGCGCCAGCGCCGGATTGCCGCCGCTGGTGGTTGTGACGAGCACGCTCTGCCCGCGCGTGAAATCGAACACGCTGACGTTGAAATTCTGCACCACCGGCGCACCGAGCTGCGACAACGAAGGCGCGGCTTGGTTGACGATGTAGCTGGCCGAAAGATCGAGCTTTTCGGTCACCCCCCAGTTCAGCCCCGCGCTCCAGTCGGTGATCGTGCCGAAGTCCGACAAGTGATCCACCCCGGCGCTGAAGTTGAGCGTCAGATCGCCCACGCCGTCGAGCACGTGTTCGCGGCGGCTGGCGATCGGCAGCGACAAGTTGAACCCGGCCGAAGCATCGCCGCGCTTGAGGTTCACCGGCGCGGCAAGCGATCGTGAATCGCGGCTGACGCTGTGCGTGTAGGCAAACCCGGTCTTGAGCGTGAGGCTGGCCTTGCCCGCGGGCAAAGTCAGCGGGTGGCCGATCAGCGTGGCCAGGCTGCTCAGCGAGTCCGACGCGTTGGTGGCGCGCGCGAAACCGGGCGCGGCCAGCAGCGGCAGCATGCCGCCGATCGGCAGCGTTCCGGCGGCGGCGGCCATCACCAGCCCCGAAGTATCGGGTCGCAGCGCAGTATCGGTCGACGATGTGGCATGCGTGCCGTCGACGGTCGCGGAAAGCTGCCACGCACCCACCGGCTTGTTGAGCGCGGCGCCCGCCTGCAAGCTATCACTGCGCCCGATCCGCGCCAGCGGCGCCCCCAGCGTGCGGATCGCGCTCCCTCCGCCTGGCGCGATCAGCGCGACCGTGGCGAGCCCTTGCAGGCTGGTCGATTGCGCGCGGGTCGCGGCGCCGTTCACCGTCAGCGTACCGCCGGTGGCGCCCTGGTCGATCGGCGCGGTGTAAGTCAGGTTGGCGCCGTAATTCGATCCACGCGAAACCAGCGTGCGTGCCGCTGCTGGATCGGGGTCTCCGGCCACGGTGGGCTGCGATCCGGGCTGCTGGATCACGCGGCGTTCGGCCTCGGTCAACGGCGTGGTATGATCGGCCTCGAGCGCCAGGTTGAAGCGGCTGCGGCCGGACAGCTTGAGCACAGATCCTTCGCCCTTGAGCTTCGAGGTGCCACCGCGCTGCGGCTGGCGATATTCGATTTCGGCCGATTTGCTGGAATAATTCTTCTTGAGAATCAGGTTTACGACGCGCTGGTCGGGCGGATAACCGTAACGTAGCGCGACCTCCTCGGGGAACACCTCGACTTTGGCGATCGCTTCGGGCGGGTAATTGCGCAACTCGCGGAAGCTGGAAATGCGCATGCCGTTGACCAGGATCACCGGGTGCCCGCCACGCCCTCGGCCCGATCCGGTCTGCGCCGAAAGCGCGTCGATCAGGTCGGAGACGTTGTTGGCACCATATGAGGCGATGTCGGTTTCATCGAGCGTGGCGATCGGCGGCTGCGGCGCGATGACCGCGCCTTCGAAGATCCCACCGGTAACGACGATCTGGTCAGGATCGCGCTTTTCGGGCTGCGCCGCAGTGCTTTCGGGGCCGCCTTCGGGTGTCGCGGCGGCTTGCGCAGCCGCCAATGCGGGCATGGTCAGCCCCAATCCGATCGCCAGCGGTGCGGCGCACCAGTTCAAACGCATGACTTGCAGTGCTCTCACGGAAGTTGGGCCTGACAAAAAGGCGCAAGCTTGAATGGTGGCTCATTGGCCGTGCGTCCGGACCGCGGCAATGCGCAAACCGTATCAAATTGTCGTCCGAGCTATGCCGGCCCGTGGCGAAATCGCTCGATTCGTCCGGCCCTTCCCTTTTGCCGCGCCGCTCGCTATGGCGCCTGCCAACCGTGTCTTCGGGCACTGATCTCGATATCCCCTACAATTGGAAGGTCCGCAAACCGCCGATGGCGAAAGAAGAACTGCTCGAAATGCGCGGCACCGTTGTCGAGCTTCTGCCCAACGCGATGTTCCGCGTGAAGCTGGAGAACGACCACGAGATCCTCGGTCACACCGCCGGCAAGATGCGCAAGAACCGCATCCGCGTGCTGGTGGGAGACGAAGTGCTCGTTGAGCTCACCCCTTACGACCTCACCAAGGGTCGGATCACCTATCGCTTCATGCCCGGTCGGGGTGGCCCCGGTCAGTTCTGAGCGGAGTCCGGGGGTGAGTGCGCCGGATCTGGTTCTGGCCTCAGCCAGCCCACGCCGCCTGGAACTGCTGGCGCGGCTGGGCGTCGTGCCGGCGCGCGTCATTGCCACCGATATCGACGAAAGCCCGCTTGCCCGAGAAATTCCGCGCGCACATGCCGTGCGGCTGGCCGCCGAAAAGGCGCGCGCGGCACACAGTCACCATTCCAACGCTGTGGTGCTGGCGGGCGACACCGTGGTCGGCCTCGGCCGCCGCATCTTGCCCAAGGCCGAGGACGAAGCGACCGCGCGCCGGTGCCTCACGCTGCTGTCGGGCCGGCGCCACCGCGTGTTTTCCGCCATCGCGGTGATCGATGCCGCGGGCACATTGCGTCAGGCGCTGTCCGAAACGATCGTGCGCTTCAAGGTCCTGACCGAACAGGAGATCGCCGCCTATCTTGCCGGCGGCGAATGGCACGGCAAGGCCGGCGGCTATGCTATCCAGGGCAGCGCCGAAGGCTTCTGCGCGTGGCTGGCTGGCAGCCATTCGGGCGTTATCGGCTTGCCGCTTTACGAAACCCGGCGGCTGCTGCGCGCGGCGGGGCTGTCCATTGCCTGAATGGCTGGTCGAAGTGGGGATCGGCGAAAGCCGCGCGATCCTGGTTGAGCACGGCCAAATCATTGCTGCCCGCGTGCAGTGGGATGAAGGGCTGCTCCCCGGTCTGGTCGCCGAAGCGCAGATGGTCGCACTGGCAGCCGGCGGAAAACGCGGCACCGCACGCTTTGCCGATGGCAGCGAGGCGCTGGTCGACCAGTTGCCAGCGGGCATCAGCCAGGGCACGCGGCTCATGCTGCGAATTACGCGCGCGGCCATCGCCGAACGCGGACGCGGCAAGCTGGCACAAGCCCGCCCCGCCCCCGGCGAAACCCCGCGCCCCGCGCCTGCGCTGATCGACACACTCGGGCCCGATCCTGCGAGGATCGTCAGCGCGATCGACACCGCGTTCGATGCCGCGGGCTGGCCCGACCTGGTCGAGGAGGCACTTTCAGGCGCGGTGGAGTTTCCCGGTGGCAGCCTGACCGTCAGCCCTACGCCGGCGATGACGCTGATCGATATCGATGGCGCGCTGCCGCCGCGTGCGCTAGCACTGGCGTCGGTTCGGGTCATCGTGGCGGCGCTGGCACGGTTCGACCTGGCCGGATCGATCGGCATCGATTTTCCGACGCTTTCTGCAAAGACCGACCGGCAGGCCGTGGACATCGCGCTTGCCGATGCGCTGGCGGCCCGCAATGTTCGCGGCGAGCGGACGGCGATGAACGGCTTCGGCTTTGTCCAACTGGTCTCGCGGCTCGAACGGCCGAGCCTGATCGCGCTTTACGCCGCGCGTCCCGTGGCTGCGGCTGCACGCGCGCTGCTGCGCCGCGCCGAGCGGGTGGCCGAGCCGGGCGCGTTGCTGTTGACCGCGCATCCCGCAGTCCGGCGAGCGGTGCGGGCCGAGTGGCTCGATGATCTCGCCCGCCGCACTGGCCGCGAGCTGCGCTGGGCCGAAGACGCTGCACTTGCACCCGCTGCCGCCTTCGCGCAGGCAGTGCCGCGATGACCGACCCGGCTCCAATTTCCGCAGCGCCCGAGCAGGGACCCGTGCGCCGCTGCCCGATCTGCCGCAAACCGCGCAAGGTGGAATTCGCCCCGTTCTGCTCGCAGCGCTGCAAGGACCGCGACTTGTTGCAGTGGCTCGACGAGGGCTACGCGCTGCCCGGCCCACCCGCGCCGGGCGAAACCGATTGCGAAGACTGAGTCGGGAAGCGGCAGAAGCGTCATTGAGCCAAAGCCACCAAAAATGCTGGACAGAGCGAGCGAGCCTCGTCATAGGCGCTGCTCCCATCGCTCGCCGGTCTGCCTTTTCGGCGTGAGGCCGTCGCCGTGGCGATGCCCGGGTAGCTCAGTTGGTAGAGCACATGACTGAAAATCATGGTGTCGGCGGTTCGATTCCGTCCCCGGGCACCATCTGCCGTTCGCGCGTGTTCGCGAACAGTTGGAAAAACCCCTAAAACCGGCTACTTATACGCTTGCGGCGCCGTTGCAGTTCGTCATCGTTCGCCCGCAGCCGGAGGCTGGTGGTGGCCATCATGGTGGCCACGCCAAGTTAAACTGAAAGGGTGGCCACCAAACATGGCACTTACTGACACAGCGATTCGCAATGCGAAGGGTGGGCCGAAAGCCGTCAAGCTGGCCGATGAGCGAGGATTATTTCTCCTAGTCCAGCCAAGCGGGGGAAAGCTTTGGCGACTAAAATACCGATTTGGGGGCAAAGAAAAGAAACTTTCTCTTGGAAGATATCCAGACGTTTCGCTCAAAGAAGCGCGAAAAAGACGCGACGACGCTCGGATAAAAATTGCCTTGGGTAGCGACCCTGGAGACGAGAAGCGCCGAGAAAAAATTCAGTCTGACGTAGAGGAATCAAGCCGATTTGAGACTGTGGCGAACGAGTATCTGACCAAGGTTGAGAGCGAAGGGCAACAAGCCGTAACCCTTAGAAAGAGCCGGTGGCTCCTTTCGCTGTTAGCGCCGACTCTCGGTTCGAAAAATGTCGGGGCGATATCGCCGGTGGAGCTGTTGGAGGCATTGCGCATAGTGGAACGGAAGGGACAACTCGAGACCGCCCGCCGCATGCGTTCATTCGCCGGTCGGGTGTTTCGCTATGCAGTTGCTACCTCGCGCGCTGAAACTGATCCGTCGAGTGTTCTCAAGGGGGCACTGACGGCACCGCGTGTGAGGCATCACAGCGCCATTTTAGATCCCACCGAGGCGGGCCGGTTGCTGTTGTGCATCGACGATTACGTCGGTCAGCCGCTAATCCATCTTGCACTCAAATTGACACCTCATGTTTTCGTTCGACCTGGTGAGTTGCGACGGGCCGAATGGCATGAGGTGGACTTTAAGGCAGAAGTTTGGACAATTCCGGCTGAGAAAATGAAAATGAGGCAGGCTCATCGAATTCCTTTGTCGCGTCAAGCCTTGGAAATCTTGTCGTCCGCATCGGTTTTGAGCAGGGGTCAAAAATATATTTTTTCGGCACTATACCCCGGTGATCGCCCTATGTCGGAAAACACGATTAACGCAGCTTTGCGCCGAATGGGCTATGGCAAAGACGAGATGACAGCCCATGGATTTCGCGCCATGGCAAGCACCTTGCTCAATGAGTCTGGCCTGTGGAACCCGGACGCCATCGAATTAGCGCTTGCTCACGATATCGGTGGTTCAGTCCGAGGCACTTACCATCGTGGAACTCATTGGGACGAGCGCAAGAGAATGGCGCAATGGTGGTCTGATTACCTCGACCAGTTGAAGGTCAGCAGCGCAGCAGGGTCGTCGGCGAATCACCGAAACAAAGGCGTATTAAAGGCCCCAACCGTCTGATTTTGCGGTCATATTGCCCCTTGCGCATTTCAGCCATTTTTGACTTTTCGGCCCAATCCGCTATGATTGCGTGGCGCTGAACTGCCGTTTTGCGCGGTTTGTCGGTCATTTCGACCGTTCTTCGCCAGACAACAGCGCTTTTCCGAAACGAGTTTTGCAAGGGGTTTGCCAGAAGCAATTCTGGCGTGGGTGCTTGTGACCACCAGCCGGGCGGAAGCCCGTCACAGTGAAGCGAGCAGTCAGTGCAGGTCGGCGTCAAGCCGGAGGAGCCCCTTGTGGCGCTCCTATATGCACAAGGATTGCACCAATGGACGACCAACATATCGAACAGCGGGATTTGGCCGCACGCCTGCAGG
>NZ_JANXWG010000115.1 GCF_025351285.1 Novosphingobium sp.
GTGCCGACGCGCAGCTTGGGGCCCTGGAGGTCGCACAGGATGGTGATCGGGCCGCCCACGGTCTTTTCCAGAGCGCGGATATTGGCGATGGTTTCGGCGTGAGTCGCGTGATCGCCGTGGCTCATGTTCACGCGGAACGCATCGGCGCCGGCGCGGTAGAGCTTTTCGAGCATTTCGGGGCTGCGGCTGGCCGGGCCGACGGTGGCCAGGATCTTGACCTTGCGGCCACGGGGATGGTGTGAGGCTGGAACGGGCTTCGCCACTGGCAACTCCTGCGCTGTGTGTGGGCCAGAGATATGACGGTGTCCGGGCTGGTGCGTTGGGGCTATGGCGCAAGCGACACCAAAACCCAAGGGACCTTGACCATGGATACGAATTCTTCCGATCGATTGGACGCGCTTCCCGATGCGGTGGCCGCCGCTGCCTTCCGCCACCTCGTCCGCCATTTGCGCCATCGCCACGATGCGCAGAACATCGACCTGATGGGGCTGGCCGGTTTTTGCCGCAATTGCCTGGCCGACTGGGTCATCGAGGCCGGGGCCGATATGGACAAGACCACCGCGCGCGAGGCGATCCACGGGTTGCCCGCCGCCGAATGGAAGGCGCGCTACCAGACCGAGGCGACGCCCGAACAGCTCGCGCGGATGGAGGAGAGCATGAAGAAGAATGCCTGACGCAGCCTGAGCATCGGCGGTTTAACTCTGGGGATATCGGGGCGGGGGGCTTTCCCGCTGGCGCACCGGGCGTCTATCGGGCGAGCAACTGATTCATCAACCCCGATGTTCGCGGAGCCAGATCAATGTCCGAAGATGCCACCAATTCCGATGCCACGAATTCAGACGACCGCCTGCGCCTGCTGATCGAGCGCGTCGAGCGGCTTGAAGAAGAAAAGAAGGGCATCGCCGACGATATCCGCGACGTCTATGGCGAGGCCAAGGCGGTGGGTTACGACGCCAAGATCATGCGCCAGATTGTGCGGCTGCGGAAGATGGCGCCCGACGATCGCCGCGAGATGGAAACCATCCTCGATCTCTACAAGGCTGCGCTGGGCATCGGCTGACCCAACTCGCGCGGGTCAGTCGGCCCGCGCGAACATGCTTTTGAGCGGGCGGGCCATCACCCGCCGCAGCATCGGTTCGAAAAATTCGAGCGGTTCGGTATCGTAAGCCGGGTCGAACGCCGATTGATCGTATTTCTCGCAGAATTCCGCACAGGCATCGTAGTGCGGGTTGTCGCGGAACTTGTCGCGCAAGTTGCGATCGCCTCCCAGGAAGTGGAAATAGTAATAGCCCTGGAACGCGCCGTGGTTCTGGCAGATCCAGTGCACTTCCTCGGTCACGAACGGCTTGATCATCGCCGCGCCCAGTTCGGGGTGGTTGTAAGTGCCGAGCGTGTCGCCGATGTCGTGGAGCAGCGCCATCACCACGTAGGCTTCATCGCGGCCGTCGCGGCGCGCGCGCGTGGCGCATTGCAGGCTGTGCTGCATCCGATCGATCGGAAACCCGCCGAAATCGCCATTCAGCAGCTTGAGGTGCGTCAGCACGCGATCGGGCAGCCTGGACGCGAAGTCCATGTAGTCCTTGCCGATGATCGCCCAATCGGCTTGCGTACCATTGTCCATCGCGGTGAATTGCGCGCGTTCGAGCGTGTCCGTAGAATCGGTCATCGTGCCTCTCCAAGCTTTGGCGCAGTCGTAACCCAGACACGAGCGTCACGCAAAACCTATCCCTCGCCATCGCAACGGGCTAGGATGCGCGGGCCATGGCCGTCCTGCCGTTCAATCCCACACCGTTTTTTCGGCCCACCCCGTTTTTCGGCAACAAGAACCGTGCGTTCTGGCAGCTCGAACTGCTGGGCTGGGGCGGTTCGATGCTGCTGCGCGTGGTCTCGAGCCTGGCCAACGCGCAGCCGTGGTCGTTCCTGGTCATCGTGCTGATCGCCACGATTACCGGCTTTTCGATCTCGATGATCCTGTCGGTAATCTACCGCGCGCTGATCAACCGACGCCCGTTCGTCACCTGGGGGGTGACCACGCTGGTGCTGGCGTTGGCCGTGGGGCTTTACGCATTCATCGATTCGTGGCTGATCAGCCTTTACCGTCCCTCGACCGAGCAGGGCTTTGCGCAACTGTTCCTGGGCGCGTTCTACCTCGATCTCACGCTGCTGGGCGCATGGTCGGCGCTCTATTACGCGATCAACTTCTTCCTCCAGGTGGAAGAACGCAACGACCAGTTGCTCAAGCTGGAAGCGCAGGCCACCAGCGCGCAACTGGCAATGCTGCGCTACCAGCTCAACCCGCATTTCCTGTTCAACACGTTGAATTCGATCTCGACACTGGTGCTGCTCAAGCAGACCGAGCCGGCCAACGCGATGCTCTCGCGGCTGTCGTCGTTCCTTCGGCACACGCTGGTCAACGATGCCACCGCGCGCGTCACGGTGGCGCAGGAGGTCGAGACGCTGAAGCTCTACCTCGATATCGAACGAATGCGCTTCGAAGAGCGCCTGCGCACCGAATTCATCATCGAGGATGCCGCCAGGAACGCGCTGATGCCCTCGCTGCTGCTCCAGCCATTGGTCGAAAACGCGATCAAGTACGCGGTCAGCGCCTTGGAAGAAGGCGCCGAAATCACCGTTTCTGCGCAACTCGTCGGTCCGATGCTTCGGGTCACCGTCTCCGACACCGGGCCGGGCTTGCAAAGCGACGGTGACGCTACGAGATCGTCAACCGTGACGAGTGACAGCACCGATCCCGTGCCGCAACCCAGCGATAACCAGACCACCAGCGCCAACTCGACTGGGTTGGGCCTGGCCAACATCCGCGACCGGCTGGCGCAAGCCTATGGCGACAACCAGGTGTTCGAAGCCACCAACCGGCCCGAAGGCGGGTTCCAGGTCGTGCTCGAACTGCCCTTCGAAGCCCGGGTAATTCTCACCGAGGCAAATATCTCACCGCCGCAGCGCGCCATGGCCGCGCTGGGCTCGCGATAACGGTTCCGCAAGGGCCGCTCCTGATAATGGTTGTGCCCGCCACTTCTGGCGGCGTGGCAGCCAAGTGCCGAAAGGACACGAATGACCATCCGCACCATCCTCGTCGATGACGAGAAGCTCGCAATCCAGGGGCTCCAGCTCCGCCTCGAAGCGCACCCCGATGTCGAGATCATCGACACCTGCTCGAACGGGCGCGAGGCGATCCGCAAGATCAAGACCGAAAAGCCCGACCTGGTATTCCTCGATATCCAGATGCCCGGGTTCGACGGGTTCAGCGTGGTCAGCGGGGTGATGGAGATCGATCCGCCGTTGTTCGTGTTCGTCACCGCCTATTCCGAACACGCGCTGAAGGCGTTCCAGGCCAACGCCGTCGATTACCTGATGAAGCCGATCGAGCCCGACCGGCTGGCCGATGCGCTCGATCGCGCTCGCACGCGGCTGGCTGAAAAGCGCGGATTGGAGGAAGTCGAAAAGCTCAAGACCGTGCTCGCCGAAGTCGCCCCCGAAGCGCTCGATGCGATGCCCGAGGACACCGAACACGCGGTCGGCCGCTTCGAAAAGCTCATCAACATCAAGGACCGCGGCCAGATCTTCCGCGTCGACGTCGATTCGATCGAACGCATCGAAGCCGCGGGCGATTACATGTGCATCTACTACGGCGACAATTCGCTGATCCTGCGCGAAACGATGAAGGACCTTGAGCGCCGGCTCGACCCGCGCGTGTTCCAGCGGGTGCACCGCTCGAAGATCGTCAACCTTGATCTGGTGCGGCAGGTGAAGCCGCATACCAACGGCGAATGTTTCCTGGTGCTCGAATCGGGCAACGAGGTGAAGGTTTCGCGGTCGTACCGGGATGTTGTGGCTAGGTTCGTGCACTGACGCTGCCCACTACCCTCCTTTCGTCCTGAGCTTGTCGAAGGACTGCACTTCTTCTACCGCCCGGCGCATTGCGCGAAGTGAAAGACAGCCCTTCGACAAGCTCAGGGCGAACGGGGGTTTACGTGAGCAGTGTGTTTGATCTCCCCGGTTTCGAGCTGGCCACCTTCGTCACTGCCACGCTGGCCGAAGACCTCGGCGCGGGCTTGGAAGGCGGCGGCCATGACGTCACCAGCGAAAGCGTCATCCCCGAAGAAGCACGCTTCGTTGGCGTCATGGCCAGCCGCGACCCCATCACAGTCGCCGGCCTGCCGATCGCCGCCGCCTTCTTCCGCGCGCTCGACCCCGCCGTCGCCATCACGCAACTGGTCGAAGACGGCACGCGAGTCCCGCCCGGCACCGAACTGATGCGCCTGTCGGGCCGCGCCCGCGCGATGCTCACCGCCGAACGCAGCGCACTCAACACCGTCCAGCACCTGTCGGGCATAGCCACGCTCACCCGCAGCTACGTCGATGCCATGGGCGACACGAAGGCCAAACTGCTCGACACCCGCAAGACGATCCCCGGCCTGCGCCACCTGGAAAAATACGCCGTCCGCATGGGCGGCGGCCAAAACCACCGCATGGGCCTGTGGGACGCCGCGATGATCAAGGACAACCATGTCGCGGTGTCGGGCGGAGTAGCCGAAGCCGTCCGCCGCGCCCTGGCGGCAGGCGTGGCGGTGGTAATCTGCGAAGTCGACCGCCTCGACCAGATCGAACCCGCCCTGGCCGCAGGCGCCACTCGCCTGCTGCTCGACAACATGGGGCCCGAGATGCTGCGCGAGTCAGTGGCGTTGGTCGCCGGCCGAGCCCCCTGCGAAGCCTCAGGCGGGGTCCGCCTCGACACGATCGGCGCGATTGCCGCTTCGGGTGTGGATTACGTCTCGGTCGGGAGGTTGACGCAGAGCGCCCCTGCGGCGGATATCGGGCTGGATTTTAGGCTAGTTTGAAGGGGAGAGGGAAGGGGCTTCCGGGGGCCAAGGGCCAGCAGCCCTTGGCCCCCGTTACTTGGCCATCCTGTGCAGGCTAGGCGTACCCATCCGGCGACGGCCGCGGGGAGTGTCAGATTCCTTTCATGAACTCTGACCGGCGATCGTCCAGTAGGTCTTCGAGGAAGTCGAGGCCCTTCCTGGTAAAGCCTGTGACGGATGCGGCGTTTTCATGCAAGCTGTCGAGGATGTTGAGGCAGCCGTCCTCGGGTTCCATTTGTTCGGCCAGTTCTTCGATGACCTCGATATCGATGCCAAGGTGGTTTGCCGCGAAGCGGGCGGCGAATACCATCGATGGGGCCGCCATCAGGCTGCCTTCGCGGGCCGGATCGATGGCGCCCAGTTCCACGGCAGCAACGCTTCGAGCTGCTGTGCCGGATGGTCGGCGATGCGGGCGAGCACATCGGCGAGCCAAGCTTGTGGGTCGACATCGTTGAGCTTGGCAGACTGGATCAGAGTGTAAAGCACGGCAGCGCGCTCGCCGCCGCGGTCGGAGCCGCAGAACAGCCAGGCTTTGCGGCCAAGCGGCACGCAGCGCAGAGCGCGCTCGGCAGCGTTGTTGCTAAGGCAGACCCGGCCGTCATCGAGAAAGCGGGTGAACGCCGGCCAGCGGCGCAGCATGTAGTTGATGGCCTTGGCCAGATCGTGGTTGCGCGACAACTTCGCGAGTTGGGCCTCCAGCCAGTTGTGAAGGTCATCCATCAGCGGCGTGCTGTGCTCGCGACGGATCGCCAGACGCTCGGCCGGGCCAAACCCGTTGATGGTGCGCTCGATGTCGAACAGGGCGTCGAGCTTCTGCACGGCTTCGAGCGCGATCGGATAAATCGTGCCAGTACGCTCGCCGCGGCTCTTCTTGCGGGCCGCGCCCTCGACATCGGCGAGCTCGAAGAACTTGCGCCGGGCGTGCGCGAAACAGCCAGCCTCGATGATAGGCCCGGGTGCACGCCCGTCCTTGTACAGCTCATTATAGCCGCCGTAGGCATCGGCCTGCAGTAGTCCCGACCAACTGGCGAGATGGGCGCGTGGATGCTCGCCGCGCCGATCTCGCGAATAGTGGAACAGCGCCGCGGGCGGATCTGATCCGGCAAATGGCCGGTCATCGCGCACGTAGACCCACAATCGCGCGGTATCGGTCTTGCGCTTGGCCATCACCGGCACGGTGGTGTCGTCGCCATGGAGGCGCTCGGCGGCAAGGACGTGGGCCTCGATCAACCGGTAGACCGGCATCAGGGCGAACGCGGCAGCGCCGACCTGGTCGGCCAATGTCGATATGCTGAGCGGCACGCCTTCACGGGCGAACCGGTCGGCCTGGCGATTGAGAGGCTGGTGCTGGCCGTACTTCTCGAACAACAGCATGGCGAGAAAGCTGGGGCCTGCCCATCCGCGCGGCACGACGTGGAAGGGTGCTGGCGGCTGCGTGATCTTCTCGCAATCCCGACAGGCGAACTTCTCACGAACGGTCTGGATGACCTTCCACTGGCGCGGGATCACTTCCAGCGTCTCGGTGACATCCTCGCCGAGCTTCGACAGCCTGGCGCTGCCGCAGGCCGGGCACGAGCAGGGCGATGGCAGGACAACCCGCTCACGCGGCAGGTGCTCGGGAAAGGGCTTCCTCGCCGGGGCCTTGCGCTCGAAGCTGCGAACGCTGGCGGTCTTCTCGGCGGCGACCTCAGCAACAAGAGCGTCTTCGCTGGCATCGGCCTCGAGCTCCTCGAGCTGCAGTTCCATCTGGTCGACAAGGCGGCGGGTACGTTCGGCGCTGGCGCCATATTGCTCGCGCTTCAGCTTGGCGATCTGCAACTTCAAATGCGCGATCAGCGCTGCGGTGGCACTCTCGCGAGCATTGGCATTGGCCAGCTTTGCTTCGGCTTCATCAGCTCGCAAAACGGCTGCTGCAGCGAACGCCCGCAGCGCTTCCAGAT
>NZ_JANXWG010000130.1 GCF_025351285.1 Novosphingobium sp.
GTACTGCGGTCGTCCACGGCGTGGGCAAGCTGACCGGCGCCGAAGTGATGGCGACCGACTTGCGCGCCTCGATGAGCCTGGTGATCGCGGGACTTGCGGCCGAGGGCGAAACCCAGGTCCACCGGCTGTACCACCTCGATCGCGGGTACGAGCGGCTCGAGGAAAAGCTGGCCTTGCTCGGCGCGCAAGTGGAGCGGGTCGGCAACGATTGAGCGCGCCGGGTCAGTTCGGCCCTGACGGCTGCCATTCCTGATCGTAGTCGACCAAACCGGAAATCGCGCGGCCTTCGGCATCGCGCGCCGGGTTGAACCGGAACCGCTGTAACACCAGCCGGCAAGTCGTCGCATCGAGCGAGCCGTAGCCGCTGGAGCGGGTGACGCTGCAGCCGACCGGACGCCCATCGGCCGAGACGCGGATTTCGGTTTCGGTGGTGCCCCGCGCGCGGATCGCGCGGGCTTCGGATGGATAATCGGAATCCTTGATCTTGCCGCCGATCCATTCGGGATCGTCGCCGCCATCACCCTCGCCATCGCCATCACCGCCCGATCCGGTGCCGTTGCCCACTCCGCCCGCGCCGCTGCCCTGCCCGGCCAGCGCTGCGCCGTTGCTGGCGCCGGCTTCGCGGGCAGGCGTGGCCGATGCGGGAACAAGCGGCTTGGCAATCGTGATCCTGGGCGCGAACACGGGCGCCGCATGGGCTTTCGCCGCAGCAGGAGCGGCCTTCCCGGCGTCCTTGTGGTGGCGTTGGGGCGGTGGAGGCGGGGTCGGCCGCGGCTTGGGCTCGGAGAAGGTCATCGCGGCGATCGCGTTGGACACTTGCGTTGCCGAATGTCCGGCGAGCCCGAACAGCAGGCCCATCACCAACGCCACTTCGATAGCCCCGGCGAGCAGGGCCGATACCAGCCGCGCAGGCACATGGCGTCGCAACGCCCCGTGCCTGCCGTCCTGCGTCACTTGCACGGAAAGGCCAGCGGCAGCCGGATCAATCCGGCCACCGCAGGCAAATTCGTGATCAGTTGCAACGCTTGTCCGCGGTAATCGTGCGATCGATCGCACGGCCCGCGAGCGCGCCGCCCGCAGCGCCGACCGCGGTGCCCAGCAAGCCGCCGCCGATGACCTTGCTGCCGAGCACGGCGCCGCCAACGCCGCCGGCGATCAAGCCGGTCGTGCCGCTGGATGGGCGGCAATTGCGATAGCGCGCGGTGCTCTGGTAATGGCGCACTTCCTTGTGGCGGCTGCGCGCCTGGGCGTCGGTCGCCATGCCGGGCAGCGCCAACGAGGCCGGGATGGCCGTGGCGATGGCGGCAAGGGTCAGGATTGTCCGTCGCATAAATTCTCTCCTCATGCAGATTTGCGGTTTGTGCAGCTTAACCCATTTCAAGGCGAATGGTTGCTGAATGTAATGTCGGCCTGTCGTTCAGGTTGCGCGGGTCAGGTCGGCCGCCAGCCACAGCCGGATTGCGCCAGCGAGGCCTGGTGGCGTGACGCAGGCAATCCGCTCGGCATCGATCCGCGCGACCAGTGCGTTGATCGGCTGCCCCTCGCGCGCGGCGGCGGCGCGCAGAAGGTCCCAGAACAACGGTTCGAGGCTGATCGAGGTCTTGTGCCCGGCGATCTCGACCGAGCGTTTGACTGGAGGGTGGTAGGGGGTGGGCATGGATTGGAATGTCGCGTGTTGGTGCGGATCGGCCTTATTCCCGTCCGTCCCGAACTTCTCGAACTTCTCGAAGGACTGTTCTGTTTCCGCCACCGTAGAAAGCAAGGACAGTCCTTCGACAAGCTCAGGACGAACGGATCACTGCAAGGTCATCACACTCTACGGCCTCCGCACTGCTGGCCGCTACGGTTGCTGCCGCGATGTGACTGCAACCGTCAGTACATATGCTGCCCGCCGTTAATGCTCATCGTCGACCCGGTCACGAACCCGGCATTGTCCGAGCAAAGGAACACAACGCCGCGCGCAATCTCGCTCGCATGGCCCAATCGCCCGACCGGGATCTTCGCCACGATCTTCTCCAGCACCGCCGGCGGCACCGCTGCCACCATGTCGGTATCGATATAGCCCGGCGCGATGGCGTTGACGGTTACGCCGAACTTGGCGCCTTCCTGCGCCAGCGCCTTGGTAAAGCCGTGGATGCCCGATTTGGCAGCGGCGTAGTTGACCTGGCCGTATTGGCCCGCCTGTCCGTTGATCGACCCGATGTTGACGATCCGGCCCCAGCCGCGTTCACGCATTCCGGTAAAGCTGGCCTTGGCCATATTGAAGCAGCCGCCGAGGTTGATGCGCATCACCTCGTTCCAGTCCTCGAAGCTCATCCGGGCGAGCGTGCCGTCGCGCGTCACGCCGGCGTTGTTGACGACGATGTCGAGCGAGCCGTGTTCAGCGGCTATGCGCGCGCAATTGTCGATGCAGGCTTCGTGATCGCCCACGTCCCACTTGGCGGTGGCGATGCCCGTGCTGATACTGAAGGCTTTTGCCTTGTCATCGTTGCCGCAATAGTTGGCGATGACGGTGCAGCCCTGATTCTTGAGCGCGATGCTGATCGCCTCGCCGATGCCCCTGGTTCCGCCCGTCACGATGGCCACGCGTGTCATGCTCGCTCTCCCAATGGTTTCCTTTGGGAAGGAGACTATGGCGAGCGTGGGCACGCAGCAAGCCGCCGATACAAAAAACCCCGCCCGAAGCAGCGTTTGCGATCGTATTCATGGAGAAATCGCCGGGGCGCACGCGCGCTTGCCCGATGACAGGCGCCAACCGTCAGAAGTGGAACTGGGTTCCGACGTAAACCGCCTGGCTGTCCTTGGTGGTATCGGTCTGCGCGCGGAGCGTGTCACGCTCGGTCGAGTAGCGGATTCCCGCGGTCACGTTGAGGTTGCGCGACACGCGATAGCTGCCGCCGACATCGACCTGATAATCACGCTGTCCATCGAGCAGGCGAGGAGTGCGGCTGGCCTTTTCGCGCTGGTCGAGTTCGATCCGTGGCGCGAACCGCGGCGCCTTGGCGCTCTTGCCCGCATCGGCGGGCAGTTTGGTGGCAAGATCGAACCCGCCGAAATCCGGGCCAGAGAAGTCAGGGCCGCCGATCTTGGGGATGGCCTTTGGCACGATCCCGCCACTGGCAAAGCTCTGGTAGCCGTGCGCCAGGCCAAGGTTGAACCCGACCGGTGCAATCCGCACCCCACCAAGGCCGGATTCGGCCGGGCCGCCGGCCTGTGGCCCGCGAATCGCGATGGCATCCACCACCGAACGATCGATCCGCACTGCAACCGTGACCGAGCGCGTGGGCCGCGATTCGGTGCCGGCCGGTGTGAAGCGGAACATCTGCGCGTGGCTGAGCGCGCGCACGGTGATCTGTTCGAGCAATTTGGGATCGACCGAAGCCGGGGTGAACGAGCCGATCGCGCCGCGCGCGGCCAAGCTGACGTGGCTATCGAGCGCGCCGTTCGAAAACGCGTTCCCGATCGCCGGCGCAATCAGCGCTCCGCCGATAATCGCCGTGCCGAGCAACAGCGGCGCGCGCAAGTGCAAGCGCTTGTTGCGCCCCCGCTCACTGTGCCTGCCATCGAACCCGAACATCAAAACGATCCTCAATCCTGCAACCACGGCACCAACCGATGCTGCGCGACTCGCCAAACGCTGCTCGAAAGAGTGCGCGTAGCTTTGATGTAGTGAAGGTTGCGCACTTTATCTACCCTTGCGGACAACAATCGAAACTTGGCGGCCGGGTGTTGCGCAATTTCCACAAGGTGTAGTTCGGACCACAACAGTCCACGACGAGTTCATCGTGCATTCACCGCGCTCTGCACCACTTGCAGTGGCAGGCCGCGCTGCCGGGCGTGCGGGATGCCCCGCGCATCTCACCGCTTGCCGCGCGCCACAAGTGGGTGATAGAGGCCCGAAGTGCCACCCGCAAGCCGTGGGCCAGGCACCGCAAGACGTCGGGTAGCAGGCCTTGCCAACGGCCTTCGCGCTCCGGATCGGCACTCGCGCGTGCAAGAAGGACGAATTCGATCGTGAGCATTTTCAGCCAGAATACTATCCCCAGCAGCCGCCGGATCGGCACTTTCATCGCGCGCGGGCTCGCGATTGCCGCGGCGACCACACTCGTTGCCGGATGCGCCCACCATCGCGGATCGGGACCGAAGAAGGAACAGCTTGCTGCAAGCAAGGTCACCACGATCGGCGTCAACGCCTATTTGTGGCGCGCGAGCCTTGAGACGCTCTCGTTCATGCCGTTGATCCAGACCGACAGCAACGGCGGGGTGCTCGTCACCGACTGGTACACCAACCCCAAAAACCCGGGCGAGCGCGTCAAGGTGACCGTCTCGATCCTGGACCAGGACTTGCGCGCCGATGCCTTGCGCGTCGCCGCCAGCCGGCAGGTGCAATCGAGCGGACAGTGGGTCGACGCGCCGGTCCAGGCGGCGACCGTGCAGAAGCTCGAGGACATTATCCTGACCAAGGCGCGCGATCTTCGGCGCAACGCCTATAAGGGCTAATCTGACCGGCTTGCAGTGCCGTTGCAGTGCGGTTGCAATGCCGATTTGAACGGTTAGAGCGACGCCCATGACTTCCGAACGTTTCGATTTCGCCGCGGCCGATCCGCGCTGGCAACACATGTGGGACCAGCGCCAGACTTTCCGCGCCGATGACGCCAGCGCCAAACCGCGCAGCTATGTGCTCGAGATGTTTCCCTATCCTTCGGGGCGCATCCACATCGGCCATGTCCGCAACTACACGATGGGCGACGTGCTCGCGCGCTACAAGCGGATGAAGGGTTTCGAAGTGCTCCACCCGATGGGGTGGGATGCTTTCGGGATGCCGGCCGAAAATGCCGCGATGGAAAAGGGCGTCCACCCCGGCGGCTGGACCCGCGCCAACATCGCCACGATGAAAGCACAGTTGAAAAGGCTGGGTTTTGCGCTCGACTGGAGCCGCGAACTGGCGACGTGCGAGCCTGACTATTACGGGCACGAACAAGCGCTGTTCCTCGATCTTTACGCGGCGGGGCTGGTCTATCGCAAGGAATCGGCGGTCAACTGGGACCCGGTCGACCAGACCGTGCTGGCCAACGAACAGGTGATCGACGGGCGCGGCTGGCGTTCTGGCGCGCTGGTGGAAAAACGCAAGCTTTCGCAGTGGTTCCTGAAGATCACCGACTTTGCCGACGAGCTGCTCGACGGGCTGGACAGCCTCGACAAGTGGCCCGAGAAGGTGCGGTTGATGCAGGAGAACTGGATCGGCAAGAGCCAGGGTGCGCTGTTGCGGTTTGGCCTGTCGGACGGTGGCCAACTTGAGGTTTACAGCACGCGGCCAGATACGATTTTCGGCGCCAGTTTCATGGCGGTCGCCGCCGATCATCCCATCGCGCAGGGTGTAGCGGCGAGCGATCCCAAGGCGCAGTCGTTTATCGAATTGTGCCGCGCGGGCGGGACCACCGCAGCCGAACTCGAAACCGCCGAAAAGCTGGGCTTCGACACCGGCCTGACCGCGTGCCATCCGCTGACCGGCGCCGATGTGCCCGTCTATATCGCCAATTTCGTGCTGATGGATTACGGCACCGGCGCGGTGATGGGCGTTCCAGGGCACGACCAGCGCGACTTCGAATTTGCCACCAAGTATGCGCTGCCGATCATGCGTGTGGTCGCGAAATCGGCCGAGGAAGCCGACCGGCCCTTCGTCGGCGAGGCTGAAAACGGCGACGGCGTACTGGTCAACTCGGGCGAATACAATGGCTTGAGCGTCGAGACCGGCAAGGCCGCAATCATCGCCAAAGGCGAGGCCGAGGGCTGGGCCGAAGGCAAGACCGTGTGGCGCTTGCGCGACTGGGGCGTCAGCCGCCAGCGCTATTGGGGCACGCCGATCCCGTTCATCCATTGCGATGCTTGCGGCGTGTTGCCTGTGCCCAAAGCGCAGTTGCCGGTGGTGCTGCCCGAAGACGTCGACTTCCAGACCCCCGGCAATCCGCTGGTGCGGCATCCGAACTGGAAGCACGTTGACTGCCCGCAATGCGGCAAGCCGGCGATGCGCGAGACCGACACGCTCGACACTTTCGTCAACAGTTCGTGGTACTTCCTGCGCTTCGCCAGCCAGCCGGCGGACAAGCCGTTCGACCGCGAGGCTATCGCCAAGTGGCTGCCGGTAGAGCAATATATCGGCGGGATCGAGCACGCGATCCTGCACTTGCTCTACGCCCGCTTCTGGACCCGCGCGTTGCAGCGGATCGGGCTGATCGACGTGGCCGAGCCATTTGGCAGCCTGTTCACCCAGGGGATGGTGACGCACGAGACTTATTCGCGGATCGACGCCGACAATGGCCAGCCGGTCTATTTCAGCCCCGGCGAAGTGAAGCGCGAAGCCGATGCGATGGTCTTGCTGGCCGATGGCCGGCCGGTCGACATCGGCCGCGTCATCAAGATGTCCAAGTCCAAGAAAAACGTCGTCGACCCCGACAGCATGCTGGGCAAATACGGCGCCGACGCGATCCGCTGGTTCATGCTTTCGGACAGCCCGCCAGAGCGCGATCTGCCGTGGTCCGAAGCCGGGATCGAGGGCTGCGCGCGCTTCGTCCAGCGGTTGTGGCGGCTGTTTGGCCAGATCGATCCGGCGGCGACCGGAGAGGATAAGCCGCTCGACCGCAAGCGCGACCAGACCGTCCACGCCATCGCGCAGGACATCGAGGCGCTGGGCTTCAACAAGGCGGTGGCCCGGATTTACGAACTGACCGGGGCGATCGAGAAGGCCGCACCCTCGGCCAGCCGCACCGCCGCAATCCGCGCGTTGCAGTTGCTGGTCTCGCCGATGATGCCGCACCTGGCCGAAGAAGCCTGGGCCGCCGCCAACGACGACAAGCTGATCTCCGATGCCGCCTGGCCGACTTACGATCCCGCGTTGCTGGTCGAAGACGAAGTCACCGTGGCGATCCAGGTCAGGGGGAAGCTGCGCGACACTGTGACCGTGGCCAAGGGCACCAGCAACGAAACCCTTGAAGCGCTTGCCCTGGCCAGCGACAAGGTCCAGCGTGCGCTTGATGGTGCGACAATTCGGAAAGTGATCGTGGTGCCCGACCGACTGGTCAACCTGGTGACATGAGCCGCAAATTCGCCTCGTTGATGCTGGCCTTCACGCTCGCCGGCTGCGGTTTGCAGCCGATGTACGCGGGCGGCGGCAGCGGAATAGTGGCGCAAGGGCTGGCCGCGGTCGAAGTGTCGCCGATTGCCGGCCAGCAAGGCTGGCTGATGCACAATGCGCTGGCCGATCGGCTGAAGGCCGGCGGGCAGACCAGTCCGCGTTACCGGCTCGACGTGCGGCTCGATGACAAGCTTGAAGGGCTGGGCCTGCTTTCGGACAACACCGTTACGCGCGAACGGCGCACGGTCCGCGCGCGCTACCAGTTGGTCGACACGGCATCGGGCGAGATCCTGCTCGACGCGACCGCGGGTTCGGACGCAGGGATCGATGTGGTGTCGAGCGAATATGCGGTGATCGCGGCCGAGCAGACCGCGCTGGAAAACCTTACGCGCGAAGTCGCGGACCAGATCGTCAGCCGCGTTGCGGTGCGGTTGCGTCCCACGAAATAGCGTGAAAGCCACCCAGAAGAACTTCGCCGCCACCGCTGCCAAAGCGGTTCGCGAAGCGCGCATCTTCTATTTTTGCGGGCCCGACGAATCGGGATCGAGCGATGCCGCCGCCACCATCGCGCGGCTGCTGGGCGAAGCCGAAAAGATCGAGTTTTCGGGCTCCGAACTGCGCAAGGATTCCGCACGGCTGGCCGACGAGGCGCGTTCGGTGTCGCTGTTCGGTGACAAGCGCCTGATCCAGGTTCGCTGCACCGGCGACGAAATCTATGATTCGGTCGAAGCCCTGGTCGCCAGTCCGGTGGCAGGTTGGCCGGTGCTGATCGTGGCGGCAGGCGCCACCGACAAGTCGCGCGTGGCCAAGCTGCTGGCTGATCGGCCCGATGCGCTGGTGGCGATGTTCTATGCGCCCGATGTACGCTCGGTGGCGCAAGTGGTGCGCACGATGGCCGATGGGCTTGGCGTGCGGTTGAACGACGATCTGGCCGAGCGAATCGCCCGCAATGCTGCGCTCGATGCGCGAATGGCGCGCAGCGAGGTCGAAAAGCTGGCGCTGTATCTCGATGCCAGTCCGCAGGCACCGCGTACCGCAGATGTGCAGGCGCTCGATGCGATCGGCGCGGTCAATGAAGACGATGGGCTGATGCCGCTGGTCAACGTGGCATTGGGTGGCGAATCGGGGCGACTTGCCGGCGAACTTGCGCGGATGCGCGAACTCAACCTCAATCCGGTCGGGATCCTGCTGATGGCGGAACGGCGCGCAGCACAATTGGCGCAGCTTTCGGGCAAGCTCGACAAGCGCGGCGATATCAATGCCTTGCTGGAACAGGAACGCGTGTTCTTCCGCGACAAGGCCGACATCGCCAACCAGATGAGGCGGTGGCGCGGGCGCAAGCTCGAACGGCTGCTGGCCAAGCTGGCGGACCTGCATCGGGCACTGCTGGCGGACAGTCGCAACGCAGAAGTGCTGCTTGCACAAGGCCTTGCGGAGATCACGCGCGCTGCCGCGCGGTAACGCCGGTGCTCGTTTCAGGTGCGGTGCACCAGGCTCGGTCTGCGGCAATGGAAGCATGATGCTGACTCGCAACGATTTGTCGACGAACTGGCCAGCTCTGGGACGTTGCCGACTTAAGCCTTTGCATAATCATCCGATTCGGTTATTTCAGCTCAAGTAGTTTCACGTAAACTTGCTTGGTAAACGTGTGAACGCGTTGGTGCGGGGGGCCGCCGCAATTTCGCACTGCAGCAATCGATCGGTCGGCTCCTGAAATGAACGCACTCGATAAACGGATGATGCTGGAGGTCGCACGCGATGAGCGTCTGGCCGAGCGTCATCCGGCGTGCGATCCGGCCACAGAGACGCAGCGCGCGCCACAGCGGATTACGTTGCCATTGGCGCCATCGCTCGAACGGCGGCGTTTGCGTAGCCACATATTGATGCTGGTGCTCGATACGGTGGTGATCCTGGGCGGATTCATCGCGATCAGCCTGCTCTATTTCGGCACCTGGGATGAAGCGGCCACCTTCCGGCTCGCCAACATGCTGTTGCCGATCTACTGGACCGCGGCGGCGGGCATGCAGGTCTATTCGACCCGATCGCTCACCCAGCCCAGCTTCGCCCAGCGTCGCGCGGTGATGGCGCTGCTGCTGGCGATGGGCATTGTGCTGTTCGTGGCGTTCTTGGCCAAGGCGAGCGATCAATTCTCGCGCCTGAGCACTGCCGCCAGCTTGCTGCTCATCATGGGCGGGCTGGTGCTCGTGCGCTGGATCACGCGGCCGATGCTGCTGCGAAAGCTTGGAGCCAACGCCGAAAACGTGCTGGTGATCGACGATGGCGGGGCACCGGTGCGGGTGCCTTATGCCTATCATATCGACGCTCGGATGCACCGCCTGACCCCCGATCTTGCCGATCCGCACATGCTCGACCGCGTGGGCATGTTCATGGCCAACATGGACCGCGTGCTGGTGACGTGCCCGCCCGATCGCGCGTTGGCGTGGTCGCTGATCTTCAAGGGCGCCAACATCCAGGGCGAGATCGTCGATCCGCAAGTGCTGGCCTTGGGCGCGCTTGGCGCCCGGCGCGGGCGGGATTTTGGCGCACTGGTAGTCTCGACCGGACCGCTCGGGCTTCGCGCGCGTCTGCTCAAACGGGCCTTTGATGTGGCATTCTCGAGCGCCGCGATCGTCGTGCTTTCGCCGCTGCTGCTGGCTGTGGCGCTGGCGATATGGCTGGAGGATCATGGTCCGGCGCTGTTCATCCAGCCGCGCACCGGGCGCAACAACCGCTTCTTTCCGATCTACAAGTTTCGTTCGATGCGGCAAGCGCGCGCCGACACCAAAGGCGATCGCTCGGCCAGCCGCGACGATGACCGCGTGACGCGGGTCGGGCGGTTCATCCGCCGAACCAGCATCGACGAATTGCCGCAACTTTTCAACGTGTTGCGCGGCCAGATGAGTGTGGTCGGGCCGCGCCCTCATGCGATCGGCAGCCAGGCGGGTGACAAGCTGTTCTGGGAAGTCGACGAACGGTATTGGCTGCGCCATTCGCTCAAACCCGGCTTGACCGGGCTGGCGCAAGTTCGCGGCCTGCGCGGCGCCACCGACCACGAAGACGATCTGGCGGGCCGGCTCAACGCCGATCTGGAATATATTGCCGGTTGGTCGTTGTGGCGCGACATGCGGATCGTTGTCGCAACGCTGGGTGTGCTGATCCACGATCGCGCTTTTTAGGGTATTACGGGAAAGTTTCGGGATCGATTTCAGGGTCTGCTGCGTTGGGATGGGTGCAGGCATATCGATCCGATTTCGCAGTGTGGCAAAGTCTGGATTTGTACCGCAACTGCGAAAAAGGAATCGACTTGGCGGTTAATTGCGTGTTAGGTCCGTTGTGAACATACTTCAGGAGACGTCTCAGTGAGCGCAAAATTGGTTTCGATCTTGGCTGCTGCCAGCATGCTCGCAGTCAGCGTCCCCGCCTTCGCTTCGGTCGAAACGCGTTCGTCGGACGCCATTCCCGCAGCGAGCGCTGCCAAGGCACATTCGCGTTACGCCGATGATACCGAAAAGAAGAAGCCGGCACGCGCCGGTCGCGCTGCGCGCGGTGGCACTGAAGGCGCCGGTGGCGGTGGCCTTGGCGTCAGCACCGGCGTGCTCGCTGGCCTGGCCGGCATTCTCGGCGCGATCGGCATCGCCGTTGCGGTTCAGAACCGCTCGAACTGAGCGTCACACGCATTTTCTGCCGTAAAGGCAGTCGAGAAACCCCCTTCGTTGAAGGGGGTTTTTCTTTGTCATTGATTGGTCCACCATTGCGTCCGTTATTGAGCGGTTCGTGATTGCGGTAATTTGTGCGACGAAGAAGGTGGAGTTTTCGCAACCGTGATCGAAGCGCACCTGGCCAGCGATCGTGCCGCCGAGCAAAATCCGCGAGGCTTGCTTGCAGCTTTGCTGATCGGGCTGGCGATGATCTTCGGTGGCGGTGGCAGCACTGCACCAGCATCCGAATTGGCGCTCGAAGCATTCGCGGCGGCGATTTTGGTCGGAGGGCTGTGGCTCGATCGTTCACGCGCGCTGTGGCGCGCACCGCGATCGCTCTGGATCATCGTGGCATTGGCGATTGCTGTTCCGACATTGCAACTAGTACCGTTACCACCTGCGATCTGGCACCGGCTGCCCGGCCATGACGTCGAGCGCGCCGCGCTTGCGCTCGTCGGGCAAGCCGATTCGTGGCGCGCCTGGTCGGTAGCTCCGTCGCGGACGCTGGCTGCCTTGCTGTCGCTTGGGCCCTGCCTGCTGGTCATGGTGATGACCGCGGGCTTGGCTCGCACCGGCCGCACGCAAATCGTGGCGATGGTTGCCGCAATCGGCGGACTGGCACTGCTGATCGGTGCTGCGCAACTGGCCGGCGGAGATGCCGGAGCATTTCGATTCTATGGCACACGGTCAGGCAACCTCGAAGGCTTTCAGGCCAACCGCAATCATGCCGCAGACGTGCTCTTGATCGCCATGGTGGCCTTTGCGGCTGCGGCGCGCGAATGGCAGAAACGCTGGCGCCCGGTTCAGGCTGGCCCGGCCTTATCCGGTCTGGCTCCATCCGGTCTGGCCTCATCCGGTCTGGCATTTCCCGCCGCGGTGGTCGGCGTGACCGCGCTGTTCTCGATCGCGACGATCGTCACCGCATCGCGCGCCGGCGCCGCGCTGTTGCCGCTGGGGTGGCTGGGGGTCTTGCTCGTGATCCGACCGTGGCTGCGGTTCGATCGACGCGCCTTGGTTGCGTTGGCGCTGGTGGCAGTGATTGCCGCGCTGGCTGGTGCCTGGTTCGTGCAGCACAATCACGTCATCGCCCGCATCGCCGCACGCTTCACGTTCGACCAGGCAATTCAGCAGGAATTCCGCCCCAGGATCTGGGCAGACAGCCTTTACGCCGCGCAGGCCTATTTCCCGTTCGGGTCTGGCATGGGGACATTCGTGCCGGTGTTCCAGGCTATCGAGCGGCTCGAAAATGTCGATGTCTTCCTCACCAACCGCGCGCACAACGATTATCTCGAACTGGCGATCGAAGGCGGTATTGCAGCCCTTGGCGCGCTGTTGATCATCGTTGCGATCATCTTGCGCCGCGCGGCAGCAAGCATTCGCCGACCGCCGGCTGAGTCGATGCCGCAGGTAGTCTTTGCGCTGGTGACACTTACCGTAATTGCGCTCCATTCCCTTGTCGACTATCCGCTTAGGTCGATGTCCCTGCAGTGCCTCGCCGGGCTTGCAGTCGGGTTGCTGATGGCCTCATCCGATTCGCAGCGGAATAGGCCTGGCCAGAACCCACCCGGGATGCCGCGCGAGACGGCTTCGATGAAAGACGAACTATGAGAGTGATTGGTACCCTGCTTCTGGCCAGCGGCATCGCGGCGACGCTCGGAGGCTGCTCGACCAGCCTTGGCGATCGCCCGCTTCCCGCCGGAGAACAAGCCTACCAGGCTATTCCCGCGCGCGTGGCAACCGATCTTACCGAAGATTCCGCGATTGCCGCGGGCGACAAGGTGTCGATCAAGGTGTTCGGCGAACCGGCGCTGACCTCGGACAATTACATCGTGCAGAACGATGGAACGCTGCAAGTTCCGCTGGTCGGTGAATTGACCGTCGAAGGACGCACCCCGCGTCAGGTCAGCGCTGAACTGACCACCAAGCTCGGCGCCCGCTATATCCGCGATCCGCACGTTGCGGTGGCGATCCTCGAAAAGCTGCCCACCAACATCACAGTCGAAGGCGCGGTCGCACAGCCTGGCATCTACCCGGCCGGGCCTCGCACCACGCTGCTTGAAGCATTGGCGCAGGCGAAAGGCCCGACCGCTGCCGCCCTGCTCAGCGATGTCATCGTGTTTCGCACGATCAACGGGAAGCAGGCCGGCGCACGCTTCAACATCAACCTGATCCGCCGCGGCCAGGCGGCAGATCCGCAAGTCTTGCCGGGCGACAAGGTCGAGGTCATCACATCGAAGGCCAAGGCGACCTTCCGCGATGTGTTGGCCGCGCTACCCGCGCTCAACACTTTCATCCTTTTCAAATCGCTCTGAGGCGCACTCCCTTGGCCATGAACCCCTCCCCCAACGATCCCCGGATGCCTTACGTGGCGGGGGATTCGCATGATGAACTGCCGCAGCATGGTGGCAGTGGTCGCTCCGCGTTCGATTTCCGCTACATCACCGCGGCGATCCGCTCGAACCTGCTGCTGATCCTTCTGATCGTTGCGGCCTTCGTCGGCATCGCGGTCGTGGTCACGATGCTCGATACGCCGCGCTACACCGCCACGGCCACCGTGCAGATCAATGACACCACCACGCGCGTGCTCGGCCAGCAGCAGGAAGATTCGCAGCAGGAGATGATGGGCGGGCTCGATACTGACCGTTTCCTCAAGACCCAGATCGAAGTGCTGCAAAGCCGCGGCCTGGCGATGAAGATTGTCCAGAAGCTCAAGCTCGCCGACGATCAGCGGTTCTTCGCTTCGCAGGAAGTGGAATTGCCCAAGGGCTTGCCGGCAGACCAGCGCGAACGAATGGCTGCAGCCCTGGTCCAAGGCAATCTCAAGGCCGGGTTGCCGCGCGATTCGCGGATCGCCACGATCAGTTGGACCGGCACCGACGCCGCCACTTCGGCGCGGATCGCCAATGCTTATGCCAACGAATTCATCCAGACCGACCTGCAACGCAAGTACGACAGCTCTGCCTATGCGCGCAATTTCATCTCGGACCAGCTTGCCGGCACAAGGGCGCGGCTCGAACAATCGGAGCGCGCGCTGAACACCTACTCGCGCGGTGCCGGCCTGATCAGCACGCGCGATGCGCTGACCAGCGCGTCCAACAAGGACGGCGGCAGCGGTGGCGGTTCGGTAACGACCAGCAGCCTCGTCCAACTCAACACCGTGGCCAACGACGCCACCGCCAAGCGCATTGCCGCCGAAGGCGAATGGCGCGCGCTCAACAGCGGTTCGCTGCTCAGTTCCACGGCAGTCGCCAACAACCCCACGGTCTCGCTGCTGCTGGGGGAAAAGGCCCGGCTCGAATCCGAACTGCAGCAGGAACGGTCGACGCACCTCGATGGCTACCCGACGGTGCGTGCAAAAGCGCAGCAGCTCGGCGCGATCGACAAGCAGATCGGCCAGATCGCCAACAACGTGCGTGAAAGCGTGCGCGCGCAATACGCCGCCGCCGCCGAAACCGAATCGAAGCTCAAGGCACAAGTGTCGCAACTCAAGGACGAGACGCTCGGCGAGCAGGACCGCACGGTGCAATACGCGCTGCTGGCGCGCGAAGCCGATACCAACCGGCAGGTTTACGATGGCCTGCTGCAGCGCTTCAAGCAGCTCAATGCCTCGGCCGGCATCAGCCTCAGCAACATTTCGATCGTCGACAGCGCCGAAGTTCCAGGTGGGCCATCGTCACCCAACCTGGTCAAGAATGTCCTTGCCGGGCTCATCCTCGGCATCGGCCTTGCGGCTGCGACCGTGTTCATCAAGGACCAGTTCGACGATTCGATCCGGGTCCCCGAAGACGTGGAGAACAAGCTGTCACTCCCACTGCTGGGCGTGGTTCCGCGCACGCACGGCGACGATCCAGACATCGCGCTGGCCGACCCCAAGTCGCCGATTTCCGAAGCGTACAATTCGCTGCGAAGTTCGCTGCTGTTCTCGACCCCCGATGGCCTGCCGCACATCATGCTGGTCACCAGCGCGCAGCCGGCCGAAGGCAAGACCACCAGCAGCTTCGCGATCGCCTCGTCGTTCGCGCGCATGGGCCGCAGTGTCCTGCTGATCGATGCCGATTTGCGACGCCCGTCGCTGCATCGCCGGATCGACTACGACAACCAGCGCGGCTTCTCGACGCTGCTGACGACGCAGGATACGCTCGAAAGTGCGATGCTGGCATCGTCGGTGCCCAACCTGACGCTGCTCACTTCGGGTCCGATCCCCCCCAGCCCGACCGAACTGCTCACCAGCGTGCGGATCGAGGAAGTGCTCCAACAGGCAGCGCGGCAGTTCGACGTGGTGATCATCGACAGCCCGCCGATCCTGGGGCTGGCGGATTCGCCGCAGATTGCCGCGCTGGCCGATGGCGTGGTGTTCGTGGTCGAAGCCGATCGCAGCCGTCGTGGCGCGCTCAAGACCGCACTGCGCCGCTTGCGCGCGATGCGGCCGGTGCTGCTGGGCGTAGTGCTGACCAAGTTCGATCCGTTGAAGGCGGGCAACCGCTACTCCGAATATTACGGCTACGAATACTACCAGTACAGTTCGTCCAAGGCTGACACCTGATGCCACGCACGGCGCGCGGCCGCCGCGCGTCGCTGCGCGGCCCGATCATCGCGACGGTGCTGGCGGCGGTCTATGCCGCGGTGGCGCTGGCGAATGGCGCTGACCGGATTGCCTCGACCAAAGAGGCAAAAGCCCTGCACTTCCCGCGCGCGCTGGCGGTCGAATCGCTCGGCCTGGCCGGTGAGCGCGCGATCGCCGACGCGCGGTATGACGATGCGTTGTCGATCGCCCACAGCGCCGTCGCACGGGCGCCGATCGAACCATCGAGCACAGCGCTGCTCGGCGCGGCCTGGCTGGGCAAGGGCGATGAAGACCGCGCCCGCGATGCGTTCACTGTGGCTGGCCGGCTCGGCTGGCGCGTCCCGCTGACGCAAGCGTACTGGATGCGCGCGGCGCTGGAAGCCGACGACACGCGCATCGCCGCGCTGCGGCTCGACGCGTTGCTTCGCCAGCAACCGGCGTTGTTGGCTGAGGATCGGCTGTTCGCTCCACTCGAAGGCAGCCCTGAACGCCGCGCGGCGCTGGTGTCACGGCTGGCCACCCGCCCCCCGTGGCTGGCGGACTATGTCAACGATCACGGCGCCGCGAGCCGCGAGGCCATGCTGCGGCGCGCGTCGGTCCTGCTGATGCTGGCTGCCACCGGCCAGCGACTGGGCTGCGACATGATCCGCCCTGCGGCCGTGCGGCTGGTGGTGCTCAATGAGCCAGCGGTCGCGCAGCAGGTGTGGCGCGCGCATTGCGGCAATGCACCGATGCCGCAAGCCTGACCGTCAGCCGGTCAATCTTCCTTGCGTAAACCGCGCGGCTTGCGGAAGCTTGCCGGATTGCCCGAATAGACCCCGCCGGCTTCGGCGTTGTCGAACAGCGCCGCGCGGGCGCCCAGCACCGCACCATCGCCAATCTGCACGCCCGGCCCGACGAAGGCTTCGGCCGCGACCCAGCACCCGGCGCCGATGATGATCGGGCGGAGGACCAGTTGGAAATGCGGATCGTGGATATCGTGCGTCGAAGCGCACAGATGCGCGCGCTGCGACACGACCGTGCGCGCGCCGATGGTGATGTAGCCCTGGTTGTAGATCCGCGCGCCCGGGCCGATCAGCACGTTTTCGCCGAGTTCGAGATTGGCCGGCAGCCATATCGACACACTCGCATGAACCCGCGCGCCCTTGCCCATCCGCGCCCCGAACGCGCGCAGGATCAGCCGACGCCAGGCGTGGAGCGGCGGCGGGGTAAACCGGGCCAGCACCAGCCAGGCCATCATCCAGACCACCCGGGTGAGCCGGTTGCGAAGCGAAAAACTTGCCCCACCGTCGAGCGGGCGGGTCACCTGGGCATCGAGCAAGGTCAACGCACCGCCTCCGTTTCAGCGATCGCGTCGCCATAAGCCCGGCCCCAGCGATGCGCCACCGTGCTTGCGGAAAAGCAGCCACGCGCAAGGCCGAGCGCGGCTTGGGACATCGCCAGCCACGATATGTCATCGGCGGCAAATGCGGCATCGATGGACGCGGCGATCTCTGCCGGCGCATGGCCGCAACGCAGCGCCGCTCCGGCCGCAAAGCCTTCGTCGAGATGGCAATCAGCGGTCATCACCACCGGGGTGCCCGCGGCCCAGGCCTCGAGAATCGCCATCGGCAATCCCTCGCTGAGCGAGGGCAGCACCACGAACCGCGCCGAATCGAGCAGCGCCTGCTTGGCCGCTCCGTAGATCGGCCCGAGAAATTCGACGGAACCGTCGCACCCGCCGACTGCCGCGCGTAGCTCCTCGACGTCCGCCTCGTCTCCCCACCCGGCGATCACCAGACGCGCACCGGGCGGCCTGGTCGCCAAGTGCCAGCCCTTTACCAGCGCGATCAGGTTCTTCTTGGGGTGCACACGGCCGATATACAGCAGCAAAGGGGCCCGGTTCGAAACTGGACCGGCAACCGCATCGGGCCCGGAATTGGGGATCACCAGGCTATCTTCCCGTCCGCTTTCGCGTGCGATGTCGCTGGCCTCGCTCTCGGTCAGCGCATGGAGCGCGGTGGCGCGGCGCCAATTATCCCGCTCGTAACCCGCGCGGGCGAGTGCCTTTTTCCAACGTCCACGCGCGGTGATCCAGCGATCGAGCATACCGTGCGGCGATACGATATAAGGCCGGCCCGTGTTCCTTGCCCATCGAGCACCCGCGCGTGAGGGATACATCCAGATCCCGTGCAAGTGCAGTGCATCGAGCCGCGCCGCGCACAACTCCGCCAGCAAGTCGGGCGCATACCCGATCTGGCGCGGCCCGCGCATCGTCGAAAGCTTGACCGCAGCACCGCCGAAGCGGGCAAGATCAGTCGCGACCGGCTGGTCATCGAGCGCGAAAACAAGCGGTTCGCCACCCAGTGTGCGGATCAGCCCGGCTTGCGCGACCACCGCTTCGAACACACCGCCGCCGGCGCGCGATGCAAAGGCGGTCAGCAAGCCGATGCGCTTTCCAGCAATGGGGCCGGCACTGGCCCCCGCGACAGCCTCGGTCATCCTCCGATTGCAGGGTCGGGCCGGGTCCCGGGCAACTGGCCGAGCGCCTCGCGCCGACGCCGTACGGCTGGCGGCAGCATTCGCGCCGCAGCGGTTGCTGCCGCAGCGCGTCTGGTGACGACTGCGGGCATGGCGGGCGCAGACATGGCGGGCGCAGGCACCGCACCACCGACTGCCACGACCAGTGCCGGTCCGCTGCGCGCCCGCTGCATCCGCAATCGCCAGGCGGCGCGCAGCTCGGCAGCCGTCGGCACCGACATGAACCGCGCGATCAGATACCATACCAGGATCGGGACCATGAACATGCCCAATTGCTTGACAAAAGTGATCAACTGCCCGTCGCGGAAGAAGGCGATCAAAGATGGCATGTAGACGCAATACGCAGCGGTCTGCAGCGTGGTCTGTCGGCCTTCGGCAAATTTGCGGTAAACGCGGCCCAGGATGCCGCCCCACAACCCGCACCAGATCACGACGCCCAGCCAGCCCAGCGCATACCAGCCCTCGCCCGGCAGCGAGCGGGTCATGCCGATCGGGAAGCCATAATTGAACAGGAAGATGCGCCGGAACGGTTCACCGATCGGCTTGCCCGACCACAGCACGCGCGGGACCGGTTCGGTGAGCACCTGGAAGTTGTCGAGGAAGTAGTCGTATGTCCCCGATCGCTGCGGCACCGCGTAGACCAGGTACTCGAAGAACTCCATGTTCCCGTAGTCCATGCTCTCGAGCGTGCGCAGCTTGACCCGATTGTCTCCGGTCAGGATCTGCTCTTTGGCTTCGGTGCCCAAGGTCTGGCGGATCGACGCCCCACGATCGTCGCCCACCATGCGGAACAGCAGGATCGGCAGCAGGGCAAGTGCCACTACGCGCCACGAGGGCAGGCGGATCTTGCGTTCGTAAGCGAAGAACAGCGCCGCGATCATCAGCGCATAGACGAACATGATCCGCGAACCGGTCATCGAGCGATAGATCACGAACAGCACCAGCGGGGTCATTGCCAGCGGGCGGAAACGGCCGATCCAGGCCAGCAATCCGCACAATGTCACGAACATGAACTGCGCGTCGGTAAGGTAGCCGTTCGACGAGGTGTTGATGAACGCCCCGGTGCCTCGGTCCAGGATCATGCCCTGCACGAAATCGCCGCCCAGGAAGCTCTGCGTGCTGCGCAACGCCGAGTAGAGCGCGACCGGGCCGCAGATCGCCCAGACCCAGATGAACACTTGCGTCAGCCGGCGCCGTTCGACCTCGTCGATCGCATCGCGACGAAATTCCATCGGCACGTCGCCTTGTTGCAGGCAGAAAAACGTGAAGGTCAGGAACCCGAGGTTGGAGGCGTAGATGACCGTGATCTTGTCCGACATCGATGGCATGAAGTCGTAGGCCGCATAAAGCCCCTCGAACGTCATGAAATAGGCAACAATCGGCCGCACCACGAAGATCACGAAGTGGAAGATCAGGTAGATCATCAGCGGATTGTGGATATTGAAGCTCGGCCGCCGGACGACGAACAGCAACACGACAATGAACGAGATCACCGATACCGCCAAACTCAGTTCATACATCTGCCATCCTCGAAGATTTGTCTGGCCTGCCTGCCGCGCTGGCTGGCTTCAACGGCGATCGCACGCCGTTTGCCTTACCCGAACAATTTCCACGCGTCGATGCGCCGCCGCATCGGTGTTTCGAACATTTGCAGCGAAATCAGCCCTGCAATCCCGATGATCAGCCAGGTCAGCACCGTGACCAAGACCATCGCGGGCACGCCAAGGTGCAGCACCTTGTCCGCCAGCCCGTTCAGCAAAAGCACGATGATCAATGCGTGAAGCATGTAGACCGAGTAGGTCAACTGGCCGAGTGGTGCGAGCCGCCGGATCAGCGCGCTGCGCACCGGCACCGTATCGGCGAGCAGCGCAGACACCGCGGTCAGATAACCGAGCGCGATGATGACCATGCGTGGCACCAGCGCGAACGAGGCCAGCATCGTTGCCAGTGCCAGCGCGATCGCGGCCAGTCCAAGCCAGCCCGGCACGGCGAATGCGTCACGTTCGGCCCACACGACCATGCCGAGGTAGAACGCGGGCACGGCGCGCCAGGCTGAAAAGCTTTCACTCATCGGCACCAGCCCATCCAATTGCCAGATCGCAAAGCCGAACAGTCCTCCCAGCACCGCAATCCGCACCAGGCGCGGTGCGCGCAAGGTCGTGAGCAGCAACGGAAACAGCAAGTACGCCGCCATCTCGGCGCTGATCGACCAGTTGACGCCGTTGGGCGGCTGGCCCCCGCAGCCGATCCAGGCGTGGACAAGCAAGGCGCCTTCGATCAGGCACCGCGCCGATAGCGACGGCTGGGTGTTGAGCGGCGCGTTGAAACGCAGCAGCACGACGTAAAGCAACCCCATCGCGACCAGGGTAGCCAGATGCAGCGGCATAAGCCGCCCGATCCGGCGCTGCATGAACGTGCCGAAGTCTTTCCAGCCGCGCATCCGACCGGCGTAGACATAAGCGATGACAAATCCAGAGATCACGAAGAACACGTCGACAAAGATCGTCAGGCCCTCGGTCTGGCGGTGATTGGCCTCGCGCATCGTGCGCGGCACCAGGAATTCGCAACTGTGGCAGAACACGATCGCGCAGGATGCGATGAAGCGCATCACGTCGATCGTCAGGAGTTCTCCGCTCGCGCTGTACAGCGGTTGCAAGCCGAACCAGGTCCGTGGCCGGTCGAGTTTTCCACTTCCGGCCGGCATCTTGTCGTTGCGCTCAAGCGTCATAAACAGATTTCCGGCCTTCCATCGGCATGAATGCGTGACATCAGGCTCGCGCGGCAATGTGAAATGCGCTTCCAACAATCATGTTTGGCGTCCCTGAAGCGGTGCTGACCCGACCAGCATGGCAGGGGAAGAAATATTCGGATATTTCGCGGCATTTGACGGCAACGCCTGATCTAAATTGGTTACCCATGGCGATGACGCAATGCAACATGCGTTGCTTTTCACGGTAATGGCCGAGGGGCTGGTCAGGAGCGCATTGCTATGGCCCGGCTCTTGCAGTCGACGGACGTCGTGCTAGGCCGACTGCATGAACTATGAATACCCTGATTTTCAGGCTCTGCCCGACCCCAGCCACCGGCCGATGTACCTGGCTGGCGTGGTGCAAGCGCTCAGGGACTTGCCGCAAGGGGCAAGCGTTCTGGACGCCGGTTGCGGTGGGGGCGATTTTTCGGTCGGCCTGGCCGAAGCGGGCTTTACCGTTTTTGGCAGCGACTTGTCCGAATCGGGAATAGCGCAATCGCAGCGCCGAGGGATCGGAACGTTCAGGCTTTCGTCGATCTACGATCCGCTGGCGGCACCGTTCGGGCGTGAAACATTCGATGCCATTGTCTGCATAGAAGTCATCGAACACCTTTACAGCCCCGCAACCTTTGCCGCTGGCGCAATGCAGGCGTTGCCACCGGGTGGTCTCGTCGTGATCTCTACGCCGTATTGGGGCTATCTGAAAAACCTTGTCCTCGCACTCACCAACCGGACCGACCGGGCTTTGACGGCCTTGTGGGAAGGTGGCCACATCAAGCACTTTTCGCGCAAGACCCTCACGCAGCTCATGACCGATGCGGGCTTTGAAACCGTCGGCTTCAAGGGATGCGGCACCGGCGCGCGCGGATTGGTGCCCGGGCTGTGGAGCGGCATGCTCATGACGTTTCGCAAGCCGCGCCGGTAAACGCCGCGGTCGTCAGTTACCGGCAGCCACCACTTTTGCAAAATAGTCGATCGTGCGCTCCAGCCCCTGGCGCAGCGGCACGGTCACGTCCCAGCCAAGCTTGTCCTTGGCCACCGAGATGTCGGGCTGGCGCTGCTTGGGATCGTCCTGCGGCAGCGGCTGGAACACCAGTTGCGATTTGGCGCCGGTCAATTCGATCACCAGCTTGGCCAGTTCGATCATCGTGAATTCGCCAGGATTGCCCAGGTTGACCGGCCCGGTAACGTGATCGGCCGAGGCCATCATTGCCATCATGCCCGCCACCAGATCGTCGACATAGCAGAACGAACGCGTCTGGCTGCCATCGCCGTAGATCGTGATGTCCTGGCCCTTGAGCGCCTGCACGATGAAGTTCGACACCACGCGCCCGTCGTTCGGGTGCATGTGGGGCCCGTAAGTGTTGAAGATGCGGATCACCTTGATCGCCAGGTTGTGCTGGCGGTGGTAATCGAAAAACAGCGTTTCGGCGCAACGCTTGCCTTCATCGTAGCAACTGCGCGGGCCGATCGGGTTGACGTTGCCCCAGTAACCTTCGACTTGCGGGTGGATCGAAGGATCACCGTAGACTTCGCTGGTCGATGCCTGAAGGATCGGCACGCGCAAGCGCTTGGCCAGGCCCAGCATGTTGACCGCGCCGATCACGCTGGTTTTCGTGGTTTGGACCGGATCGAACTGGTAGTGGATCGGCGAGGCCGGGCAGGCGAGATTGTAGATTTCGTCGACTTCGATGTAGAGCGGGAAGGTCACGTCGTGACGGATCAGCTCGAACGACGGATGATCGAGCAAGGACGCGACGTTGTTGCGGGTCCCGGTGAAGAAGTTGTCGACGCAAAGCACCTGATGGCCCTGTTCGATCAACCGCGCGCACAAGTGCGATCCGATGAAGCCGGCACCACCAGTTACAAGAACACGCTTCTGCACCGAGTACCGCGAAGACCGTTCCGTGCTCATCGTATTCCAATCATATGTTCAGGTGGGCGATAGCGGCCCTTGAAAGAGCCGATTGCAAGGTAACCGCCTAAGCGACCGGTCGGTTCGGCGCAACCCGCCAAGTTGTTTGGCGCATTGGCAAAATGATCTTGCCAATGCGACTGCTCGCTTTTCGGTAAAGTTACCAGGGGGCCTGTAAGCCGGGTTCTGTCTTCCCGGTCGGTATCCTGCCAGAGCGAATCTGTGCGGGACCGGACCGGAATGGGCAGCCATTCCTCTTGGCGACGCGTTGCCGCGTGCGCTCTAGCGACCAACCCGGGCGATCGGGTCCAAAACCAACCCGCAAGCGGCCCGAAAGCCACTTGCATGCCGCCCCTATTCGGTCTTGCTCCGGGTGGGGTTTGCCATGCCGCGGCCGTTGCCGGCGCGCGCGGTGCGCTCTTGCCGCACCCTTTCACCCTTGCTGCCCCGAACCGAAGTCCGAAGGTTAGCGGTCTGCTCTCTGTGGCACTTTCCCTAAAGCGTGACCTCGGTTTTTGACCGAAAGTCCCACCCCGGCGGGCGTTACCCGCCACCCTTGTTTCGTGGAGCCCGGACTTTCCTCGGCAAAAGCAAGCTTTTGACGCGGCTGCCCAGCCCCCTGGTGTGGCTTACCTAGCATGCCCGAGATCGCGTTCCAACAGCAGCTCGAACAGCAATGCCCCGACTTCGCCATCGATTTCGCCATCGATGCGCTTCGGGCGCCAGCGCCGCTGGAATGCGCGCAGCGCGGCGTGACCGTCGGTAATATCGTAGCCGAAGCGTTCGAGCGCGAGGTAAAGTGCGCTATCGTTGTCATAGACCAGCCGCATCTTCAGCCTGGGGATCGGCAGCGCCAGCTTGTACCGCGCCAGCAGCGGCCAATCGAACAGCTCGCCCGGATCGTCCTTGCGCGCCGGCGCCACGTCCGAGTGGCCGACCACGTTGGCATAAGGAATTTTGTGCCGCTTGACGATGTCGGCCAGCAGCGGGATCAGCGCTTCCATCTGCGCCAGCGGAAACGGACGATAGCCCCATTCGTGGCCCGGATTGGCCAGTTCGATACCCACGCTGGCCGAATTCACGTCGGTGATCCCGCGCCAATAAGCCTGCCCCGCGTGCCAGGCGCGCTTGTCTTCGGGCACCAGCCGCGTGACTTTGCCCGCCTCGTCGATCAGGTAATGCGCCGACACTTGCGACGCCGGATCGGTCAACCGTTCGAGCGCTTCATCCGCCGTCGGCATCCCGGTGTAGTGCAGCACCACCATCGACACCGGCGAGCGCCGCTCGTTCCAGTTGGGCGAGGGCACTTCGTTGTGGACAAGCCATTGATCCATCGGCCAGCGGTCCATCTCGATGGCTTTCCGTCAGGCCGCCGGAAGGTCCGCCCCGAGCACCAGCGCGCCTTCGTCACGCGCGAACTGCAAGTGGCCGCCGTGGCTTCGGGCAAGCTGGTGGATCATCGCCGCCGCTGCGGTCCGGCTTGACAGTTCAGCCACCGGCAGATGGCCTTCGAGCGCCGCGCCGATCGTGGGATCGAAAGCGATGCGGGCGCCGGTGGCGCGCACCACGATCTCGGTCCGCCCCTCCAGCAGTTCCGCCGCGATCGCCAGCGTTCCGCCGCGCACCAGCGCCTCGATCCCCATCAACGCGAAGTTGAGCAGCACCTTGACTGCCGATTTGGGCAGCGCATCGGCCGAAACCATCCATTCGAGCGTGATCCGCCCGGCGCCGCCGATCAGCCCTTCGATCACGCTGCGCGCTTCGGCGACGGGCACCAGCGCATCGAATCCGCCGGCCGCGCCGAACGCCAGCCGAAAGAAGCGCAACTTGTCGGCCGAGCTTTTCGCGCTCTGTTCGAGCAGTTCGAAGCAGCGCTGGCGCATCTGCGGGTCTTTTTCCTCGGCGAGGAGTTCGAGCCCGTTCGACAGCGCACCCACCGGGCTGAGCAGATCGTGGCACAGCCGCGAACACAGCATCGCGGCCAGGTCGAGGCCGCCGACCTCATTGGTGGGAGCATCTGGGTTGGTGGGAGCATCGGGAAGCAAGGTAGCCATCGTCAGTTTACCCGACCTTTCAAAACCTGGGTTGACGCAATTGACGGTATCCCGGGCGTGAATGTCGCCCCTCCTCCCGGGTGACCCCGCCGCGTCGCAGCCCTACCCTTAACCATCCGAGAGCGCATAGGAAAGCGCGACGAACCCTTGCGGCCCATCGCGCCAGAATCGCACCTCGCGCCCCGCCACGATTGCCCACACTTTTCCATCACCGCTGGCCTGGCGTTGGTCCTCGGCCGATGGCTGCGCGAGCCCGGAAGGGTGCGAATGGTAGTAACCCAGCAGTATCGCGCCGCCGCTGCGTTCAGCACGATGCGCGGCGATCAGCGCGGCAGGATCGAGTTCGAAGAAGCGCTGCGGATCCGCTGCCAGATTTGCGCAAGGTCGCGCCTCGTCGATCGTTCCACCCGCGCCCAGCAGCAACCCGCACGCTTCCTTCGGCGCGGCGCCCGCGGCAGCCTCGATCAGCGCTGCCAGCACGGATCTTGTCACGATCAATTCGCTACCCATCTTGGTGAATATGGGGGCAAATGTGACGATACTGCAAGGCGTGATCGC
>NZ_JANXWG010000047.1 GCF_025351285.1 Novosphingobium sp.
GGATCGCGGTTTCCGGGCGCTATGCGGTGGTCAACGCGCCGCGTTGGAGCACGACCAGGCGGCGCATATTGTAGGCCAGGTTCTGCATTCCGATCTTCGCAGTCGCGCGGACGATGCCGATGGTGCGCACGAGCTTGCCGCCCATGCTGTTGTGCTGGCTGCCGAACACATGCTCGACCCGCGCCCGCACCGACGAGCGGGTCTTGTTGGCCGCTTCCTGTCGCGCCGTGAGCGGCTTGCCCCGGCGTCCTCGTCGGTGGACCCGGCTCTTGAACCCGCGTGCGGCGAGTTTCTCCTCGGCCTCCTGGCTGCGATAGGCGCTGTCGGCCCACACCGTGCTGGCAGTGTTGTCTGGATCGAGCAGGTCATCGAGATCCCATGAGGAGGTGAACAGCGAGCGGCGCTCTGCCAGACTGCTCTCGCTAAAAACCAACTCTGGAGACCAACATGCCGATCGCAGCTCATCGTTCCCAAAAGCCGTCCGCTGTTCACACCGAGCTTAGCGCGAATTTTATCTCGCTGGAACTCTCGCAATCGAAATGGTTGATCACGTCTTTGGCGCCGGGGAACGGCGAGAAGATGTCGAAGTTCGTCGTAGCCGCAAAGGATGTTGCCGGGCTGCTTGCACGCTTTGCCGAACTGCAGCGCAAGGCGGAGGCTCGTACCGGAAAGCGCTTTGGCTTTGTTGTGATCCAGGAGGCGGGGCTCGATGGCTTCTGGCTTCATCGGGTCTTGGAACCGGAAGGGTTCGAAAGCTATGTCGTCGATCCCGCATCGATTGCGGTCCCGCGCCGGGCGCGCCGCGTCAAGACCGACCGCATCGACGGCGAAATGCTGCTGCGAACCTTGCTCGCTTATTCCATTGCCTCGTCCGACAGATTGTAAAGCGCCTGTAGCACCAGCACCTTGAAGATCAGCACCTCGTCCCACGGCTTGCGGCCGGCGGCGCTCTTGCGCTCCACCTCAGAGCGCCGAAGCCCGCCCTTGATCAGCGCCGTCTTCAGCTTAACCCGGAACATCTCGAACGGCACCGCCGCATTGATCGCCACCAGCGGGTCGCCATGCGCGTCCAGCTCCTCATAACGGTGCTGCAAATCGAAAAATCCAGGCTGGCCCATCTCGAAATCCCACGATCCCGCGCTCTATGCGCGCCAAACCCTGAATCCGATTTCAGCCGGTCAGGGAAGGCCTATTTTTCGAGGCGCCCGAGTGCCTGCTTGCGGACACGAACAACCATCGCGGGGTTGGTTACAGTGATGCCTGCGATGATACAGGCGACATCGTCGAAGTTCGAAATGTGCAGCATGTCGGGGCTCCCGATATGGCTCAGACGAATTCGATCTCGCTTGCGACGATGTCGATGTTGTACAAGGTGCGGCCATCCGTCTCGGTCCGGCCGTAGCCGGGTCAACGTGCCTTGTTGGCTGATGCGGGCTTCATCTCGCCACCAGAGCTCCAGCGGTTTGGCCTTGGCCTGCTGTGGCAGCGCGGCCTCTATGAGGGCGGCGAAGTCGCGCTGAAAGACGCTTGCGCCGCAGCATCATGGCCGGGGTGGCGCGGTCTGGGGACGACGCGTCGGAAACCCAGCCGACGCAGCACGGTGCTCATCGTGCGTTCGGCCAGAACGATGCCGAACCTGGCCTTGATCGCGCGGCAAAGTCGGCCCGGCACCAGCGGACGACGCCATGTTCGGCCAGGTCAGGGCCAGCACGAACCCATTGCGCAACCTCGGCTTCCTGCTCAGGGGAAAACAGGCGCTTTGGTCCGAAATTTCCATACCGATCCGACAACCCGGCCAAGCCTTCCTCATTGTAGCGATGCACCCTCCTGAGCCTGACGAAGGGCGCGCAGTGTCTGCCGATCCATGCCCGCTGCCTGCGGCCGCCTCGGTTCGCGATTTGCCCTCCAGCACCAGCGCCAATGCCAACATGCGCCGCGATGCTGCAACGCTCGACGACCGCCGTGCCGCTAAGCGCAGTCCCGAAGCGTCCAAATCAACTCGCGTAAGCGGACGACCCACAACGCGCCCACTTTTGTGCATTGTCATCGCCCCTTATAATCCGGTCGCGATCGTGACCTCTAGATGCTGGACAGCACTCTTTGATCCGATAACGATCGTGTGGGTCTCCTCCATCAGCAGGTGCAGGCTTTGGGCTTGGCCGGGATCGAGTTCTATGCGGTAGGTGCCCGGGCGGACCTGTTCGAAATAGAAAAACCCGTCGGCTTCGCTGCGAACGCGCGCGACCTGTTTGCCGGTTCCGGCGTCGCGCAACAACAGGACCAGCCCCGAAACGCCGCGCTTGCTTTGGCCAGGTCCAGCAAACCGCGCAATGCCCTCGATCTCGCTTAGCGCCACGATCGCAAAGTCCGAGACGTGGATGCGACCTGCGCGCGGTACGACCTCGATCCCCGTTGTCACAGCGGCCAGCGCGATGTCGGGCAAAGTGTCGGTATCGAGCCGGATGCTGGCCTTCGCCGCGTCGCCCAGCCCGCCGATAAAGGTGATGCCATCGGCGTCGGTTTCTCCCGTCTGGACGCCGTTGCCGAACGCCACCTTTGGCAGCACCGGTTCGCCCGGGTCGTAGGCGCGATTGCCGTTGTAGTCCTCATAGGCGCGAATGGCGATCGCTCCCTGCCCCGCCAGCCCCGGTCGCGCGGTGAACAACCGCCTTGTGAGCGGATTGCGCCCGAAGCTGAACCCGAGTCGAAGCTGTACGTCGTAGCTGCGCGAGGGCACGGTGTAGTTGCCGCTGAACGCGAGCGTGAAGTTTCGGAACCGGCGGTAGCCCGAGAGCCCCGCCGTCGTCTGCCCGCCGGCAAAAGTCCGCTGGATACCTGCCCTCAACGTGGTGTTGTCGTCGATCGCATGATCGACGTCGAACGATGCGGCATTCAGCCGCGCGCCCGGCAGCAGCCCGAAATCGAGCGAGGCGTGGTAGCGCGTGCGCGAGCGCGCAAGCGTGGCAAGATCGAACGAGCCGGTCAGGCCCCGGAAGGTATTGGTGCCCGGAATTGCCGAGCTCGAATATTCGAGGCGAGAGGACAGGATCGCGCCGAACGCGGGCAATGACGAGGCGAGCGAGCCGTCGGTCTGGATGTGCCCGTCGTCGAAGGCGATCCGGCGGAAGCGACCTGACAGCGGCAGCATCAGCGAACGGTGCAGCCACCCCAGATCGAGCGTGCCGGCGACGGTCAGCTCGCTCGCCCGCTTCAGGCTGTCGGCAGTAAAAGCGCGGACCTCGTCGCTGAACCGGCCGCGATATTCGGCGTGGGTCAGCGCGAACGAGAAGCCCAGCAGCTTGCCGCCGAGCCCCACCTCCAGCGCTTCGCCCGAGCCGGTTGCGGGCGTCGCGCGCGTCTCGTATCCGGCGTCGAGCTTGAGCGCCAGTCCGCCCAGCCCGACGCGCATTCCTCCTGAAACCAGCGCCCGCTTGCCTGCATCGGTTTCGAACCAGGCGGCCGATGCGCTCGCGGTAAGTTCGGTTGAAACGCCGAACAGGACCTGCGCGCTCGCCCGCCATTTGCCGTAGTCGGGGCCGGGCAGAAAGTTGGGCAACCGCACGCTCGCCAGGTTGATGTCCTTCTGCGCGACGCCGACGGTGTAATTGAGCTCGCCCTTGCCCAGCCGCCCGTCACCCACGCTCAACCGGCGCACCTCCTCGCGGCGTTGGCCCTGCGGACCATAGAACACCAGCCGGAACACGTTGAGCCCGTAATCGACCGGGACCTGGAGGAATTCGTACTGGCCGTTGACCGGTGTCCGGGTGGAACCGATCAGGGTGTTGTTGCGGTACAGCTCGACTTCGTTGCCGTTGGGCAGCTCGCCGCGCAAATCCAGCGTGTCGAACACCGACGCTTGCGCCAGCGCGGCATTGGTCAGCGTCGCGCCGCGTCCCGAAGTGCCGCGCAACCCTAGCGGAAGCGTCGCGGTCGACACGTCACCAAAGGCGAATGCGGTGGCCCTGAGCGGGCCGAGCAGCCGCGCGTCGGGGTCCTGCCGGCCCATCTCGATCCGCGCGGCCGTCAGTCCATAGACCGACGAGGTGCTGGCGAAAACCCGCGCGGTCATGAAGGCCAGGTCGCCGGCGAGCCGCAGATCGGTCTCGGTGCGCGGGCCGAGCGCATTGTCGGAGACCATGCGCGTTTCGACGTCGGCCAGCGGAAAGCTCAGCGCGGCCCACGGGGTCTTTTCGCGCGGCCATTTGGCCGCACCCGCGCCGCCGCCGCGTCCCGACAGCTTTTCGCGCGCGCGCTCGCGCTCGAAGCGCTGCTCGTACGGGAAACGCTCCAGCGTCCTGATCGCGATCGTTTGCGCGCGCGGATTGACCGCGAGCGTGAGCGGAAACAGCGCGGCGAAGCGTTCGGCCTTGAGGTAAAGCTCACCCTCGAACGCAGCGGCATCGCCGCGCGCGAGCGGCAGCGACTTGCCCGCCAGCGTCAGCGTGCCCTCGCGCAAGTTGATCACCAGCGTGCGCTTCTCGTCGAGCACCCAGCCACTGGCGTAGTGGCCATCGTCGCTGATCGCGAGGCCCACTTCGAGGAACCGCGCCAGCGCGCCCAATGGCAAATACGTGCCCGCGCGCGTGCCATAACCGATCACGGTATCGCTGGTGGCGCCATCGCCGGTTTCGATCTGGAGGATCAGTTCATCGTCGCCCGAAAAGATCGCGCCCGTGCCGCCAACGCCGCCGTCGTGGTCGAGCCCCTGCCCGGCAAACGCGACGGCTGGCACCGCCGTTGTGGCAACACCGGCGGCGAAGGGCGCTTTCGCGGGCTGGGCGAAGGCCGGCGCGGGGTTTGGTGCAACTTTGCCGAAATCGGGCACGGGCAAGGGTTTGCGCGCAGGTGGCGGCGGAGGCGACGCCGGGCCGGGCGTTCCGAAATCGGGGCGCGGCATCGTGGCCAGCGCGAGCATGCGCCGTCGAGCCGGCTTGTCCGCTGCGGCTGGCGGAGGGGCAGGTGTAACCTTCGGACCCGCCATATGCACGGCTTGCGGCAGATCGGGCAGGACCTCGACCGGTACGATTGTGCGCGCAGGCTCGACCGGAACTTGCGCAAGTGACGCGATCGGCAGCGCGGGTGTCGGGGCCGGATCGGCTGGTGAAACCGTTGCTGCCGCCGTCGCTGCCACGTCGGGAGCGCCCTCGGCCGTGGGTGCGACATCGGGCAGCAAGGCGACGGACCCCAAGGCCATCGGCGGCAATGGCGGGTCGGCCGCGAAGGCTGGCAGGGGTAGCGGTCCGGCCGCCGGCGTCACGCCCGCCGCGTCCTGGTCAACGACGGGTAGAACTGCCGGTCCAGCCACGCGCTCGATCAGGCGGCTGCGCGTGCCGGACATGCGCTGGGGGACCGGCAGCGGCTCGGCCATGGCCAGCGCTTCATGCCGCTGCTTCGTCAGCCTGGACTTGGCCAGTCGCCGCTCGGCCTTGCGCCGGGCCTTGGCGGTGCGATCGGCGCGCTTTCCGCCGAAGTGCGGCTGAGGCAGCTTGCTGCGCCCGGGTTTGACGGCGGGTGGCGGGATTGCCTCCTCCACCGGCCCCGCCGGCGCGAACAGGGCTTCGCCCAGCACCAGCACGCTTGCCCCCGCCAGCGCTCCCGTCAGCGCTCTTGGCAGCCGCCGCGCGCGCCTCGATCGCTGCCGCGCCATTTGCGGGTTCACGGCACGACAAATTCCTGCCGCGCCAGCGTCTTGCCGGGCGCTTCGTCGTCATCGACATAAGTCACGGTCAGCCGCGCTCCGGGCGCGATCAGCCGCGGATCGGCATCGGGGGTGAGCGGAATCTCGATTCTACGCTCGGCGATCTCGGTGTAAACGCCGATGCCGCGGACTTGCGCGACCGGTTTCTTCGCGCCCGGCACGGTGACGGTCACGTCACCGAAGGCCGAGCGCGTGCCGGCCCGGGTGATCGTCAGGCTCACGACTTTCGCGCCCGCGCGCGAGGTGGTGACGGCCAGGTCGCGCAATCCCGCGGTCAGCGTGGTCTGGCCCACGCGCACGATCACGGGGATGGCGATGCCGAAGCGCGGCACGATCGTGACCCCGATGTTGCCCGGCTGCGTCGCCCCGGCCGCCTGTTCGATCGACAGACCGTCGCTGACGGGCGGGACCGCGACCACCGAGAAGTGCGAGTGGTATTCGCCCGGCGGCAGGTCGGGGCCGGCGTGCGCCATCACGCGGATCATCTGCGCCTCGTTGGCCGGCAGCGTGACCCGGTGCGGCGACCAGCGGATCAGCGCGCTGGCGGTGCGGACTTTCGCGCGCTCGGCCTCGTCCTTGATCGTGGCGAGTTCGACGAGCGTGCCATCGGGCTTCATGACCAGGTCCGAGATCGAGATCTCGTAGTCGCCCGAAGCGCTCGCGCGGTTGTAGAGGCCGACGCTGGTCACGCGCAGCTTGTCGCCCATGACCACGCGCTTGGGGTAGAGGTTGATATCGCCCAGCCCGCCCACCGCGCCTTGCGGTGCGGCAGCAACCACTGACGCCGGCGCTTTGGGGGCGGCCGGTGAACCCAGCGCCTGCTGCTGCGCATTTACCGGTCCGCCTGCGGCAAGCACCGCAATCAGGGCGGCGCACATCGATGGCACGCATCGTATCGACGTCCGCGCGCGATCGGACAGCCCTGGCTCGGTCTTCATGCGCGATCCCCCGAACGTTGCTCGCCTTGAGCAAGCGATCCTATGGGGAATCAGGTATCTTCTTGCAATCGAGTGCTATTGATAAACCACAGTTAGCACGTAAGTGCCTGAATACGTGCCAATCGCCTGGTTTGCCGCGACATTGAGTGTTGCGCCGACGTTGAGCGTGAAATTGCCCGTTGCATCAAGCGCCGCCGCGCTGCTGGCCACGTTGCCGGTGAACCCCGTGACCGCCATGCGGTTCACCCCGTTCACAAG
>NZ_JANXWG010000052.1 GCF_025351285.1 Novosphingobium sp.
AGACACGCCAACGCTGCGCCTGCGTGTCTCGACTTCGCTCGACACGAACGGTGAGGTTGGGGTTGTCAGTCGTGACCGTGCTTCAGCCCGCCCGGAGCGTTTGAGTCCGGACGGCAGCGGCTTGTTTCGCGGGTGCAGCCGTGGGCGGCGGCGCTACGGCTTTGGGTTCTTCGCGCGCCTCGATCAGGCCGAAGGCGGTGCGCAGGGCTTGCGCGATCCATTCGGCGTTGAGCCCGTCGAGTTCGACGCTGAGCGTGCCTTTGGCCGAGAGCAGATAGCGGCTGCGGTCGATCTCGACCGGTTGCATGTGCGCCTGGCCGTCCTCGATCCACAAGGTCAGGCCGATCACGCGCACGCCGTGGACCTTAAGGATGAAGCGCTTGATCTCGGTGGTCGATTGTTCTTCGGAGAATTCGAGATCGATGCGGCCTTCGATCGAGGCCAGCGTCATCGTGACCATTTCGGCCAATCGCGGCCCCACATCGCGCGCCCAGCGCATCCGTTCATACTGCACGGCATCGACCACCGCCGAAACCTGGTCGCACATCTGCTGGAAGCTGTCTTGGGACAGGGCGTTCATTGCTCGGCTTGGCCTTTGAAGTTCGACCCGGTGGCGATTTGCCGCTGGGCCTTGCCTCTGGATTGGATGTTTCGCCCCCGGTGCGTTGCCGAGTGACGAACAGGCCATACCGCATAGTTACTAATGAATTGCAGCCGAAATGTTTAACCCGGATTGCCGGGGAGGCATGCTGCCCACCCCGGCGTAACCCTGTTCAATGGCTGGAGAATCAGCCCTTCATGCCCTTCTGGATCAGCGCCAGGATCGCGCCGCTTTGCTCGGCGCCCGATTGCGGAACGAAATCGCCGGTGCGGTCGGAAATCTTGTCCCATTGGGCGGCGAAGCCTTCGACGGTGCGCTCGTCCGGGCCCAGGAATACGCCGGGGTTCATCGATACCCACGCCGAATGATACGCGCCTGCGCCGGCGCCGACGATAGCGTTGGTGGGCGAATCTTCGGAGACCAGGAACAGCGCGGCCGGCACGACATTTTCGGGGCCGAACAGCTTGAACGCTTCCTCGGGGAAGATGTCTTCGGTCATCCGCGTGCCGGCGACGGGGGCCAGCGTGTTGACCTTGATGTTGTTCTTGGTGCCTTCGAGGTAAAGCGTCTTGGTCAGGCCCGCCAGGCCCAGCTTGGCCGCGCCATAGTTGGCCTGGCCGAAGTTGCCGAAGAGGCCGGTGGACGAAGCGGTCATCAGGATGCGGCCGTAATTCTGCGCGCGCATCAGGTCCCAGCACGCCTTGGTGGCGAAGGCTGAGCCGATCAGGTGGACTTTGACCACCAGCTCGAAATCGGCCGGGTCCATCTTGGTGAAGCTCTTGTCGCGCAGGATGCCGGCGTTGTTGATCAGCACGTGGACGCCGCCCCAGGCCTCCTTGGCCTTGGCCACCATTTCGACCATCTGGTCGTATTCGGTGACGCTGGCGCCGTTCGACATCGCCTCGCCGCCGGCGGCCTTGATTTCCTCGACCACCGCGAGCGCCGCGTCCGAATGGCCGGTGCCGTCGCGTGATCCGCCAATGTCGTTAACGACAACCTTGGCGCCGCGCCTGGCCAGTTCGAGCGCATAGGCCCGGCCCAACCCGCCGCCAGCGCCGGTGACGATGGCAACTTTTCCTTCGAACGAGATGGTCATGTAAAGTCTCCCGCAGCGCCCGGTGTATGGCTAACCGGACGGTTAAATCCTGCGCGCGCCGATGCCATGCGCGGCCGGTTTCAGCAAGCGGATAGGTTGGCGCGCGGCGCTGTGTTCGCGCGGCGTGATGCTGGGCGCGCCGGTCACGATCTATTTCCACGAAGTGCCGGGAGGGCCCCGCGAACTCACGCTGTTCGGGGCGCCGGTGCCGGACGGCTGGCATGCGCTCGATCGATCTTCACTGCATCCGGGATTGGCCTTCGATGCGCATTGCGATGCGTTGGCGGATGAAGTGCGGGCTTTGGCCGGGGCTGCGCCGATCCGGCTCGTGGGCTTTTCGCTGGGTACGTTCATCGCGTTGCAGGTTGCGCACCGACTGCCCGACCTGCCGCTGACGATCGATCTGATCTCTGCCGCCGCGCCTTTGCAGACTGGCGATTACCTCGACCATATGGCCGGCAAGCCGGTGTTTGCCGCTGCTACTCGCAGCCCCGCGCTGTTCGGCGCGATGGCAGCAGGCCAGGCGCTGGCAGCGCGGCTGGCACCCACCCGGTTGGCGGCAGCGCTCTTCGCATCGGCGCAGGGTGAAGATAGGGCGCTGGCCGGCAATGCGGCGTTTCAATGCACCATGGCCATGATCCTGCGCCACGGTCTGAGCCACGGCCGAATCAATTATATGCGCGAGATCGCCGCCTATGTCGGCGACTGGGCTTCGATCCTGTCCGATATCCGCCATCCAGTGACGCTATGGCACGGCGCCGAGGACAACTGGTCACCGTCCGCGATGGCCGAAGTCCTGGCCAAACGGCTGCCCGACGTTGTCGCGCTGCATCGAATGCCCGACCTGTCGCACTACTCCACATTGGGCGCGTACCTGGATGCTTTGCCTGCTGGCAATACCGCACGGAACGGCTAGGCTGCGCTTCGACAAAATAGAGGAGAGCGTGCCGATGTTCGTGAAATTCACCAGTTCGGACCGGGTGGCAACCGCGATCAATGCCGCGCAAGTCACGTTCATTTCCTCGGTCACCGATGGAACGCGCATTCGCTTCGGCGAAGGCCGCAGCATAACCGTGATCGAACCGATGGACGAAGTGATCGAACGACTCAACCGACGCCCGCACGACTAGGATTTAACCCAGACTTTCCAGCACCGGGATCAGCGCGTCGAAGTGATCGATCACCGCATCCGCGCCCAGTTCGTGCGGCGGCCGGTCATGAAACCCGAAGCTGACCGCCACCACCGGCAGCGCGGCTGCGCGGGCGGCGCCGATGTCATACGTGGTGTCGCCTACGAAGGCGGCGCGGCCACCACCGCTTTGCTCGACCATCGCGTGGAGCAGGTCGGGCGCGGGCTTGGCCTTGCCCGGGCCGAGCGAATCACCGCCCAGGATTGCGGAGAAGCGGTCGGTCAGGCCGAGTTCGGCGAACACTTTGCGCGCCAGGTGTTCCTTCTTGTTGGTCGCCACCGCCAGCGTGACCCCGCGCGCGGCCAGCGCATCGAGCATCGCTTCGCCGCCGGGATAGAGCTTGGTGTGTTCGGCAATGTGATCCTCGTAGTAGGCGAAGAGCACGTCTTCGAGCGCCGCCATCTCGTCCGCGGGTAGCGCGCCGCCGGTTTCGAGCAGCCCGAGCCGCAGCGTTTGCCCGGTCCCGCCTCCGATCAGCCGGTACACTTCGTTGACCGGTACGATCGGGCGCCCGATCGATCGCAATGCGTGGTTGAGCGCGTGGCCGATATCCAGGCTGGTATCGAGCAACGTACCGTCGAGGTCGAATCCGACGATTGCGAATGGAAATGGGGTGGATATGTCCATGGTGTGTCCGGTGTGGCCGGGTGTTCTGGAAACCGCAAGATTTTGCTGGCAAGGAGCGCGGTATGACTGAACCGAACGCCATCACCGCTCCACTCGCAATCGTCACGCTCGCTGCCGGCAAGGGCACCCGGATGAAAAGCGACCTGCACAAGGTGCTTCACCCGATCGCGGGCCGCGCGATGATCGACCACTTGCTGGCGAGTGCGGCCGACCTGGCGCCGGCACGCAGCGTGGTGGTGGCGGGGCACGGACGCGAGCAGCTCGAAACGGCGCTGGCGGGCCGCGCGACCATCGCGGTGCAAGACCCGCAGCACGGCACCGGCCACGCGGTCCAGCAGGCCGAAGCGGCATTGGCCGGCTTTGAGGGCGATGTGCTGATCCTTTACGGCGACGTGCCGTTCGTCCGGGCAGCAACGATGCGTGCGATGCTCGAACGGCTCCACGCGGCGGATTCGCCGGCCGTTGTCGTGCTGGGCTTCGAACCGGCCGAGACGCTGCAATACGGCCGTGTGATTGCGCACGATGATGGCCGTATCGTCAAGATGGTCGAGCACAAGGACGCCACCGAGGAAGAGCGCGCCTGCCGGTTGTGCAATTCGGGGCTGATGGCGGTGCGCAGCGCAGACTTGTTCGGCCTGCTCGCGCGAGTGACCAACGACAACGCCGCGGGCGAATATTACCTGACCGATATCGTCAACGTGGCCAGCCTCGACGGGCGGACGTGCGCGGTGGTCGTCACCGACGATCCCGATGAAGTGGCCGGCATCAACAGCCGCGCCGAATTGGCCGGGGCCGAACAGCGCTGGCAACGGCGCCGCCGCGCGCGCGCGATGGCCGATGGCGCCACGCTGATCGCGCCCGAAACGGTGTGGTTCGCGTGGGATACGGTGGTGGGCCGCGACGTGACGATCGAGCCCAACGTGGTGTTCGGGCCGGGCGCGGTGGTGCAGGACCATGCGGTGATCCATGCGTTCTGCCACATCGAAGGTGCCACGATCGGCGCCAAATCGTCGGTCGGCCCGTTCGCGCGGCTGCGG
>NZ_JANXWG010000068.1 GCF_025351285.1 Novosphingobium sp.
AAAGGCAGCCCTTCGACAAGCTCAGGGCGAACGGTTCCTTTGGGGGCGGACGCTCTCTCAGCCCGGCGTAACCGCCTGCGCCTCGCGCCCATCGCCCTGCGGCGCGGCCAGGATGTTCTGCGTCACGTTGCCCTTGGCCACGGTCTGCGTCTCGGGATCGCCAACCTTGCTGCGGATGCTGGTTTCGGCGGCGCCGGCCTTGCCCAGCGTCGATTTCTCGATCTCGCTGCGCGGGGCCGATCCGCCGAACAATGCGTCGAGCGCCTGGTTCGCGGCATCGGCATCCTGCGGACGCGGCGCGCCGGGCGATGGCGGGTTGAGCGCGAAATCGGGCGGCACCACTAGCGGCGCGGCGCGGGTCACCGCAAATTCGTCGGGCCGCGCGCGGTTGAGCAAGCCGCTGCTGCCGCACGCGGACAGCACCGTTGCGGCCGATGCCAGGACGAGGATGGTGGCGACTTTGCGCATTCTATAGTCCTTCAGAAACCGTGGGCCAGGCGCTTACGCGCTCTGTCCGGAAGTGGCGGGCTTTTCGCGCAGAAGCAGCGAGCGGGCAAGCAGTATCAGCACGCCGCAGGTGATCGCGGCATCGGCCAGGTTGAAGATCAGGAACGGGCGCCATTCGCCGAAGTGCAGATCGGCGTAATCGATCACGTAGCCCGAAAACGCCCGGTCCCAGATATTGCCCATCGCCCCGCCCAGGATCAGCGCAAGGCCGCCGATCTCGCCCCACGCCTTCTCGCGCAGCAGCCACACGACAACGCCGATTGCGATCGCGGCGGTAACCGCGACCAGCAACCAGCGCTGCTGCGGCGAATCCGCGGTGAACATGCCGAGCGAGACGCCGTAGTTTTCGGTATAGCGGAACGCATAGATCGGCAGCACATGGAACGGGCCCTTGAAGGGCAGTTCCAGCGGCCCGGTCAACAGCCACTTCACCCCGCGATCGACTGCGAAAATCGCCAGCGCAAGCGCCAGCCCGCGAGCGCGCAGGGGAGTGAGCAGGGTCATGCAACCGCGTCCATGCCCGACACGACCTGATCGCACCGTGAACAGAGATCGCCGCCTTCCTTAGCTTTGGGAAGGTGGCGCCAGCACCGCTCGCACTTGGGTTGCGAGGTACGGATAACATTTTCGTGCTCGCCTTGGTGAACTTCGGCCGAGATAAACAGTTCGGATAAGTCGACGCCGGGGTACGAGTGGTTGATCCAGACTTCTGCTTCGAGGCTTGAACGGATATCCTTGTTGCGTCGATAAGGCTCGATGGCCTCGTTCACGGCCATCCGGACTTCGCGCAATGCAGTCCACCGCTCCACCAATTCGTCGCCCCGGACTTGATCCGGGGTTTGGCTGCTTTCTTCGCCGTCGGATGAAGAAGCCGAACCCCGGCCTTCGCCGGGGTGACGGAGAGTTGGGGCGCCCGCAACCTCCGGCCAAACCAGCAGATGCACGCTCCCCGCCTCGGGAAACCGCGTGCCCCAGACCTCCTCAGCCGTAAACACCAGCACCGGCGCGGCATACCTCACCAGCGCATGGAACAGCGTGTCCAGCACCGTCCGATACGCCCGCCGCTTGGGATCGGTTGCCGCGTCGCAATACAAACAATCCTTGCGGATATCGAAGAAGAACGCCGACAAGTCCTCGCTGCAGAAGTCGGTCAGCGCGCGGACGTATGTGTTGAAATCGAACGCCTTTACCGCCGCATCAAGCGTGCCGTCCAGCTTCGCGAGCAGCGCCAGCATGTAGCGTTCCAACTCGGGCATAGCGGCCACGTCGGCCACCCGCTCGCTCTCGTCGAACCCGTCCAAAGCGCCCAGCAGATAACGGAACGTGTTGCGCAACTTGCGGTACTGGTCCGCCACTCCGGCCAGGATTTCCTTGCCGATGCGGTGGTCCTCGGTAAAATCGACCGACAGCGCCCACAGCCGCAGGATATCGGCGCCATAATCGCGCATCAGGTCGAGCGGGTTGATGGTGTTGCCCAGCGACTTGGACATCTTCATGCCCTTGGCGTCCATCGTGAAGCCGTGCGTCAGCACCGCCTTGTACGGCGCGTGGCCGCGCGTGGCGCAGGATTCCAACAGCGACGACTGGAACCACCCGCGATGCTGGTCGCTGCCTTCGAGATACAGATCGGCCTTCGGGCCGGTCCAGCCCTCGGGGCGGAGCAAGTCGGGCCAGCGCCCCGATTCGAGCACGAATGCGTGTGTGCAGCCCGAATCGAACCACACATCGAGAATGTCGGTGACGCGCTCGTAATCCTCGGCCGCGTAATCGCTCCCAAGGTATTCTTGCGCGCGCTCATCGGTCCAGGCGTCCACACCCTCGGCCTTGATCGCCGCCACGATCCGCGCGTTGACCGCCGGATCGGCGAGGTACTGGTTGGTGCCCTTCTTCACGAACAGCGTGATCGGCACACCCCAGGCACGCTGGCGCGACAGCACCCAATCGGGCCGCCCCTCGACCATCGCACCGATACGGTTACGACCCTTTTCGGGCACGAAGCGCGTGGCGGCGATGGCGGCCATCGCGGTTTCCCTAAGAGTCCCCCGCCCGCTTGCGGGAGGGGTTAGGGGTGGGCTCTTTTCTTCCGCGCCCAGTTCCCGATCCATCGGCACGAACCACTGCGGCGTGCAGCGATAGATCACCTTGGCCTTCGATCGCCACGAATGCGGATAGCTGTGCTTGTATTCGGCACTCGCCGCCAACAGCCCGCCCGCCTCGCGCAAATCCGAACAGATCGGCCCATCGGGCGCATTGAACTTGGCGTTGATGACCGAACCCTGCCCGCCCAGCCAAGCCCAGTCCGCGCGATACTTGCCATCGCCCTCGACCGCGAACACCGGTTCGAGCCCGTGCGCCTTGCACAGCGCGAAATCGTCCTCGCCGTGATCGGGCGCCATATGGACCAGGCCCGTGCCGCTGTCGGTGGTGACGAAATCGCCGGGCAGGAACGGGCGCGGGCGGAGGAAGAATTCGGCCATTTTCGCAAATTCGTCGTCCCGGACTTGATCCGGGGCTTGGCTTGCTCCTTTACCGACGTCCGAAGAGACGCCTAGGCCCGCATCAAGTGCGGGCTGACGGAAATGGTTGGCCATCGGGTGGCGGGCGATGGTGCCGGCGAGGTCGGAGCCTTTGCCGCGCCACACGACACAATCGCCGATAAACCCAAGCTGAGTCCGACCAGAAACCTGGGCGAGCAAATCCTTCGCAATCAGGACCGGCCGAAGCTCCATGTCGTGAACATCTTTTACGCCGATTGATTCGACCGCGACGTATTCAATGTCCGGCCCATAAGCGATCGCTTGGTTCACCGGGATCGTCCACGGCGTGGTCGTCCAGATCACCGCATAAGCGCCGACCAGCTCCGCAATCGGCGAGTCAACAATCTCGAACGCCACGTCGATCTGCGTCGAGACGATATCCTCGTACTCGACCTCGGCCTCAGCCAGCGCGGTCTTTTCGACCGGCGACCACATCACCGGCTTGGCGCCGCGATACATCTGGCCGCTCTCGGCGAACTTCATCAGTTCGGCAACGATCGTGCCTTCGGCCTCGGCGTCCATCGTCAGGTAGGGATGGTCCCAATCGCCATTGATGCCGAGCCGCTTCAACTGCTCGCGCTGAACATCGACCCATTTCTGCGCATAAGCGCGGCATTCGGCGCGAAACTCGACCGGATCGACCTCGTCCTTGTTGAGCTTCTTCTTGCGGTATTCCTCTTCGACCTTCCATTCGATGGGCAAGCCGTGGCAATCCCAGCCGGGCACGTAGGGCGCATCCTTGCCCAGCAGCGATTGCGTGCGGCAGACCATGTCCTTGAGGATGTGGTTGAGCGCGTGGCCGATGTGCATGTCGCCATTGGCGTAAGGCGGGCCATCGTGGAGGATGAACTTTTCCGCACCCGCGCGGGTTTCGCGCAGCGTGCGATACAAGTCCTGGTCCTGCCAGCGCGCGAGAATGCCCGGCTCCTTCTGCGGAAGGCCGGCTTTCATCGGGAACGGCGTCTTCGGCAGGAAGACGGTATCGCGGTAGTCGCGCTTGGCTGTCGGCTCGGTCATGCCCGGCCGCTTAGGAGCCTCTTCGCCTCTTCGCAATCCTTGGCCATCTGCCTGGTGAGGTCATCGAGGCTGTCGAACTTCGCCTCGGGCCGCAGGAAGTGGTGGAAAGCCACCTCGATCTCGGCCCCGTAAAGATCGCCCGACCAGTCGAAGAAATAGGGTTCGAGCAATTCCTTGGGCGGATCGAACGTGGGCCTGATGCCGACATTGGCCGCGCCTTGCACTTCCACGCCGCCGGGCAAGCGTTCATCAGGTATTTTGGCGGTCACCGCATAGATGCCGTAGCGCGGGCGCAGATAGCTGCCGATATCGAGGTTGGCGGTGGGGAAGTTGATCGTCCGCCCCAGCTTGTCGCCGTGCTGCACCGTGCCGCGGATCGCGAAAGGCCGCGTCATCAGGCGTTCGGCGGTGGCGCAATCGCCCGATTGCAGCGCCTGGCGGATGCGGCTGGAGGAGACGACCTCGCCCCCCTCCTCGACCGGGCCGACCGCGCGCGCTTTCAGCCCGCAGGTGGCGCCAAGTTCCGACAGCAGTTGCAAGTTGCCGCCGCGCCCCTTGCCGAAGGTGAAGTCCACGCCGGTTACCACGCCCGCTGCGCCCAGATGATCGCGCAGCAGACCTTCGACGAAGCCCTCGGCGGTGATGGCGGCAAATTCGGCGTCGAAGGTGAACACCAGCATCGCATCGGCCCCGGCGCCGGCGAACAATTCCTCGCGCTGGTCGAGCGAAGTCAGCCGGAACGGCGCGGCCTCGGGCTTGAAATAGCGCACCGGGTGCGGATCGAAAGTGGCGACGATCGCGGGGCGGCCTTCGGCCCGTGCCCACCGCACCGCCTCGCCCACCACCGCCTGGTGGCCGAGGTGGAACCCATCGAAGTTGCCGAGCGCGATGATAGCACCGCGCAAGGAATCGGGGATGGGGTTGCGCGCGTCGAGCCTCACGTCGCGCGCTCCAGCGTCACGAAGGCAAAACCGGGCCGATCGCCAACTGCCGGGTGTTCCTCGCGCGCCACTTCGCGCCAGTCCGCGCCGGGTGTGGGCATTGTGGTGTCACCGAGGACGTCGGCATGAACTTCGGTCAATTCAAACCGATCGGCCCGATCGCCAAACAGCGCATAGACTTGCGCCCCGCCGATCACCATCACCTCGCCCTCACCCGCCAGCGCGAGCGCGGCATCGGGATCGTGCACAACCTCGGCCCCATCGGCCCGCCAGCCGGCATCGCGCGTCAGCACGATATGGCGGCGGCCTGGCAAGGGCGCGGGAAAGCTCTCGAACGTCTTCCGCCCCATGATCATCGCTTTGCCCATGGTCAGCGTCTTGAAGTGCTTGAGGTCGAGCGGCAAGCGCCATGGCAGCGCGCCATCGCGGCCAATCGTGCCGTTGCGGGCGCGCGCGGCAATCAGCACGACAGTCTGCGTCACAGCACCAACCGCGTCACGTGGCCCATCTTGCGCCCGGGCCGCACCGCGGCCTTGCCGTAGAGGTGCAAGTGGTTGCACGGATCGGACAGGATCTGGTGCCAATCGTGCGCATCGTCGCCGATCAGGTTGTCCATCACCACGCCCCTGGCCGCCAGCGCGCAATCGCCCAGCGGCAGCCCGCAGATCGCGCGGATGTGATTCTCGAACTGGCTGGTGAGCGCGCCCTCGATCGTCCAGTGCCCCGAATTGTGGACGCGCGGCGCCATTTCGTTGAACACCGGGCCGGCTTCGGTGGCGAAGAATTCGACCGCCAGCACGCCGACGTAATCGAGTTCCGCCGCGATCTTGCCCGCCAGCGCGCGCGCTTCCGCGATCTGGCTGCCGATCAGCGGCGATGCCGGGACGGTGGAGCGGGCGAGGATGCCGCGATTGTGCCTGTTTTCCGGGCTATCCCAGAACCGCACGTCGCCATCGGCCCCGCGCACCAGCAGCACCGAAAACTCCGCCTCGAACCGCACCAGGCCTTCATAGACCAGCGCGCGATCGATTTCGGGCACGTTGTCGATATCGGCCGGGGTCATGATCCGCCACTGGCCCTTGCCGTCATACCCGTCGCGCCGGGTCTTGAGGATGCCGGGCGCGCCGATCGTGTCTATCGCGATGGCAAGCCCGGCCATGTCGGCGACCGGCGCCCACGGCGCGGGCCGCCCGCCCATCGGTTCGACGAAGGACTTCTCTGCAACCCGGTCTTGCGCCACTTCGAGCGCCTTGCAATGCGGTTGCAACCGCGTTGCGGCGCGCACAACAGCCAAGGGTTCGACCGGCACGTTCTCGAATTCGTACGTCACCACCGCGCATTGACTGGCGAACCGTTCGAGCGCGGCCAGGTCGTGCCAGCCGGCGCAAGTGAATTCCGCGCAGACGTCGGCGGCAATGCTTTCGGGCTCGGGCGCATAGACGTGGCAGCGATAGCCCAGATTGGCGGCCGCCAGCGCCAGCATCCGGCCAAGCTGGCCGCCGCCGAGAATACCGATGGTTTCGCCCGGGGGGATCATGATGTCAGCGGAATCATGCCGGCTTTTCAGCGACTGCACTGGTCTGTGCGGCGCGCAAAGCCTTGAGCCGGATCGCCAATTCCGGGTCCGAGGTGGCCAGGATCGCCGCCGCCAGCAGCCCCGCATTGGTCGCCCCCGCCGCACCGATCGCCAGCGTGCCGACCGGGATCCCTGCGGGCATCTGCACGATCGACAGCAGGCTATCCATGCCCGACAGCGCCTTTGATTGCACCGGCACGCCCAGCACCGGCAAGTGCGTCATGCTCGCCACCATGCCCGGCAAATGCGCCGCGCCGCCCGCACCCGCGATCACCACCTTGAAGCCAGCATCCGCCGCGCCTTGCGCAAACGACACCAGCCGATCGGGGGTGCGGTGCGCCGAAACGATCCTGCAATCATGCACAATGCCAAGCTTATCAAGCGCTTCCGCTGCAAGCTTCATCGTCTCCCAATCGCTCTGGCTGCCCATTACGATGGCGACCAATGGCTTTTCACTCACAGTTCTGTCCCCCTGGGCCATCCCCCCGGTCCCGCGGCCGTCTTAGCGATCGGCGAGATAGTAGCGCTCCACTTCGCCAAGCGCATCGTCAAGTTCGTAGATGATCGGCTGTCCGGTCGGGATTTCAAGCCCGGTGATCTCGTCGTCCGAAATGCCCGACAAGTGCTTGACCAGCGCGCGCAATGAATTGCCGTGCGCCGCCACCAACACCGTTTCGCCCGAACGCAGCGCGGGGGCGAGCTTTTCCTCCCAGCACGGCAGCACGCGCGCGATCGTATCCTTGAGGCTTTCGGTCTGCGGCACGGTGATCCCGGCATAGCGCGGATCCGCCGAGAGATCGAATTCGCTGCCCTTTTCGAGCACCGGCGGCGGCACATCGAAGCTGCGGCGCCACACCTTGACCTGGTCATCGCCATGCTTCGCCGCGGTCTCGGCCTTGTCGAGCCCCGTGAGTCCCCCGTAATGCCGTTCGTTAAGTCGCCAGTCCTTGTCCTCTGGCACCCACAGCCGGCCGCAGCCTTCGAGCGCCAGGTGCAAGGTCTTGATCGCGCGAGTCTGGAGCGAAGTGAACGCCGTGGTCGGCAGCACACCTCGGTCACGCAAAAGATGCCCGGCGGCGACCGCTTCGGCAGCGCCCTTCTCGGTCACGTCGACATCCCACCAGCCGGTGAAGCGGTTTTCAAGGTTCCACTGCGATTGGCCGTGGCGGATCAGGATCAGGCGGGGCATCGGCAAGGACCTGCGGGCTATAAGGTTGGGCCGGAAACGAAGCGCAGGCCCTAGCCATCCCCCGCTTGTTTGGCCAGCGTCGGTTTTACCTGTGCCGGTTTGTCAGCAGTCTCACCGGCGACGGCTGCGGGCTGTTGCTGCCCCAGCGTGCGGGCCTGTTGCTTGCGGCGGCGCAAGTTGGCGCGCAACTGGGCAGCCAGTCGCTCCTCGCGGGTAAGCTTGGCCGAAGGTTTTGCGTTGTCCATTGCCGCTCCTTGCACTGCCGCAGCCACCCGGTGCCGATGCTTTGCCGCGTCGGGCAAACCAAGGCAAGTCCGGGCGGACGACGGCACGCGCTTGCGGTCTGAGCCGTGGGTTGACAAAGCCCTCCCTGCCCGCCAATAGCCCGCCCCTGCCCGCCGGCGTTTGCCGCGATTTTTGCGGGCTTTGCGGAATGGTGTGCTGCTGTAGCTCAGTGGTAGAGCGCATCCTTGGTAAGGCTGAGGTCGGGAGTTCAATCCTCCCCAGCAGCACCATTCCGCACCCCGGAAATCCGGGAAAGCACTGGAAATAAGCGGGATTTTACAGCCGACTGTTACACCTGTAATAGGAGCGGCGCATGTGTACCCACCTCGATAAGACCGGTGCGACCTACTATTTCCGCAGACTTGTCCCCGTGGATTTGATCGGGTGTTTCACCACGGCCACGGGCAAGCCGCGCAAGGAATGGAAGCGCAGCCTTGGCACCAAGGACCGGGAAGAAGCCAAGCGCCTCCTACGCCCCCACACGACCGAAACCGACAAGCTCATTGATGATGCCCGGACCGCGATCGGCATAGCCCCAGGAACGCCCACAGAGGAGCTTACAGGCACCGCGCGGGAGCGCGAGGAGCAACAGGCCCAAGCTGCCCTAGAGGCTGCCAGCGCGGCGCGGCGGGAAGCACGGGCCGAACTGCGGATGCTCTGGCGGCAACGGCGCAAGATGGCCACGGCGGAGTTATCCCCGGATCAGGCGGCAGCGGTGGATTTGATCCGCGAGCGGGATGCAGAGCTTGACGCACTGCGCAGCGCCGTGGCGGTCATGGAAACCGAAGTTGCCAACCGGGTCACTACGAACCGTGCCCCCACTGCATCAAGCTTGCACGCCCTGTTCGATCGGTATGCAGCATCCGGTGCGGCTAATCCAAAGACTGTCCGCAAGTGGCGTGCCCGTCTCGTGAACCTTGTCGGCTTCCTTGGCCATGATGATGCCAGCCGGGTAACCCGCGCGGACCTGAATAGGTGGATAGAGGGGCTTGTCGGCAAGGGGCTGGCCAAGAAAACCATCATTGACGGGTATCTCCCCGCCGTCCGGGTCGCACTGGCGATTGCCCATGATGACGGGGTTATCCCGGCTAACCCTGCCAGTGCATTGAAGGTGCGAGCGCCCAAGGCTGTGAAGCTCCGGGAACGTGACCTGACCGATGATGAAGCCATGACCATCCTAGGGGCCGCACTGGGGCCGCAACCTGCCGGGCTGGCTGTGAAGCACGCCCTTGCTAGGCGGTGGGTGCCGTGGCTGTGCGCCTACACGGGGGCACGGGTTGGGGAGATCACCCAGCTTCGGGCCAAAGACATTCGGCAAGAGGGCGGGATTTGGGTTGTCCACATCACACCGGACGCGGGGTCCGTGAAGACGTATGAGGCAAGGTCTGTCCCCCTGCATCCCCACTTGATCGAACAGGGCATACTGAAACTGGCCAAGGACGACGTTGCCACTCTGTTCTACAATGAGGGGGCGGGCAATGGGATCAATCCGGGGTCTAAAATCAGGGCAGCCGATCTAGCCAAGTGGGTTCGGTCCCTCGGCGTCACAGCACCGCAGCCCAATCATGGTTGGCGTCACCGCTTCAAAACTATGGCAAGAGCCGCTGGCGTCCCGGAGTATCTGGCCGAACGTGCCCAAGGCCATGCCCCAAGCAATGAGGGCGGCAAGTACGGGCTTAAACCCCTTGCCACCCTACATGATGCGATTGCGAGTATGCCCCGCTATTCTGTGGGGGTAGCCGCTTGAATGTCCACAGCCCGGAACCCCGTAGGACCCCAGCCCGGACGTGCCGGGACAACATCGGGAACGGTGTCAACGGCAACGGGTGCAGGTGAGGTGTCAGCAAGGCCAAGGCCATCGGCAAACCCGGCGTCACCCGTTCGGGCAGCCATTTCCCCCGCGTCCCGCGTGACCGTGGCCATGATGGGTTGCAGGTCAACAGCGTCCCCGGTTTCGATGTAGCGGGAGAGCGCCACGTTGTAACCGGCGAGGGTGGGAATGTCGCTGGCGTCCACCAGTTGCCCCAACCGTTGCAGCGGTGCCCGGAAAGCCGGGACTTGTTCCACGAACTTGTCGAGGGCTCTTTGGTACGCCAGCTTGATCGGCGTGCCCGTGCTCATAATGTCGGAGGCAACGCCGGTGATGGCGTCTGCATTGTGTCCGGCATCCCGGATCATGCAGAGCGCACCGTTGACCTTTGCGCGATCCCTTGCCGACAGTTTCACAGGTGACCCCGCTGGCGAGCTACCGCATACCGTTCGAACGCAAGCGATGGATTGTCGGGGGCAAGGGCCATGATCGCAGCCGGGATTTGATCCGGGCGCTTCTCTAGCAGAAACAGCATCACGCCACCGGGCACGGCACTGAAACCATTGATGGTGGATGGCTTGGTCGGGCTGGTCCGGGTGTTATAGTCGTATGTCGGGCGGGTGTAGGTGATAGCGAACCTACGGCTCAACAGGTCACCGCCTGCCGCAGCCGGGGAAGCGTCCGAAACCGTCACGTCCACAATACCGGCCATCAAGGCCTCACGGGCAGCGACAGCCTTGGCAGCCGCATCAATGTCCGCTTGGGCCACGGCGGCGTCGTATTCGATCTCCACGCTTGCGAGGCGGTTCCGGGCATCTTGTAGGCGGGTGAGCTTGGCAACATCCCGGCGGGCATCGTCAAGCTTTTGGGCAATCTTTGGTAAGGTCATGTAATCGCACTCGGTGCCGCACTAGGTTGATGAACTCCCCCTCCCCGGAGTGCGACATACAGGGAGGGGGACCAGTACCGCGCGGTAATGCGCAGGCCCAAGGAAAGATAAGGCCCCCTGCATCTGACCACCGGCATAAGCCGCAGACACAAGGGGGCCGCGCAATTGCTGCCACAAGGACAAGAAGCAATCAGCAAGGCGTTTGGTTAGATGGAATGGCAAGTGATGTGCCTGTTATGAACTCTCGGTATTTCCAAGGGCTCACAACAGGCCCCCGTGAAGCGGGCGGGGGCACGTGTCGAGATTATGGTTTCATGCCGTGTAGTGCGCTGCGCACTCGCGTATCCTCTAGCATGGCATCGAAGGAAGCTTTGCGGCTGGCCTCGAAAGCAATGTCAGCATCGGATAGGATGCGCTTGGGGAAGCGGCGGACAGTACGGCGGGGCATTGTGTGGTTGCTCATTGCCCCGCCTGCTTGGCTTTCTGCTTGTCACGCCAGAGGGTCATGCGTGATGGGTTCGCACTACGCTTACACCCACTGGGGCGACGCTGTAGGGGCTCCGGGAGATCAATGCCGAGCAAGTCCATAACATGCCGCATACCTTGACAGTGGGGATGGTCACGACCCCGCGTATAACGGGCCATCAGTTCGGGGGTAGTAAGCTTGGCGGTGTCAACAGTGACAATCATTGGTGTAACTCTTATTGACCCCTAGGGGTTATAATGGGGAACTTATGTGAGATAGCCCTAGCTACATTGGTTAGTGACCTAGTGGGATCACTAGAGCAACCTCATACAAGTTGGCGGGTAATGTGGCGGAGCCCCTATGCAATACCGGGGACATAGCAGACGATAATGGCGATGATGTATGGAAACAGCTTGTCACCCATATCAGACCATTATGATAAAGGGGTATCATACCTATTAGACCATTATGTCATTAGGGGATAAATCCATTATCAAGCTGTATGATAAAGGGTTTACAGTAGGGGAGTACCCACGGTCCCTACGGGACAAACCCGTGGTAAAATGGTTATACCCTAATACCCTATAGCATTTCCTTAGATTACCAGAGTGAAGCGGTAGGATCACCCTTGACCATCCCCCCTTAAGAAGAGGCCCCCTTAAGAAGAGGCCCCCCTACCCCCCAAGGTTACCCATTTCCGGCTAATACTTGCGTGTGAGGCAGGTATAGATTGGCATCGACAGCCCCACATCGGAATGATGCAGTAGCCCGAAATGGGTTTCGTATTGTGCTTGCGAGGCTCGGCCCGGTGTGGGCTGGTCCGCCGGTATGGCGTTTCCTTGAGTTCCTTCGGTCGCGGTGAGGAGAACACCCTTGCGCATCCAACACTGATCGGCAGCCCAAGGGCCGGTTCTTTCGGATCAGTGCCCATCCCGCCCGTGAGGACGCTTCCTGCCGTGGGGCAGGCGTGGGTGCATTTTGTTGTATCGGTAACGGAATGAGAGCGCCGAAACGCCTTCACCTTTCTATCGGTATCGAATGAGCGGCGCAGAAACTGCCTCTTGCTTCTTAACGGTTCAAATGGGCAGCGCAGAAACGCCTGTTGCTTCTTAGCGGTACCAATGGGCACCGGGCCACCGGCGCGAGCTTGACCAGCCCCGCTAGTTGGACCCCGGCGCAGAGGGGGGATGCCCGGCCCACGGGGCACAGCCGGGCACCCAAGCCGCTCCCGTGCAATCTGGCAGAGCAATGCCCATTTCCCCCGGACGCGCTGACAGGGCCTCCTAGGGCATTTCAGGGTGTGGGCTTGGGGAGCGCCGAAAATGAGACAGATGGCCCCCGCGTTTGCAAGGCCACCAGCCGCGCCCGGTCACCCCGCCAGCCGATAGACAGTGCTGCGGGCGACCCCAAGCCGCTTTGCAAGGGCAGCCGGGCGCTCTCCCGCCGCAAGGGCAGCCTTGATCCCCGCCGCGTCAACGGTGGGCTTGCGGCCCTGATAGACGCCGTTGGCTTTCGCTGCGTTGATCCCGTCCCGCTGGCGCTCCGCTCGAATGTCCGTCTCGAACTCCGCCACCGCTGCCAGCACTGCCATTGTCAGCTTCCCGGTGGAGGTGGAGGTGTCGATACCCGATTGTTGCAGCACCCGGAACGCAGCGTCCTTGGCGGTCACACGGGCGATAATCTGGTGCAGGTCAATCACGGACCGGGCTAGACGGTCCAACCGGGTTACTATCAGGGTGTCTTGCTTGTCGCGTATGTAGTCCAATGCCAGGGCAAGTTGTTCCCGGTCGCTGGCGCTGCGTCCGCTCTTCTTTTCGGCAAAGATGGGATAGCACCCCGCTTCCTCTAGGGCGGCAACTTGAAGCTCTAGGCTCTGTCCGATGGACGATACGCGGGCGTAACCAATGAGGGCCATGTGTGTGTTCCTGTGTCCTATTTGGGTGTAGACCTCTTGCCTAATACGTCCGATAAGGTGTAAGTCAACCCTATTCGTACACCGTGGGGCATCGGATAGGACGCCCGGTTAGACTATACCCTTAGCGGACAGCGGTTTTGCGGTGCCAAGGCGGGGCCGGGGAGACGCCGGGGGCCACGGGGGCACCCGGTTGTCATTAGGTGTGACTGGCAGGGGTTCCGCGCCTTGGCCTTGCGGCTGGCAGGCTGGGCGTCGTCGCTGCGCTGCGCGCGGGGGTGCGGGTTGGATCATGAGCACCGGCTGGGCCAAACTTGTCAGCAGGTGGGGGGCATGGGGGTAAACGGTGCATGTCTGATTGGAAGCACCCCCTCGCGTGGGGATGGCGATTTCAGGTCGCGGCAATCGCGCTGGGCAGGCATGTCCAACCCCCATCTACCCTTGTCAGAACGCGATCACGATCAACGAAGCAAAGATGATGGCCCGACCCTGCTGCATGAGGCTTAGACTGCTGGGGATGGTTGGCATCAAAACCCTTCATGCTACTTATAGTCTGTCGCGGACGGTGCTCCACTGCATGTAGGCAAGCTTTATGAGGGACTTGCAGGCCACATTAGCGGCAAACGTAAAGCGCCTCCGAGCGGCATTGGGCGTGTCCCAAGAAGAACTTGCCGAGCGGAGCGGGCTTCACCGGACCTATATCGGGGGGATTGAACGGGGTGAGCGCAACATCACCTTAGCATCACTCGAACGTATTGCTTCGGCGCTAGGCACAGAGCCCTCTCTCTTAATCGGGAGTGAGCAATAGTGGCTTTAGGAACTAGCGGTGTTCGGGTCAGCAGGAGCAAGGTCGATAGGCTGCATGTCGATGCACAGACCGCCCGCGATCGGGTTATGACTATGATTGACGCTATCCCTCCCGAAGACTTGGTGGCGTCTATCAAGCGCGCACCCAGCTTGCGGGGGATGATACTGGGCTACATTGCAGAGGAGATGTTCGAGAAGCACCTGCCCGAGCGGTACCACATGATCCTTTCTGAGCACATCGAAGCCCACGACGACCATGACAGGAAGGTCAATAAGTCGGACCGAACAGTTACCTATGGTGGACGTCGCTACGGCATCCAACTCAAGTCACTACAAACTGCATCCATCTGTATGAACATTGCCGGTGGTTACCTGCAAGCAGTTATACAGAATGACGCATCCGACCGAAGGGATGTACGCCTAGCCGACGGTTCGATCATCACGACAACCTGTTACGTCCGGGGTGAGTATGACATACTTGCCGCCCCCCTGTTTCCATTCACAGGGACTTGGGACTTTGCATACAAGCGCAATGAGGATTGCCGTGCCTCATCGTCCAATAAATACACGGCTTTTCAAGCATCGCAGTTACTTGCGACTACCGAAAACATTACGTGGCCACTGACTGACGATTGGCATACCAATCTCATAGACCTCCTAGATGATCGATCAGGAAGTCCCGTCGCCGCCCCCGATGTCATCACGGAGCCATCCGGAGAAGTTCGAATAGTCGAGACGGGGGCGATGATCCTGCCGCTGAAAGACTAGGAAGTAGGAGTGGTTCTTCCGCGCATGCTCTTGCTTTAATAGGCGTGAAATAACCGGAGCGTTGCGCCGCACTACGACAAACAGGTCCTTGCAGTAGAAGCCTTGCTTCTCGTATGCCCAGATTAGTTCAACATGGGTAAGTTTTTGTCGGTTGGCAGAAACTTCGTCCTGGCACTTGACAATAAATCGACCGCCGGGACGCAGTATCCTCTTAACTTCTGGTATCACTGACAGATAGGCTTCGAGTACCGCGTCGTGGTATTTGCGTACTTTCTTGCCCTTCTGCAAGGAACTATTTGAGTAGGCCTCCTGAAAGGCTGCATGGGTACCAGAGCCAGCAAGGGCCGCTTTGGTCGTCCTGTAGAGGCCCTCCATGTATGGGGGGTCAAAGACCACGGCATCGACGGACTGGTTCTCATACGGCAACTCGGTCCAGCACTGGCCCACCTTCAAATCAGATGCGAGCAGCACATAATCCTCTGTAGGTATCCTTTTCCAGAACACCCCCTTGCCATAAGTCAGGTCAGCAACGGTCGCACCCTTTTCAACGTGCAGGGCCAGCACTTGGGGAAACACTTCCGCGTTGTCTGCAAGGTGGGCCGAGACGACAACATTTGAGGTCGAAACCCCCCTCGCTTGTCTCCGACGAACGGCGGGGCTCTCGTCCTCGTCTGGCACTATGAGGGGGAGCATGTCGTTCATCTGTGAAATCCTTAATGCTACTTATAGTCATCGTAGAGGGCTTGCCTCCGCAGTGTCAAGCACAAGGTAGGCCGCATAACCGCAACAGGGAAGTAGGGCGGCGTGCCTACCCACCACTTGTTGAACGACAGGCCCTAGTCGGCAGTGTGCTCTCACATTGATCGCATTGCGCTAAGCTCTCCACTGGGCCTTGCGGCTCAATGTTCTTTGTACGTTCTACCTAGCCAAGTCAGACAGCCGGGGCAACAGGCACGACGTGCGGAGCCATCCCGGACCCCCAGCACTGTTGCCGAGTACGGCGAGGATTACGAGGTGCAGGGGTGCCCTTTTCCCCCGCGAGGTATGGGCATCGTATTGCCGCTTGCCGAAACCGTTACATTGGCCCATTACAGCAAAGGCGGCGGATGAAAAATACCGCTTAGTTTCAGTATGATGGCTCTCGGGGATGCGAGTTCAATCCTCCCCAGCAGCACCATTCCGCCCCCGGAAGACGGCCAATGTGTTGGAAATAAGCGGGTTTTTGCAGCCGTCTGTTACAGTCGTAACAGGAGCGGAGCGTGTGCGACCACCTCGATAAATCCGAAGCGCCCTGCTATTTCCCTCGTGCGGTGCGCCAAGGACTTGCTCGGGTGGTTCACCACGGTCACGAGCGAGCAGTGCAAGAAATCGAAGCGCAGGCTTGGCACCGAATTCCGAGAAAAAGCCAAGCATTTCCAGCAGCCCAGCGTGCCCGAAACCGACACCCTCAATGACGATGCGCGGTCTGCGCAAGCGATAGGCCCAGAAACGCTATCGATGATGCCGGCGATCGGCAAGGCTGCGGCTGGCCGTGTCGCGCGCCTCGCGCTGCCGAACGATATCTTGGCAGTGCCCCGGCAAAGCGCCGCTACCGTCCGTCGCCGACCAGCGAAAACGGCGCCCAGGCTGACGGATGGGCCCAGGTCTGGCTTATGCCCTGTTGCATGACCTTGTCCGCCACTCCGTTGTCGCGAACCGCCTTTACCGCCTGCTGAAGCGCTTCGGCCCGGTTCAGCGCCGGATTCTGCAGCACGCGCTCGATCGCGCCGACGGTGAGGCTGGGCGCCACGTCGTCTCGCACCGGCCAGTTCGACACCAGCAGATTGCGCGCGCCGGCATGGAAGAAGGCGCGCGCCAGGCCCGACAGGCCCGGCGCACCTGCGGTGCCGTCGCCGGCCGCAGTATTGCAGGCCGACAGGATGACCCAGTCCGCGCGCAACGACAATGCGGCAACCTCTGAACTGGTCAGGTAGCCGTCATCGGCCGCGCCTGGCGTTGCGGGGGGTGTGAAAACCAGCCCTGGTTCGGCCACAGTCGACAGCGATCCGCCGAGCAGGCCATGCGTTGCCAGTGAAATGATCCCCGCATCGCGCAGCAGCGGCGACGCGCGGAAGGTGGTTTCGCGATCGTTTGCACCCAGGAACAGCCGGTCGGCTGACACGCCGAGCACTTTGGCCATGGCATTGAGCTCGATCGCGGTACCCGGGATGCGCTTGAGACCGCGCAGTTCGACCGGATCGGCGAGCGGCACCGTCTCACCGGCGCGAAACCCGACCACGCCGGCCGCAAGTCCGGGCCCGCTGCGCAGTCCTCCCCGCCGCCGGCCGCCGTCGCCGCGATCGGCCATCGGCACCAACACGGCCGCGGGCGGATCGAGCACCGGATCACCGAAGCCGACGAAGCTGCGGTTTCCGCCAGTGGCGCTGCCTTCTGGCCGGTTGCGCAGCAATGCGAGCGACTGCAGCGATGGCAACTGGGTCAAGGCGTGATCATCGCCGAACCAATGCGTCGCGCGCAGCGCCGCCGGATCATCGTCGGCGCCTTCGGGCGGTGCGGCGACGAGCATGGCGAAGGGCAGCGAGGACAGCGCGCCGCCGCCGATCACGAACAGCCGCTTGTGGCCCGCGAGCGTGGCTGCGACGGGGGCGATCACCTGCTGCCACAGCGTGTAGGCGGTCTTGCGGTCGAAGCCATTTTCGCCGCCGCCTACCTCTCCGGTCCAAGTGGCGATTTCGACATCACTGGCCGTCACGTTGGCGCTGGCGAACCACAGCAACCGGCGCGTGGCCTGCGCTATCTGGTTGCGGTTCCAGTCGGATCGCTGCCAGGTCAGCGCGGTCCTGGTCAGCGCGAACAAGTGCGTGCCGAATTCACCAGGCTCGACGATCAGCACCGCCTCGTCCTCATCGAGCGTGGCCTGCGCCTGTGCCAGCGCCAGCGGATCCTGGCGGACGAGAGCAAAATAGCCGGGCGCGTCGTTGCGCAAGGCCACGTCGATGGCCGCGAACCGCGCCAGGATCGCCTGCTTGGCCGCATCGGCATCGCTGCGCGCCAGGCCGGCGGCGGCATCGGTGCCCGACGCGGCTTCGGCATATCGACGATCGGCGGCCAGGAACCGCCCGACCAGATCCTCGCGCTCGCGCGCCAGTTCGCCAAGCGCCGGCTTTCCCGCAGCGGCCAAGCGCCGGCCGGCTGCGAGCGCCACCGCCTGGCTGGCGGAAGTTGCCAGCGCGCGTTGCACGGCGGCAAAGGCCGCCTGCGGATCATGCTCGGCACCTTTGGCCGCCCACCGTGCATCGAGTTCGAGCGCGAACAGATCGACGCGCGAGATCGCCCCGGTTGCCGCGGCGAGCCGGCCCGGCAGCGGCAGGCTTTCCGAAACCGGGTTGGCAAGCGCCGCGGTCGTCAGCGGTCGCAATGCGTCGAGCGCAGTAGCCGCGACGGGCGCATCGGCGAGCCTTGCGCGCGTTTGCAGCACCGCCGCGGCGTTGGTCACGAGCGGATCGATACCGCGCATCCTGGCCAGGATCGCGGTGGCGGCATCGGCTTCCACGCGGGCCTGCGCGCCCTTGCCCGTCGCCAGCAGCGCCTGGCCGAGCAGGATGTGCGCGTTGGGGTAATCCCAACTCGCGGTCATCGGGTCCTTGTAGGTCGCGATCGTCGCCAGCACCGCGCGGGCATCGCGCGCGGCATCGTCGGGCTTGCCCAGCGACAGCAGTATCCGCGCGCGCTCCAACAGCACGGGCTTCATGTCGGGTGCCAGCGTGGGGATGTTGCCGACTTGCCCGTTCGCATACATTTCCCTGGAATGCTGCGCTTGTGAAGCGGCCAGCAACCGGACCCGCTCGATTACCTCGATCCGGCGCGTGGCCCATTCCACGCCCTCGCGGCCGTGACCGCTTTCGCCAAGCGCCGCGATATAGCTGTCGAAGGTATCCTGGGTGTTCGCATCGGTCTCGCCGGCGATGCGAACCAGTTTGGCAAGCTGCGCGCGCGCTTCATCGCTGCGCCCGGATAGGCGCAAAAGGTCGGCCAGGAATACCAGTTGGCGCACCACGTCGTCGCTGTGCGCACCCAGCGTTGCGCGGTTGATCTCGATCGCCCGCTGCAAGACCGGAATGCCCTCGTCGGGCCGCCCCGCCTCGAGCAGGAACACCGCCTTCATGTCGAGCTGGCTGGCGTAGAAATGCGTGTTCGGGCCCGGATAGCCTTCGAGGATGCGCAGCGCCTGTTCGACCAGCACGAGGTTATCCGCCGGCCCGCGTCGATCGGCATAATAGCGATCCTCGATCGCCCTGGCGCGGGCGAGAATGGCCGGCGCGCGCGCGATGCGGTCGCGCAGCATCGTGGCATCCTTCGCCTGCCCGGCCTTTTCGAGCCGATCCGCCAGCGCGGTCAGGGCGTCGCGATTGACAATCGTGTCGACATCGAACTGCGCCAGCGAAAGGTCCCCCGATCGCCTTGCCAGCGCAATCGCCACGGCGCTTTCGCCCAGCGCTTCACGGTGGCGCGCCGCCGCTTCGAGATCGTGGCCGAGCAGGTTCGTTGCACCCAATTGCTCCTCCAGCGGGCGGATCAGATCGAACGCGCGGATGCCCTGGGCCGGTTCGGCATAAGTGGCTTGCAGGCGCACCTGTTCGATGAAGCCCTTGACCTCGGGCCCGGCCAGCAACGCCAGGCCTTGCGCGGGTGCGGCCCCATCGGCAACGAGCGGGATGTAATCGAACACGCCATGCGCGCCGTCCGCCGGTTGGGCCTCGATGATGGCACTTGCCGCCTTGCGCATCGCGGGATTCGCATTTTCGACATCCTGCCAGTTGGTGCCGAGATAGCCGGCCCGGGCGCGCGTCAGGGCGATGCGCAACGCCAGTGGGCGATCGCCGCCCGCATCGATTGCCGCGGCCTGGGCGGCGGCATCGAACGCCTGGCCATAGCGCAGCGTCATCGTCGCGATCGCGGTCTGGTTCGCGAGCGCCGCCAGGCGCGCGGCCGATGCATCGGGCAAGGCGGCAATGGCGCCGTCGAGCACCGTGGCGGCCTCATCAAGCCGATCGGCCTGCCACAGCGCAATGGCAAGGTTTGCCCGCGTCAGCGCTGCGGCTTTCGCGAGGCCCAGCCCGTCCTGCCGATCGGACACGCGTTGCAGAACCGAGACTGCCTGATCCGCCTTGCCGCTGCGCAGGGTGGCCAGCGCGAGGTTGCCCTCAACGATCAACTTGTCGGCTTCGGACAGCCCTGCAATGGCAAGCGCCGCCCGCCCATCGGCAGCCGCTTCGGCCAGCCGCCCACAGGCTGTCTCGATGATCACGGCTTCGTTGAGCAGCCGAGCCATCGCGCTCCCGATCTGGTTGCTGCCCGCCTTTTCGCGCGACAGGGCGTCGCACGCCCGATCGATGAGGCCGGCCCGGTAAAGCGCGACATGGCCTTGTCCGGTAGTGGAAGTGGTGGACTCTGCCCCGGTGGCATCGGGCCCGGCCACGGCCGCCTGCGGCATCGCGGCACACAGAACCAGCACAATCATCGCTGTGCGGCGAACGTCACGCTTCCGATCAAGCCTCACATCAGTCCCTTTTGTCGTTTGCGCAACAAAGCGACCTAAGCACCAATCACATCGGTACTTCAAATGGTTGCAGAGCCTGGACACCTTGTCGGGACAGAAAGATGCGATGGCCGACGCGACCATCCTCACACCCGATGCAGCGATATCGGATCACCTGGTGGATGGATTTCTACATTCGTTCCGGCGCTTGCCCGCAAGGGGTGCAAATATCAGGATCGAACCACCGCCAGATCGGTCATGGCCGGGCGGCGTTGGTGATGTCGTGCGGCAAGTTGCCCTGGTGGCCGATGCCGTTGCCCCAAGTATCGCCCATGCTGATCACCTGGCGCCGATCGCTCCATTGCATGCCGTTTTTGCTGAAACCCGGGATATAGACCTGCAGGATCTCTTGCGAAGCGAAGGCGATCGACATTTGCCCGCTGAACAAATCGGCCGCGATCACGCTTTTGCCGAGGCCATACCATACGGTCAGGTCCACGGTGGTGACGATCGACGCGAACATCGAACAATCGCCGCCCCAGCCGGGGTGGACGGCAAACGCCGCGCGGGCCGATTCGGCCTGTTCGTGCGGAGCGCAGGCGGCTGCCCAGGTTACCCGGTTGAAATCGTCGCAGGTTGCCCACCATGGGCTGGCGAAGACCGAATCCGGATCGGCTACGTCGAATGTCTTGCTCTCCCTGTTGAATTTGAATCGATGGCCGGCGCGGTAAAGGCTGGTGCCGGCGGTAGTCAGCGAAATCGACGGGTTGTCGATTCCGGAGACCAGCTTTTCGTCGTCGTCGGTGACGAAAAGCTTGTTCGCCGTCCAGGAATGGGGAGTTTCCACGATGCCTTCTCCTGTTTTCCCGCGCCTGCCTCGCAAGCAATTCCAAGGTCATGCGTGCGGGGTGTACTTCATGGACATTTTTCTCACGCCGCCCCTGTCGTCTTGCCCGGCGCCGAGGGTGAACTGGGGCAGGCGACTTTCACGAACGGATCGAGCACGAACGGGTTGCTGCCGGCAAAGGTGCGAATGCGGAAATCGAAGCGTGCCCCGCCCTGGGTCAGACTGCCCTCGCCGATCACCGAACTGGCCCCGGGGCGGATCGCGGCCACTTTGGCCAGGCGAAACACCGCCCAGGAACCGGCCCAGGTCCGCACTTGCGCCGCGCCGCCGGTGGCGACCGGGGTAAACTTCACCGAAGCGCCACCCGACCCTGGCCAGTTGAACGTGGCCGGGATCGGTGATTTGCCGTCGAAAGTCATCGACTGGCCGTCGATCTCGAGCGTAACCGATCCGGCGCCGGACAGCGCCACTGGTTCGATCTGGTATGACAGCCGCGCCGAATTGGGATCGCTGGCGAAAAAGGTGTGGGTGATGGTATCGGCGGCCTGCAAGGCGCGGACATTGGCTTCGGTCAGCCCCACATCGGCAGCGTTGGGCTTGGCTGCCCAGAACGGCCCGGCGCGGTCGATATAGCCGCCGACTTCATCCGTGACGAACTTGGCAAACCGGCCTTGAGTTGAAAAAAAAACTGTGAAATCGGCAATGGCCAGGTCTGTCGCGGTGCCCGGCTGGACCGGGAACGCGCGCATCAGCGTCTGCCCGCAGGCATCGCCGAAACTGGCGCTGAGCGCGGCGCCCATCTGCGCGATCCGCGCCCCTCCCAGCGAGACGTTGGCATCGCTTGCAACAGATTTGGCCCACACCCCCGCCGGCAGCGGCAGGCTGCTACCGGACTGGTCAAGGCTCTGGATCAACGCCTTGGCTTCGGTGCTCTGCTGCGATCCCGCATCGCCGCCACCGCCGGGCATCACCGAGATCAGGTTCAGCTTTTCAGCCAGTTGGTTCATCGTTTGCAGCAGTCCATCGGCCGGGCTGCCATCGCCGGTGCCGATGAACGAGCGCAGCGGCAGGAAGGCCGTCACCGCTTCCGAGCGCCCACCCGCAGGCCCGGGCACCAGGCCGGCCCGGTTCATCACCTGGCCGGCGAGGCCGGTTGGCGCGCGGATCGGTTCGCCAAGCGCCGTCATGTCGGTGGCCTTGGCGATCGCCTTCAGGAGCGGCTTGATCGGCGATAACGGGCCAGCGCCATTGCGCAGGCGCTGGACGTTATCGGAAAGCGATGCCACGGGCTTGAGTTGAATCGAAGCCAGATAACCCTGCCATCTAGTGACAAATTCACCGAAGTAGAGCTGTTCCAGCCCCCCCTTCAAGGCGATCAGTTCGGTTGCGGACATCTGCGGCGTGCCGGCGTCGCCCACCACCCACTTTTCTTCCTCGAGCAATTGCGCGCCTTTCGCCACGATCGGCACGAACAGCTTGTCATAGCCGTTGCGCGTGAACAGCGCAGGCACGCCGGCGCCCGGCGCGAATGCCCCGGTGGCGGCAAAGAACAGGTCGGGTTGCGGGCCGGCGTTCTCGCGCGCGGTCCACATGCCCGAACCCGATGCCATCGCCCTGGACTTGAGCCGCCCATAGACGCGCACCGCTGCCGGCTGGGTGCGGATCACGGCGCGCGCGGATTCCACGCGTTGATCATCGATCGCGATCGGCTTGAACGCGCCATCGAACAAGGCGGTGGTGTGCCTGGCCAAGTCGGCCGCCTGCACTTCCGAACCCGCGCCACCGCGAGCGACCCACGCCGATTGCACCCAGGCGACCACCTGTTCGCCCTGGCTCGGCCCGCGTCCGCCCAGGATCAGATACGACTTCAGGTCGTCGTAAAGCGCGGTCGGCGCGCCAGTGTTGGCTGCCAGTTGCTTTTCGGCAAGATCGGCGAGCAGCGGGGTCAGCCGCATCTGCAAGTCTCGGCCGTAGATGCCCTTGATATCGCCCGCCAACCTGCCGCCCTGCCCAAGCCCCAGCACGAAGCTGGGGGCGTTGCGCATGTCGTTCTCTGCCTTGCCGAGCGCGCCCAGCGCGGCAAGATCCTGGTCGAGCCCGCTGATCTGGTGCGTGATATCGCTGTATTCGGCGGTGGTCCTGTCGACTTTGTCGATCAGTTCGGCATTGCGGAAATAGCCCCAGGTCCAGACTGACAACAGCAGGACAAAGGCCCCTGCTGCCGCGGCGCAGGACACCATGTAGCGTTGTCGGGTGCGCTTTTCCGCAGCGGGACTGCGGCCCGCCATGCCCTGTTCGGGGATGACCAGATCGGAAAAGAACCGCTTGAGAAAGTAGCTGCGGCCCTGCCCCACGCCGAACGCCGAGGCGCTGGCGGGAGCGCCGGCGCTGAGCAGGATGCGGTCGACCGGGTTGCCGGTCTGGATCGCCGAGGCAAGGTACACGCCGCGCAATCGTGCCGGAAGGTCGAACCGGCTCTTCTGGCCCAACGCGGTGATCAGCGCGGCGATCGGCGCGCGCAGCGATGCCAGTTGCGCCGGGAACGCGGCGACTTGCGCGCGCAAGTGCATCTGCGATTCGCCCTGCATGCGATCGACCACGCGCGACGAAATGCTTGTTACAAGCGCATCGAAACCGCTCAGCACCGCATTTGCATCGGGGTCGGTGCCGGGAACCGTGACGCCCAGCACCTGATCGGATTCACTGTCGGTGGCGCGGGCGAAGTATTCGCGGAAACCGGCGAGCAGGTCTGCCTTGGTCAGCAGCAGGTAGACCGGCAAGTCCTGCCCGAGCGTGCCACCGATCTCAGCCAGCCGCGCGCGCACGTTTTCGGCGTGGCTGGCCATCAGGCGCGGGTCGGCCAGGTCAGTCGCTGGAATGGCGACGACGATGCCGTTGAGCGGTTGCAGCGGGCGGTGGACCTTGAGCAGGTCGAGGAAGCTTTTCCAGCCTTCGCCATCGGCCTTGGCGTCGATGTCCTGCGTGACGTAGCGGCCCGCGGTGTCGATCAGCACCGCCTCGTCGGTGAACCACCAATCGCAGTTGGGCGTGATCGGCTGGCCCCGCAGCGCGCGGTATTCGCCGGCGACCGCGGTGGGGAAATTGAGCCCGCAATTGAGCAGAGCGGTGGTCTTGCCCGCGCCCGAAGGCCCGATGATCACGTACCACGGCAATTGGTACGCATAAGCCTGACGGGTGCCCAGCTTGGTGGCCTTGAGCATGCCCAGCGCCTGGTCGAGCTTTTCGGCCACTTCGCTGCGTTCGGCCGCCAGGGCATCGGGCTTGAGCGCGTCCATCAGCGCTTCGTTCTGCGCCCGGTCGCGACGGCGGGCGAGCAAGGCCAGTACGCCGACCACAACCAGCGGCAGCAGCGCGCACAACAGCGTCACCGGCCACCACGCTAACGGCCGCCAGCCGCCGACCGCGATCAACGGGCCGACGAACCAGATGAACACGCCCAGCGCCAGCGCGCCGACGATGCGCCAGAACCAGCGGTTGCGCAGCAGATCCTTGACCGAACTCATTGCAAGCCCCCTGCTAGCGCCATGCGATGCTGTTCTGCACGCGAAGCTCTACGCGCCGGTTTTCGCGGCGCCCGTCTTCTGTCGTGTTCTCCCCAACCGGCCGGGTCGAACCGAACCCTGCCGTCGCGAGCCGACCGGCATCGGCAAGACCTGCGCCCTTGAGCGCACGCGCCACCGATTCGGCGCGCGCCACCGAAAGTTCCTGATTCGACGGGAAGGCCAGCGATGATCGAATCGCCTGATCGTCGGTGTGGCCCTCCACCTTGATGCGGCCCTTGGTGAGGTTGGCCGCTTCGCTCAGCCGGCCGAACGTGTCGTTCCAACTGCTCGATGCCTCCGCCTGAGCAGAGGCGAACAGCCCCTGGTTGTGCAGGCGGATGACGATGTCGCTGCCTTCGCGCAGCAGTTCGAGCCGGCCATCGTCGATATCGGGCTTGAGGATCTGACGGATGCGTTCGAATGTGGGCGTCGCGCTTTGGGGCGGGGGTGCGGGAACTTGCGCGACCCGGCGGCCGACCGCGCGGTCCAGACCGTCGATGGCCGCATCGGCCTTGCCCGAAAGGCGGAACAGCAGCGCGGCAAAAATCAGCAGCGCAACCAGCGCAATGCCCGAAAGGATCGCCCACAACGGCACCGGCGGCGCAAACGGCCCGCTGGCGATCGTCTGCCCGCGCCATTGCGGCGACAAGTCGGCCGCCTGGGCGCTGCGTTGCCGCTGGATCACGGCCGCCAGCCGTGAACGGCGATCGTTCAACAGCGACTGGCCCCTGGGGTCCAGCGCGGCGCGGCCTTCGAAGCCCAATGAAAGGCACTGGTACAACAGTTCGACCAGGCGCGGTTCGCGGCCGGGGTCGCGCTCCATCTGTTCGGCGATGCTGAACATGCGATCGCCGCCCTGGCTGTCGTTGTGATAGGCCACCAGCAGGCTCTGCCGCGACCACGGGCTGCTGGCGCCCCACGGCGTCGACATAACCGCATCATCGAGGAACGCACACAGGATATAGTGGCCCAGTTGAACCGATTTCTGCTCCAGCCCCAGTGCACGCGCGCGGCCGGTGAAGGCTTCGAGTTCGTTTGTTGCCAGCCGCCGCAAAGGTTCGAGCGCGGGGCCGATCGGCAGCGATCGGACATGGCTGGCAAGATGGATCAACCGCCCGGCGGCGGCAACCAGCGGTTCCGGACCGTACAACGTCGGTTCGATGGCGGTGAAGTTGATCTCTGCCGGAGCAGCGCCACTGCCTGCGAAGGCTTCGGGCTGGATCGACCGCGGCTGCGGCGGGACGTAGCCGCCGCTTGTATTGGCAGTAGCACTCGCAGCGCCCCAGGGTGGAGGCGCAGAAGCAGGCGGGAAGCCGCCGGCCGGGGCCGCAGGCCGGGGCGCGCCGGGGGGTGTTCCGCCTCCGGGGCGAAATACGGTGGCATCGCCATCGTCGTTGTCGTCGCTCATGACTGCGCGCCTCGTATTGCCCACATTTCGAGTTCGAGCCCCGGAACGTCGCCCGCCACGTGCAGCGCGACTGCACCCGACGTGCGCACGGCCTGCCACTGTTCGTGGCGGCTGTTGATGCTGAAGTAGACGGTGTTGGCGCGGAACGGAATCTGGCGCGGTTCGGCGGCCATCGGGTAGAGATCGGCCCCCGGCAACTGCCGCATCACCAGGTCGCGGATATGTTCGACCGAACCGATCTTGGTCCGCCGCGGCATGTTGGCGCGAAGCTGTTCGGTATCGCTCCCGGCGCGCACCGCCAGCACGAACTGCGCGGACGTGAACAACGAACGATCCTGGATCTGGCCGACCGAAATGCCGAAAGCGCGCGGTTCGAGCGGGATGGCGACCGCAGTCTGCTCGAACACCTTGCTGAGCGACCGGCGCAAGTCCGCCATTACCGCATCGAAGCACAGGCGCTGTTCGCGGTGTGCATAGAGCGGCATGAACTGCGGGCGGTTGGATGAAGCAGTGAAAGTGGACAGTTCGCCCGCCAGCCCGCACAGCATCCCGTAAAGATCGGCCGGGTGGACCGAAGGCATCACCAGCAAGTGCTTGATTTCGGCTTCGACCCGGTTGATCGTCATCAGCATCAGGAAATCGGTGATGTCGGCCACCGCCTTCGCGCCCGGAGTGCCCAGCCGCCCGGCAATCGCCTCGCCCCGCTGGTGCAGCATGCCTTCCAGTTCGTTGAGGAAACCGGGCAGGACAGATCCTGCCGCAACCGCCACGCCGCACGGGATAAACCCCGGATCGAGCGTGATCGTATCATCGGCGCGCCGTTCGATCACCCGCGCGATCGGCAGCGAGATATAGCCTTCGAGCCCTTCCTGTTCGGTGCGCAAAGACAGTTGCAGCCGGCCGACATTCAGCGCCACCCGCGAAGCGCCGCCATAGACGGTGTCCGCAGCTTCGAATTCCTCGGCGCGAAAGCGCGGTTCGGCGCGCGTGGTCGAATCGAGCGCGACATCGGCGGTGCCGGCGCGGCGTTCGGGGATGCACAAGTGGATCACGCAATCGCGCGTCTCGCGCGACACTTCGAAATGCACCGGCGCCGCGGCTTCCTCGGGCACGCGGAACGGGGTGCCATCTTCGAAAATGCCGGCGGCGCGGGTGAGCACGAGCTTGCCGGTCTGCAACGGGCCGGGCGCGATCTGCAATTCGACCAGCCCATAGCCGTGCGAAATCAACGGACGCACCCGCGCTTCCAGTTGAGCGCCGACAAAACGCTCCAACTGCTGGAAGTGTTGTGGCCGAAGGAACATTCCTTCCGACCAGACGGGCTTGTTTTCCCACGTCAAAAGTGATGACCCCCGTCAATTGCCCGATCAGAATACGGACTTCATGAACTTTTCATAGCCTTCACGGAACGCCATGCTCATCACGCCATTGGCATTCGACGTGGCATCGCGTTTCAGCGCTTCGAACACCGTGACATAGATCGCCCAGGTGTCGGGCGAGCGGCGGCCCAGCAGCCCCTTTTTCCCGGCCCCGGCCTTTTCGGTCAGCTTTTGGATTTCGGCGGGCGCCAGCCGGTCGAAGGCCACCATCATCGCCTGCTGGACGCCCGCCAGCATCGCCAACTGGTGCTTCTTCAGGTCCTCGAACGACGTCCGCAACGCGTCCTCGCTGCCCATGAAGCCGGGCAAGGGCGGGCCGAGCAGCACCTTGGCCGCGTCGATCGCCGGAAGGTGCTTGAGCGGGTTGTTGCGCCCGATGCTGAGTTGGGTGCGTTCCACCCGGAATTCGTCCTTGAACGCGGCCCGGTCCTGCAGGATGTCGCACAATCCCAGCACCACTTGCCGATACATCACGCCGAGCCGGTGCATGGCATCGGGCGGCAGCGCCAGGTCTTCGGGCGTCAACCCCGCGCCTTCGTAGAACGCAGCCCAGTCGGGCCCGCTTGCCGGGGCTGGCAAACGCGCTTGCGGTACGGGCGGGTTCGCGTTGGCCGGAGCGGGAGAGCGGCCGGGGACCGATGGCATGAACGGATCGGCAAAGGATTGCGGCCGTTCTGCCACGCCGGGGGAAAACGGATCGAACCCGGGCTGCGCAGCCGGAAATGGCGCGGCAACCGGAGGGGCGGCGGTCGCCCGAGCAAACGGGTCTGCAAACGGATCGCTTCTGCTGGGCAACGGCAGATCGGGAGCCACCGGATCGAGCCGGGCGGGTGCGATTGCCCAATCCTCGGGAATGCCGAAATCGTTCGAATGGTTCGACGGATCGGCCATGATCGGCCGCTGGAACGCTTGTCCCATGCCTTCGGCAAGCCCGTAATGGGGCGTAAACGGCGCAGGCTCATCGCGCTGGGGCCTGGTATCGAGAAACGCATTTCCGCCCGCCAGGAAATCGTGGATCGCGTTGTCGCCCAGCCCGAAATCGTTTTTGCCGAACGGCTCAGGCGCCGGGATCGACCAGATATCGTTGACCGCGCCATAATCGCCGAGCGCCGGGCCCGATTGCGGCGGCGCCAGGCGGGCGCCCTGCGCGTCGGCCATGGTCATGATCGTGATCACGAAATCGTTGATCAGCAGGCGATCGTTCGGGCGAACCTGCACCGGCTGGTGCGGGACGATGCGCGCCGACGGGTCGTTCAGCGCCACGCCGTTCTTGCTGATATCGGTGACAAACAGGTCAAGTCCGCGCGCCATGATCGTGCAGTGTTCGCGCGAGACGAAGCCGTCATCGTTGGCCAGGACGATGTCGCAGGATTTCGCGCTGCGCCCGATCCTGATTTCGCCCGAATCGAATTGCCTGCGGTCGAAATAATTGCCGGCGGGATCGCTCAGCCGGGAAAGCAGCAATGTCCACATCGCGTCAGGCTTCGAACAGGCGTCGGCGCAGTTCTGTTTGCGCCGCGATTCCGTTCCCCCCCTGCATCAGCGCCACCCCCAGATCCAGCCAGTCGGCAAACCGCACCCGGCCCTGCAACGCCGGTTCGGACATCAGCAGGATCAGCGCGGTACGCACCGCCAAGCCCGGCAGATGCGGCGGCGGCGCAACCGGCGGCATACCCCTGGCGACCAGCGAGGGGCCCGCCCAGGACGCAGCAGTGGCAACCCAGGCCGGGGCAAAATCGTTGTTGGCACGGGCCGCGACTTCACCGGCAGATTCGGCATCGTCATGGCTTGCGCTGCGCACCCATTTCTCGGCGGCCTCCACCGCCGCAGCATCGGCCTTGCGCTGGTCGAGGCCGGGCAGGATCTGCGAAGCAAGGCAACCCAGCCAGACCACCTCACGATGCGGCAACATCAGCACCAGCGCGCGGACGGCGTCTTCATCCAATTGGGCCGCACGCAGTGTTTCCAGGTAACGGATTGGGTGTGGATGGCTGGCGAGCATGCCCAGTCCCGCCGGTGACAAATCGGCCTTGGCTTCGAATTCGGCACGTTGGAAACGCAGCGGGATTGCAGGACTTGTTGCCATTCTCGATCCCGTCGTCAGTTGATCAAAACGACGCCACCCTTGAGGATGAGCGTTGCGTCACCGGTTACCTGGGTCATCGGAGCCTGCAATGTTGCCTGCCCGCCGGCCTTCATGTCAAGTTTGGCATCGGCGGTGATCTCGATTTTCGGAGCCTTGATCTGGATGCCCGACATTGTCAGCTTGATGCTGCACGGACCGACAAGGATTTCGATTTCCTTCTTGGATTCAAGCGTGTTCTTGTCGACGACCGTGATCGTCCGGGTTTTCTTGACGTCGGTGGTATGCTTGCCATCGATCTTCACGGTGCGGTCACGCGTGACCGTCAGCTTCTGGTCGCGCTCGACCGCGAGCGTCTGGTCGCGCTTTACCGTGCCCCAATCGTCCTGATCGACAATGCGGCGGTAATCGCGGCCGGTGTAAAGGTAGATTTCTTCCTTGCCGGGCTTGTCCTCGAACCGGAATTCCTGGACGATTTTGCCGTTGCCATCGGTGATCGACCGCCATCCGCTTTGGGTGGGCGTCTTGCGCGGATCGAACGGATAATGCTGCGACGGCGTGTAGATTGTGCCGGCAATGAACGGCAGATCCGGATTGCCGTAAAGGAAATCGACGATCACCCGCGTGCCGATCCGCGGCAGGAATTGCGCGCCGTGGCTGCCGTGGGCCCATTGCTGCTGCACCGCCAGCCAGACAAAGCGCGGCAAGCCCTGCTTCTTGTAGTCTCGGGCGTTCGAGATTTTGACAGGAACCCGAAACTGGTCATCAACCTTGATGTGCCCGGTCGCGGTGCTGCCGTCATCGTCGATCACGCCCAGCACAGGCCCGCGCGCCAGCCGTTCGTGCGTGGCGACATGCGGCCGCCAGGTCTTGGTGGAATCGATTGCCTCGAAAAAGTTGCTGTAGCTGCCAGGGCCGGCATTGGGCAGCATCCACGGATCGTAGGCGGAGTGAACGACGCTGGCGAGTACCACCCGGCGCGGCACGAAATGTGCGTCCTCGAGAATTTCGACGCGACCGCCGGCCTGGAAACCGGGTTCGGTCGAGCTGCCGTGGATCACGTCCGAAGCGTTCGCAAACTGCTGGTCGTGCGCAGCCTGCCGGGTGGCCACGTCTCCGCTGGCCAAAGCTTCGTAGCCGATGGTCTCGTGATCGTGGGTGTAAACCGCGCCCCACTTCTCGCTGGCGGTGCCATGCGCCACGAACGGCGTGTCGAGCTTGTTGGGGTTGAACGAAACGTGATTGAACGATCGCGGGGCGGCGCGATACTGGCGTTCGAGCGATGTAATCGCGCCGGTGGTCGAATGCGGCAGGAAACGCACCGGGCCACCGGGAAAATCGATATAATCGGCCGGCTTGTTGGTCACGATCATCTTGTGGTGGAAACTGCCCGCTCCCTGATCGTACTTGAAGAAGTACATGATCCCGTCATGGGCAAGCTGGCGCGCAAGAAATTCAAGTTCACTTTCGTCATAGCGAACCGCATAGCCCCGTTTGGGCGGGCGCGGGGCAACGTTGATCGATTTGACGAGGCCCGTTACTTCACCAGTCAACGCTTCGAAAATATCGATGCTGGATTTGTCCTGGATGAACTGCGTTGCCCGCGAATAAGCGAGCGCCTGGTAGGCTGGCCCGATATGGACCTGGATGCGCGGCGAACCGCCATCATCCACCCTACGCGCAGCATAGATGCGCCCGGCAAAAGTACGGGCCGCGTTCCAGCCCTGGGCAATTTCGAATTCCGCAAGCTTGCCGATCCAGGACGAAAGATCCGGCTTTTGTGTCGTCAGCAGTTCGATCGTATAGTCGAACGGTTCCGAAATCGCTTCGCGGGCGTGAACGCTCAGCAGCGCATACTCATCGATCGGCGCGTCAGCCAGCACCTTGAGATTCAGGAGATGTTTTTCCAGCATGGTGCTTGGCAATCATCAACAGGGGTTGGGCAGCAGCGCCATGCAGCGACCACTGCCCATCGGCCTGAAACCGGCCTTAGCTGGTCTTGGCTTGTGCCAGATCGTAAACCAGATGGGTCGGTGTTGCCTTGCCGGTTGAATCGCGATCGTTCCAGGTCCAGTCGAACTTGGTGAAGTTCAGCGAAAGCGATTCCGACGGCACTTCGCCGCCAGAGCTTTGGCTGAAGCCGCTGACGATGACATTTTCCAGATCGATCACGGCGTAAGCCACCGATTCGCCCTTGGCAGTAGCAACGAAGCTGATTGTTGCCTTGTTGTCCTGCTTGCCCATCAGCAGCGCCTTGAACAGGAGCTGGCTCGACTTGTCGGAGTGTTTGGTCACGGTGATCTCGGAGACGCTCGCCTTGCCGAGTGCGCGGTCGGCACCCTTGGCGTTCGACGAACCGACGCTCAGGCCGGCTCCCCACTGGAAGCTTTCGATCACGATCTGGTCTTTGAACTTGGAATCCGTGGAATTGCCTTTAACGTCGGCAAACTTCAGGAAAATAGCCATTTTCGCCTCCTTCAAAAATCAATTTGCGGCAATGCCGGATTGGCGGCCCGTCGCGGGGTGGAAACACTTGGACATCACGTGATCGTGATCGCGTAGCCTGCATCCTGACTTGCTGCGACTTGCACGTGGGTGACATTCGTGCCCTCCGCGCGCAGTTCGAGCAATTGTCCGGCCAGATCCGCCAAAAGACCGCGCTTCAGAATGTTTTCGATATTGCGCGCCCCGCTTTCCACTTCAGTACACCTTGCTACTAAAGCGTCAAGAAGGTCATCATCCCAAGCAAATGTAGCCGCGTAATTGCTGACCACTCGCTTGCGGATCCGTTCGAGGCTGATGACGACAATTTCGCGCATGATATGCGGCTGGAGCGGGAAGTACGGCACCGTCACCAAACGGCCGAGAAATGCCGGCTTGAAATATTCCAGCAGCGCGGGCCGCAGTTCCTTCGCCAGATCCTCGGGCTCAGGCATCACTTCGGCATCGCGGCACAACGCTTCGATCGTATCGGTCCCGGCGTTGGAAGTCATAATAATCAATGTGTTCTTGAAATCGATGTCGCGGCCTTGCCCATCCTTGAGCATGCCCTTGTCGAACACCTGGTAGAACACATCCTGAACCCCCGGATGCGCCTTTTCCATCTCGTCGAGCAGGATCACCGAATAGGGCTTGCGCCGCACGGCCTCGGTCAGGACGCCGCCTTCGCCATAGCCGACATAGCCCGGCGCGGCGCCGACCAGCGTCGATACCTTATGTTCTTCCTTGAATTCGCTCATGTTGATGGTGGTGACGTTCTGTTCACCGCCATAAAGCAGCTCGGCCAGCGCCAGCGCCGTCTCGGTCTTGCCGACGCCAGAAGTGCCGCAGAACAGGAACACGCCCAAAGGCTTGCGTGGATCGGCCAGGCCAGCACGTCCGGTGCGCACGGTTTCGGCGATGATGTCGAGCGCGTGGGGCTGGCCCTTGATCCGTTCGCCCAACCGGTCGGCCACCGTCAGGACAGCGCGAATTTCGTTGCTGACCATGCGGCCAACCGGAATTCCGGTCCATCCGGCAAGCACTTCGGCGACGACGTTGCGATCGACGACATCGTATACGATCGGGTGTTCGCCCTGGATTTCCGCGAGTGCGGCCTGGGCCTTGCGAAGTTCGGCCACCGCTGCGTCGTCGGTGGCAGGGTCACCGCTTTTCACCTCGGCAGCGTCGCGCGCGGCAGCCACCGCCTTGACCGCGGCCAGTTCGGTTTGCCAGTGCGCGGACAGTTCGGCCTTTTTCGCCTCGATCTCGTCCTTTTCGGTGCCCTTGGCGGCCAGAGCCTCGACAACGTCGACCCCGCTCCGGCCTTCGCGTTCGAGCATGGAGACTTCCGACGCGAGCAGGCCCAGCTTGCGTTCCAGATCCTCGACGACCGCGGGGGTGGCGACCTGGCTGATGCCGACGCGCGCGCAAGCGGTATCGAGCAGCGAGATCGCCTTGTCGGGCAATTGCCGGCCCGTGATGTAGCGGTGAGACAGCGTGGCTGCGGCCTCCAGCGCTTCGCCCAGAATCCGCACGCCGTGGTGCTTTTCCAGAACCGGAACCAATCCGCGCAACATCGCCACGGCCAGTGATTCGACCGGTTCCTCCACTTTCACGACCTGGAAGCGGCGGGTCAGTGCAGGATCTTTTTCGAAGTATTTCTTGTATTCGGCCCAAGTCGTCGCCGCGATCGTGCGCATTTCGCCGCGCGCCAGTGCGGGCTTGAGCAGGTTGGCCGCATCGTTCTGTCCCTCGGCGCCGCCCGCCCCGATCAGCGTGTGCGCTTCATCGATGAACACGATGATCGGCGTCGGCGAATTCTTGACCTCGTCGATCACCGACTTGAGCCGGTTTTCGAATTCGCCCTTGATGCCGGCGCCCGCTTGCAGCAGGCCGAGATCGAGCGAGAGCAGGCGGATATTGCGCAGCGCTTCGGGCACGTCGCCCTGCACGATGCGCAAGGCAAAGCCTTCGACCACCGCGGTCTTGCCCACGCCCGCCTCACCGGTCAGGATCGGGTTGTTCTGGCGGCGGCGGGTGAGGATATCGACGATCTGGCGGATTTCCGGATCGCGCCCGAAAATCGGATCGATCTTGCCGTCGCGGGCCTGCTGGGTCAGGTCGATGGTGAACTTGTCGAGCGAACCGCCAGCGTGGACACCGGCACTGGCGCCGGTGCCGCCGGGGGCCGCTCCACCGCTCGGCGTGGCGGCATCGGCGCTCGTCGCCACGGATGCTTCTTCGGAGGCAGCAGCAATCGTGCCGAGCGAGCCCTTCAAACCTTCGAACGGGACCTTGGCGAATTGTGTGCTGGCGTCCTTTGCCACGCGCGACAAATCGTCATTGCCGAGCAGCGCCACCAGCAAGTGGCCGGACCGCACCGCGCTCGCCCCGTATTCGAGCGAGGCAACCAGCCACCCTTCCTGAAGCAGGCGGACGACATTCGGCGCGATGGCCGGGGCGCGGCCGTTGCCGGTCTTGAAGCGATCGACCTGGCGATTGATATCCTGCGCCAGCCGGCCGACATCGACCGAAAAGTGATTGAGAACAATGGTCAGGTCCGAAGACTGCCGGTCGAGCAACTTGAGCAGCCAGTGTTCGACCTCGACGTCGTAGTTCGTGCGCGAAAGCGCCAGGCCTGCCGCAGATTCAAGTGCCGCCCGGCAGGTATCGTCCAGACGACCAATCAGGTTCTTCAGGTTGAACTGCATCTGCCCCTCTTCAAAACAAACCGACTTCAGCGGCCAGAAAGACGCGAATCAGCGTCCAAGAATATTTGAACATGCAAATCGAAATGTGTTTGCTTATCCGTAGTTTGGCAATTGCGAACCGGAAACAGACAAAAGACTAACGGACACCCTTACAAGCCTCAACTTGTTTTTTCAGTGCAGCGCGGCAAGGTCGACCGGGATCGTGCAATCGCGCGCAGTTCCGTCGAAAGTCTCGGGAGTCCCCAACCAGGTGGTCCAGCCGAGCAGCGCCGGGGTTGCGTCGTCACCCAGCCGCAGCGGCGGGATTTCGCTTTCGTCGATCAACAGCCGCAAGATGGGGCGATGCTCAAGCCCGGCGGTCAGCACGCATAACTGGCTGATCAACCTGCGCTTTTCCGGGCGGGCGCACAGGCCGTGCAACTGTGTGTAAGTCAGCGGGCCGATCTCGACCGTATAGTGGTGCTGCACGTCGAGCACCGCAGCGCCGATCATCGCCGCTTCGCCCTGGCCGCGTTCATCGGCCGAAGGATCGGTGCCAAGCTGGACGAACTGGCCGTGCAAGCCGCCCAGCCGAGTTTGTTCCGAAGCCGGCACGTCCATCCACACCGGGCATGCCTCGATCACGCGCAACGGCATTCCGATCAGCGCGCGCAGCACGCTTTCGACACTGGCCGCACTGCGCCGGCTGTCAGCCAGTTGCGCGGTCAGCGTGACCAGCAGCGCATCATCGATATCGAGCCGCTGGCGCATACCCGGCACCGCCAGGCCGACCAGCGAGGTCAGGAATTTTTCGACCGGATCGCCCTGCCCCTGCGCGTGGCCATGACTTTGCGCGTGTCCGTGCCGTTCTGCGAGCAGCGGCCAGCGGAACTTGCGGGTAATCCGATAGAAGAACGACAACGCGCGATGATCGAAGATATTGAGGAAATCGCCGAGCGCGTTGTCCCGCTGCCGGCGCCGGCTCAACTGCAGTTCGCTGTAGGCCGGGGGCAGCACCGGCGATGCGCCCGCCAGCCCCAGAATGTTCGCGACGATCTTGACCTGGCCGGGCCTGACCTGACCGGAATTGGCTTGCGTCGGTCGAAGTTCCACTTCCGCCAGATCGTTGCTGACCAGCGACATGCGTTCGGACGCAAAGAACCGGATCGGTTCCTCGTCGGGCACCGCATCGTGGCCGACTTCGCCCGGTCGCCCGCTACGCAAGGCCACTTCCTCGACCGTCCGGGCAGCCTGGTCCAGCGTGGCCCGGCGCAGCGATTCAAGCCGAGCCGGGCTGAGCGGCGGCGCCTTCACACCAGTTGCCGATCGCCGAAGCGCGGAGCCCACGTTTTCCAGACGCCATCGTCCTGCTGCAACTTGGCCGAAACCCGCACGAAGCTGTTCATCGCGCAGGCGCCGGCCAGGAACCGTTCGATCACCGCGCACAACAGGAAGCTGCCCGAGCCCGAGAGGCGATCGTCGTCGATCTCCAGCGTAACGTCGATGCCCGAAGCAAAGGCGGTGTGACCGCGCAAGCGCAGCCGCGCGACCCCGGGCGCCGCCGAAATTCCGACCAGCCGTTCGCGCAAGTGCGCGCTTTCGTCCGAATCGACGAGGTCGTACAATGCCAGGACTTCGCGCAAGGCCCGCGCCCCGGTTTCACCGCCGACGAAGCTGAGGTAGTTGAGCGAAAGCTGGCCGAGCAGCTTCCAGTTCGCCCCGCGCCGCCGGCTGGGGCGACGGGTCGAGGTCGGCTTGGTCAGTGCCTTGAGCTGGGCCAATCCGTTGATGGTGCCACTCGGCGACAGCGTCGGCCGCCCGCCACCGAACGGCAGGCGTGAAGGGAGGTCACGATTGGTGGCGAGAATCCTGGCCTGGATGACGGTGGAATCGTCCTGGAGCAACGCCCCTTCAAGGTCCGCGATCGTCAGGAACACATCGTCGCCACCGCCCGGGCTGAAACTGGTGCGGCGCGAAACCGCATGGAAGAATTCACCCCTGCGCGGGGAGCCGCGATCGATCGAATAGAGCGATGGCGCGGGAATGCGTTCGCCGCCCGCGGTCTGCAAGGCAACGTCGACCACGGCCTGGACTTCGATCGCATCCTCGCGGTGAGCGCTGGGAATGACGCGGTATTCGATCGACGAATGATCGAGGTGGATCGGTTCTGCATCGAGTTCGAACAGGTTGAGCGCGGGCGCCGCATAGAGTTCGAAATCCTCGGGCCGCACCACCCGTTCCAGCTCGGGCGAGAGGCGATCGAAGAAGAAAAACAGCTCGAGTTGGCCCGCATCGAGTTCGAGCGTGCGCCGCGACAAGCCGCCGATCTCGAAGAACAGGTGCTTGTGCGGATAAGCGAAGTGCTCCTGCAGCAGCGCGTAGGATTTCTGGTCGGTCGGACGCGGGGGCAGCAGCAGGCCATCCTCCTCGATGCCGATCAGCTTAACCGAGGACGCCGGCAACAGCACCGCGCGTGGATCGGCCACATTCGCGCACACGCCGACGCCGATCAGGTTGTTGCCCAGTTGTTCGAGCAGGATCTGCGCGCGCCGAGCGTCGCTCTTGATGAAGAATCGCAAGGAATCGAGTTCGAGCGAAGCAATGCTGATTTCCGGCTTGCTGGTCTCCAGCGTCAACCGCAACAGCCCGCGCGCCGCGCCCATTCCCAAGGCCGAAAACGCTGCCGGGCTATCGAACGGGGTGCCGACCATCGTCGCGCTGGCCAGCCGCAACGGCAACAGTCGCACATCCGAACAGAGCCGGTAGCGGCACGGTTCGCCATCGACTTCCTCGGTGATGAACTGGGTTCCGGCGGGCACCAGCACCGGCTTGTCGAGATCTTCACCCGGTTCCAGTTGCGTGATCATCAGTGACGGCAGCGGCTGGACCAGATGCGGGTACAGTGTCAGCAGCAGCGCGTCGGAAAGTTCCGCATAGTCCTCGTCGAGCTTGTGGCGCAGCCGGGCATTGAGGAACGCGACCGATTCGATCAGCCGTCCGACATGCGGGTCTTCGAGCGATTCACGCGTAACGCGCAGGCGCGATGCGATCTTGGGATAGGCATCGGCAAAGGCGCCGGCATTGTTCAGCAGGAAAGTGCGTTCGCGGTCATAGTATTCGATCAGTTCGTCGATCACTTCAAATCAACCTGTATGACCCGGTCGCCGGGATTGACCTTGGCCTCGTAAACCACGACGTCGCGGTTGCGCGTGAGCGTCAGTTGCGCGGAAATCCGCAGCCGGATCCCGCTCGAGGTCGGGCCTTCATCGATATCGACTTCCACCTGGCTGAGCCTGGATTCGTGCGCCATGACCGCCTGCGCCACCATCCGGCGCACCCGTTCGCGCGCGCCGACGGTGCTGAGATCTTCGGTGCTGATATCGTGGAGCCCGAAACCGATGATGGTCTGGTCGAGCGCCGGGTACCGATCGAACGCTTCGAAGTCGGGGCGCTTGGCATTGAGCAGCGCCTCCAGGTCCGCACGCAGGCCGATCTTGTAGCGATGCAGCGCCTGCGCGTCGGTTTCGGCACTTTCGACCGCCTGATCGGGCTCGTTGTCGATCAACCGGTCGAGCAGCGAATGCGTGATCGTTTTCGACACTAGCCGTTCCTGCCCGAACTGATCATGGTCGTCAGCCGGAATTCGGACGAGATCTGGTCGAGCTGGTAATGCGGCCGGATCGCGATTTCGCACCCGTAGCTGCCCGGCTTGCCCGGCATGTCGAACATCGTCACGCGCCCCTCGCGCAGCGGATAGCGCACCCGAACTTCGGGAGTGGTATCTTCGCTGCCGTTGACGAACTTGTCGAGCCAGGTCTGCAACAAGTGGCTGCATTCGTCCTTGTCGGTGTACTTGCCCACCCAGTCACGCGCCATCACCTTGATGTAATGGGCAAACCTTGCGACGCACAGGATGTACTGCAACATCGCGCCCATCTTGGCGTTCATCTGCGCACCATCACTATCGTAACGGGGCGGGCGGTGCAGGCTCGGCAGGTTGAGGAACACCGCCATGTCGGTGAGGTGCAATTGCCGGATCGCCATCAGCCCCGCTTCGTTGAGCGCGACTTCCTGCGCTTCCGAAACCGCGTTCTCGACCGCGAACCGCGAAACGAAACCCTGCCGATCGCTGGGCAGGAACTGGCGAACCGGCCCGTCGATCAGGCCCGCCTCGCCGCGCGGCAGCGTTCCGCGGATCGCCGCCGGCCAGCGGTTGCGGATCATCGCCCGCGCCGTGACATGGGCCAGCGCAAACGCACCGTTGACCCACAGCATATCGGCGCTGCCCCGCGCCTTCTCGTCATAGACGAAGCCAAGACGCGGGTGATCGCGGCCGCGATGGAGCGTGCGCATCAGCAGACGCGGCATCACCACGCCCAGGAACCGGCTGTCCGGGCGCTGGCGCATCCGCTTCCAGCGCGCGTAAGAGGGATCTTCCATGGTCGCCGCGATGTCCTGGCGCAGATCGAGTTCAGAAAACTGGTCGAGCGCGAGGATGCTGGGATCGGCGCCGACCACGATCGGGCAGAACGCCGCTGCGGCAACATCGGCCAGGCCTTCGAGCACCGCAACATCGTCGGTCTTGCTGGCGCGGCCGAGCCGGTGGGTGACCGCATGGTCGATCACTACAAGACCGAAAGGCTCGCCCCCCGGCATGCCGAATTCCTGGCTGTAGATCAGGTCGTAAAGCTTCGATTGATCGAAATCGAGCGCGCGTTCGAGGTCGCGCGCAATTTCGGTCCAGCGGATATCGAGGATGCGAATGCGCACCGCCGGATCGTCATTATCGGCAACCAGCCAGGCCACGCCGCGCCATAGTGCCTCCATACGCTGGAATTCCGGATGATGGAGCACGGCATCGAGTGTGCGGTTCAGCGCCGCGTCGAGCATGGCCACAAGCCGCACGGCTTCACCAACGGCCCTGCGGCGGCGTCGCGCCTGATCTTCGTCCAGAACATCTGCAAGCGCGGCGACTGGAGCGGTGTCGGGCGCAAACGTTACCGCAACGTCGGGGGCCGTTCCCGAAGGAACGGCCGAGTCGCACAGATCAGTGCCGGGGTCTCCGGGATCGACCGCCGGTGGAACCCGATCGCGCACCGCTGGACTGTCGCTTGTGGTGCACTGTGGATCCATACCCTGTCAGGTTTTACGCCGACTTCGGAATGCGGGCGACGAGGCGCATCGATGTGGTCAATTCCTCGAACTGCAACCACGGCTGCAAGTGCGCGACGGCGGAATATGATCCGGGCGCACCTTCGACTTCGCGCACCTGGATCATGGCATCGCGCAGCGGGTACTTGGCGCGCGATTCCTGGCCCGCGCCTTCGGTGGCGTTGACGTACTGGCTGATCCAGTTGTTCAGCCACAGTTCGCAGTCGCTGGCTTCCATGAACGAGCCGATCTTGTCGCGCGCCATCACCTTCAGGTAATGTGCAAAGCGGCTTGTTGCCATGATGTACGGCAAACGTGCCGAGATCGCGGCATTGCCGGTGGCTTCGGGCTTGTCGTACTTTTTCGGCTTCTGCGTGGTTTGTGCTCCGAAGAACACCGAATAATCGGTGTCCTTGTAATGGCACAGCGGCAGGAAACCGAGGTCCGACAATTCCTTTTCGCGCCGATCGGTGATCCCGATCTCGGTCGGGCACTTTGAATCGAGATCGCCGTCATCCGATTGAAAAATGTGCGTCGGCAGGTTGGAAACCTTACCGCCACCTTCGGCACCGCGAATGGCGGTACACCAGCCATTCTGGGCGAACGCATCGGTCAACCGCGCACCCAGCGCATAAGCCGCGTTCATCCAGCAATAATCGTCGTGATCCATCGGCTTGGGCGCACCGGCATTGTCGCGCGGGGCTTCTTCATAGTCGAACGCTTCGACTGGCTTGGTGTCCTTGCCATACGGCAGGCGGGCCAGAACCTTGGGCATCGTCAGCGTGACGAAGCGCGAGTCTTCCGACTGCCGGAAAGAATTCCACTTGATGTAGTCGGCGGTTTCAAAGGTCTGTTTCAGATCCATCGGCGCCGACAGTTCGGTGAAGGAATCCATTCCGAACAGCTTTGAATCGGCTGCTGAAATGAACGGGGTGAATCCTGCTGCAGCGACGCTGGAGATGTTTTGCAGCAGCTCGATGTCGTCCGGGTGTTTGGCAAAATAGAAGTCACCGATCAGGGCGCCGAACGGGGCGCCGCCGGCAGTGCCGAACTGATCTTCATAAACCTTCTTGAACAATGTGCTCTGATCGAAGTCGGTTGCCTTCGACAGGTCGTTCGATATTTCCTTCTTCGTGACGTTGAGGACCTGGATCTTCAGGCCTTCACCGATTTCACTGTTCTTGACCAGGTAGTTGAGCCCACGCCACGAACCTTCGAGCCGCTTCAGCTTCTCGTTGTGCATGATCGCTGCAAGCTGTTCGGAAATCTGCGCATCGAGCTTGGCGATGGCCTCGCGCAGGGTAACCGTCATGTTCTTCTTGAACTGTACGGTGCCGCTCATCGCCTCTTCGGCCAGCGTACGCATCAGTTCCTCGACGCGCTTTGGTTCTGTCTGCTTGGTTACGCTGATCGCCTCATCGAGCAGGCTGACCTTGGCATCGATCGTCGTTGTCTGCGCGCCTGCTGCGCCCTGGATTTCACCGTCGGCCATTGTCTTACTCCGCTGAGTCATCGGTGCCGGCGCCAAGCTGCTTTTGTAGTTCGCCAAGCTTGGTCTGGTCGGCCAAAATCTGTTCGAGCAGGTTTTCGAGGCCTTCGGAACTGTCTGCTTTCGCCATCAGGTCGCGCAGGCGATTGCGGGTTTCCATCAGCTTGCGCAAAGGTTCGACTTGCTCGACAATCTTTTCAGGGTCGAAATCGTCCATCGACCTGAACTTGAGATTGACTTCAAATTCCTTGCCGTTTTTCTCGATGGTGTTTTCGACCTTCATCTTCACGCCGGGTTCGATCCGCGACATGACCTGGTCGAACTTGTCTTTCTTGAGGTCGATGAACTTGCGTTCCTTCAGCGACTTCTTGGCAATTTCGCTGTCGCCCGAAAAATCACCCAAAACGCCCACGACAAACGGCAATTCCTTCGAGACTTGCGCCCCTTCGGTTTCGACATCGTAAGTAATGTGGACGCGCGGTTTGCGAACCCTCTTGAGCTTGTCGTGTACCGAGTCAGCCATCTAAGCCTCCTTTTTCATCATCGCTTGCAACGACCGGTGATCCGGCAGTTTGCAATAACCAAGCCCAAAAATCCCTCGCTAATTACCGCTGTCATCGTCTTCTGCGGGGGCTGGTGGCCGGATCCCGGACCGCCAGTAGAAATCATTCCGAGCCGAATCGTCGGGAATCAATTCGGATAGCAACTCATGAAGACTCATTCTCGCCCGGCGGTCAACCTCACGCAAGGTTGTCCCGATCGGCGACAATGGTTCATGCACCTGAAAATACTCGGCCGCAGCCGCAACCGCCTTGAGCGCATCTTCCCTGCGCGAGATCCTGCCCGATACGAAACCAGCCGTGCCGGCCCCGCCACCAACGGCCGACCCCAAGCCGGACGATCCCAGGCCGAACGATCCCAGGCCGAACGATCCGTCATCGTCCGTTGCGGCACCGTCGCCGGCCGGCGCGCCACCTGCCTCGTCGTTCGGCGCCAGCCCGGCAAGCCAGGTATTGAGCGTGCGCAATTCCTCGTTCAACCGAGACGCGGACGGATATTTCGGCTTGGTTCGTTCAGAAATGGAGGCAATCAACCGCTTCCACGCCAGTTCGATCCGTGCTGCCAAGGCGGCGGCGGCGGCAAGCCCGGCCGGCGAAGACCGACGCACCGCCGCTTCGACATCGGCATAAGCTTGTCGTGCTTCATCCGATTTGGCCCGCTTGGAATCGCCGGTCAGGGTCTGCGCCGATTGCATCAGCGAATCCCCCCTCACCTTGTCCAGCATGCGCAAGCCGGAGGGCAGGATCACGTTGCGGCGCAACGGATTGATCAGCGCGCCGTCACCGCTCTGGCTGCTCCCGCTCAATCCCGAAAGCGGCTGGAAGCGCGTTTCCACGCCGTCTTCATCCTCTGCCGGATAAAGGCCCTGGTCCCAGAACGCCTCGACCAGGTCGGCGACCGCCTCGGTCGCCTCCGCAAGATCGCCAAGGCCTTTTCTGCGGGCCGCAACTTCGATCAGCACGGCCGCGACTTCGAGGTCTTTTCCGAACGTGCTCAAGTATTCGATGGCGTTCTCGCCAATGGTATCCCAATCCCAACTGCCGTCGGGGATCACAACGTCTTCATCGACCATCGCCGCGGCCTGCTCCAGCCGGACCAGTGCTTTGCGTTGCGAACGGATCTCCCTCAGAAGATTGCCGGCGGCGCCTTCATCCTCACGCCCATCGATCCCGACCGAATCATCGATCGGGGCAAGCACCGCCAGCCGGGTGTCTTCATCGATCAGCACAAGATGCCCCATTCCCACCTGTTCAGGCAGCAACTTACAGGCTTGGCCCCGGCACTCCACATTTTTTTACAGCCCGCCACGATTATCTGGTCATATTGGAACAGACGACGACAATCAGGCCGCCAGCTTCGCGACTTGACGACAGGCGCACTTGCCCGACGGGAATCGTCGGCGGCCGACCGGGCAACCATCTAGCCCACGGCCCGCTGCTCAGCCTGAAATCATCCCCGCGCCCGCCAGTTGCGCCAGCGCAACATCGACCGTCACTTCGTCGCCATGCCCGCTGCCGGCCCAATCGCGCGCCAGCGCGGCACGGTCGCGGGTGCCGTCCAGCAGCGCCAGGAAAGCCCGCGGGCCAGGCTCGACAAATGCGATCGATCGCAATTCCAGCGTGTGCACCGTCGCCAGCCCCCGCGCGAGCTGCGCAAGCGCCAGGGGGCTGGCGCGAACGAACTCCCCCGGCTCGAGGCTACACGGAGATTGCACCGCATAAAGCCAGATCACGCCGCGCTGGTAAAGCTGGACGATCGCCACGCAATGTTCGACGGACAGCTCAATTTCGTCCAGCAGCAGCCGCAGCGGGGCAATGTCGACAAGGTGGCCCAGCAGTTCGGCCATGTCTGCATCGTCCAGCTCGACTTCCTGCCCGTCGAGCGCGAACGCCCCGGGCCCGGTCCGCCGCACCCGCGTCGAAGCGTAGATCCCCGCAAGCGCACCGGCGCCGACCCCGCGCCGCGGCGCGCGGCCGGGCCGGACCAGCAAAGTCTGGTGAAAGAACGCCAGCACCGCGTAGTCATCAGCTTGCGCGATTGCGACCACGTCCTCCTCGGCCACATTTTCGCCGGGCAGACCATCATGGACCATCGACGGATTGGCATCGTTGAGAAAGGCGAGTCCGTGCCGCTCCGCCGCTGCAACCACGTCGCAAAGCGATTGCGGCGCGTAAACCTCACCCAGTTCATCGTGGAACAGCACGGCATCGGATTTGTCCAGCATCGGTGCGGCCACTGCCCGCATCCCGGCAAGGACCGGCGGATCGTTCTCACGCGCAATCGCGAAATCCCCCAGCAATTGGCGTGCGCCGGCGATGCGTTCTGCCGGCTCCACGATGCCGCGCAGCCGGTGCAGCAGCATCTCGCGAATCGCGGTGCGCATGTGGCCGCCAGGGTTGGCGTTATAGCTCAGGAAAGCGATCCCGTCCGGCGACAGCAGCCTGCCCATCAACCGCACCGTCGCTTCGCGCACCGGTTCGGGCACCCACGCATAGAGGCCGTGAGCGATAATGTAGTCGAACGGACCTTCGAGTGTTTCGGCGGCGGCCAGCACGTCGTCTACGGTGATGCGGATATTGTCCAACCCGGCTTCCGCCGCCAGCTTCACACCGTTGGCAATGGCGGTTGCGGCCAGGTCGAAGCTGTGGAACCGTGCATTCGGCCAGGCCGCGGCCATGGCGATCAGGTTGGCACCGTCGCCGCCCGCAATCTCGAGCACGCGCGCCGTTTCGGGTGCAGGCGCGGTCAGTCCGTGCATGCGGGCCAACGCTGCCATGTGCGCAGGCTCCGTGGCGAAAAACGTGCCCGAAGGGTAAGCAACTTCATCGTAGTGTGTTGGCAGTTCCGACATCTGGTCTCCAAACCGGGCGCATTCGCCACCAACTTTCGTGTGCCGCTTATCCGGCTTGTAATCGTTCTCTTGTCAACCCGATCCGCGAGGATAAGATCACGATGCCGTGGAGGTGGAATCCGGATGCCCCTGATCATCAAGCGTCGCGCCAATGCCACCGACCCAGCGGGCGCCGTTCCGATGGCGCGGTTGGACGCGGGTGACCTGGTGATCGGACGAGCACCCGAATGCAGCCTGATACTGGACAATCCGATGGTTTCGCGGCGGCATTGCACGATCGGTGGCAACGGCGCGATCTGGCAATTGATCGATACCAGCACGAGCGGAACGCTCCTCAACGGGCGCCGTGTGGTCGGCAGCCCGCTGCTGCGGGATGGGGATATCATCACCGTAGCCGATGCCGAACTGGTGGTGGAACTGGCCAGCCAGCCGGCCAGCCAGTCGGGCAATCGGGCGGCGGCGCCACCGGAACCAGCCCGTGCCCGCAACCTGAACCTCGACAATTGGGGCCGCTCGGCTGGCCATGGCACGGCCCCGGCGGCGCCGGCGATGGCCGAAACCGGCGGGCAACCTGCGGATTTGATGGCGCAGTTGCTGCAATCGGCGGGCATTCCGCGCCATGCCATCGCCCACGACAGCGGCACGCTGGCGACGACGCTTGGCCTGGTTCTTCGCGCAATGACCGCGGGCATCGTCCAACTGGCGCACGACCGGCAGCAAGCCCGGCGCGATCTCAAACTCCCGGACGTGCCGGCCGATGGCAATCCGCTGTTGGCTGGCAGCGATCAGGCGGAAGCCATGCTGGCGCGTCTGTTGGCACTGCCGCCCGCCCAGGCGGTCGACTGCGTGACCGTGGCAACGCGCGAGATCGATGCGCACCAGCGCGCAACGCTCGGCGCGATGCAGGGGGCATTCGGCCATGCGCTCGACCAGTTCGCCCCGGCTGCCATCAAGCAGCGCGCATCGAGCGACGCTGCGGCATGGAAGGCGTATGAAAAGGCTTTTGCTGCCAACGATGGGTTTGTTGAGGTATTTGCTAAGGAACTGGCGAGCAGCTATGCTGGTTTAACTATTTAAAAACATAAGAATAATTAGTCAATTAATTCGAGAAGATTCAGATTCACTCATAGTCCACGAAAACGCAGGTTGCAAAATTGCCATTTTCGTTGACATTTGCACACCCGTTAACGCATTAAACGCCTGACGGTCTAACTGTAATTTAGACTGCCGTAAGTCATGGGTGATATTTAGGGAGGATATTTATGCCCCTAGCCAAACCAATTGCTGACAAAGTTCGCGACAAGATTGCAGAACTGGTCGTAGAGGCAGCAATCAAATCCGGACTTCCTAAGGACGAAAAGACGAAAGAATGTCTAGCTTTATTAACTGAAATGATCTACGCGTCAGTCGTATTTATGATCGACACAGCAAAAAGTGGTGGTCATGTCGAAAAACAAGTGCTTATAGATTTTCTTGTTACGAAATTTTCGAAGCAATTTGCCATGCTTGGCAATAAAACAGTCGATTGTGTATTTGCACTTGCAGGATTCGCAGTGGATACCGCAATTTTGGCCCCCACCATTGATGCGGCCATTGGCATCGGCGCTGCGGCAACCGCCTCTGGGGCGGGCGCACCGATCGGACTTTCAGTTATCGCATCCGCAATGGTGGCTAGTGCATACCTTACTATGCAAGCCATGTCTGCAAATAACACGTGCCAAGATGCAATACAAGAAGCTGTAAAATCAAGCGAAAACACAAAGGCAGGAAATACGCAATTGCGTGTAAGCGCTGTGTTGCTAAGCAGTAGTTCGGTGGGTCTATTTAATTTCACCGCAAAGCAAAGTCAAAAAGATATTAATTATTGTTCAGAGTAATATATCTATTTGAACTAATTGCATTTCTTAAGGTTACGGCCTCGGGTAAAATTGGCACTATCGCTCGATTTTTGGTCAATTCGGCACATCGTCGATAAACTTGTACCAAGCGATGCTGGCTTTCCAACCATTAGCCTGCGCCACCTTGCTGAACCGGGCCCGGCCCTCGACTGAGCTGAGGTCGCTGAGCAGCTTGTCAGAAAAGCCGCCGCGTCCGGTGATCAGGACCACGCCGGACCAGCCTGGCTGCACTGTGCCGATTATGGTCAGTCGGTACTTGTCCTTGCCGATCTGGGTGAGCGGAAAATTGCTTTTTGCCGTTTCCACGAACTGCGCTCGGGATCCGAAGAGCAGGGACACTTCATTCGACTTCTCGATCGTATACATAGCAAAGTCGTCGGTTACGCCGCCCAGCGATATATCGGTGACGATCTGCGCACCGACTTTTCCCGTAAATTCGCCTTCCGTGATTTTGGCGAGTTCATAACGCGGCTGCGAAGCCATCAGGCGCGGCGCGCCAGTATCGCGAATCCCGCGCAGCGCATCGAGCGTGGAGCAGTACGATGCATCGATTGGCGCAACCTTGGCAAAATCGGACGAGGTCAACTTGGCACCCGTCTGGCGGACCGCGTCGAACACCTGGCTTTCGACTTGCGCCGGCTGGCTCGAAACGCCTTCGCCGGCAAGGCTGAAACCCCCTCCATCGGCGCGTGCAGCAACATCCACCCACGAACAGGTGACATTGGGCAGGCTCGCCAGGATCGCTTGCTGGACATCGCCTAAGGCTACGGTTTTGCCCGCCGGCAGCGCGGTCGGCGTCGACTGTGAAGATTGGGATTTTCCGCCGAATGCGATGAAACCAGCCGCCGCCAGCAGTGCCACCCCCACCGCAACGCCGCCGCCGATCAACACCTTGCGCGGGGGCACATGAACCGCGGCGCCAAGCGCGCCAGCCGCCATGCCCGGCTTCTGGCCCACGACCTTGCCAGCCACCAAACCAGCGGCCGAGCCTCGCTGATGGGCCCCCTTGCCACCGCCCTGCGGCAGCACAAGCTGATCGAGCGCGGCGATGACTTCGTCCATCGAACGCAGGCGATTGGCCGGATCGGGCACCAGCATCCGATCGAGCACACCGCGCAGTGGTTCGGGCACCGCGTTGGTGTCGATGCCGTTGCGGCGCTTGGTGATCGCATCGACGGGCGAGCCGGCAAGATCGGCCGGCTCGCCCTGCGCCAGCGCCAGGATCACCAGCGCCAGGCTGTAGACGTCCGACCAGTTGCCCACCGAGTGACTGAAATCGCCCAATTGCTCGGGCGCCACGAATTTCATCTTGCCGGCAAAGCCGTTGTCGATGATCGTGTGGGCGCCGGCATTGGTGTCCTTGACGATGCCGAAATCGATGACCCGCGCACGATCGAGGCGATCGTTTTCGAGCAGGATGTTGTCGGGCGAAATGTCGCGATGCACCACGCCGACGTCGTGCGCCTTCTTGAGCCCCGATGCGATGCGGCGGGTCAGGGCGATCAGTTCGTCGACCCCGGGCTGGATTTTGCCCAGCGCATCCGACAAACTTATGCCTTCGATGAAGCCGGTGACGATGTATTCGCAGCCCAGTTGCGGTTCGCGCGCCTGCACCACGTAGCGCACCACGGCTTCGTGCTGCACGCTTTGCAGCGCATTGGCTTCCTTGCGGAACATCGCCGCAACCTTGGGGTCCGCCGCCAGCGCCGGCAGGATGACCTTGATCGCCATCCGCTCGCCGCTCATGATGTTGCGGCCTTCGAACACCTCGCCCATGCCGCCGCGCGCGATAAAGCGCGTGACCTCGAACATGTGGTTGAGCACGTCGCCTTCCTTGATGCGGCCGGCTCCAGGCGCGAAACCGGTATTCGACATGCCGGCCATCGTTAGCGGCGGGTGCGTCGCAGCCGGGTATGGCGCCGGTTCGGGCGCCGGACCGGAAATTGCCGAAAGCGGCGGGTTGCTCGGGGAAAATACGGTCTCCCCCTCGCCATAGGCAGCGGGACCGCCGCCGGGATGGTGGGACGAGCCCCCTGGCGCAGGAAATTCCGGGGGCATTGCGTGGGCGGTGCCAGCAGGGGGAGACGGCGGCGGCGTTGCGCCCGATGGTCGGAAAACCGTATCGTCGCGGTCGTTTTCGTCGTCGCTCACGTCGGTCACAGCCCTTGCCCGATATCCGAGTTTTCGGCGAACTTGACCAGCGTGACTTCGTCGTTGGCAACAAGGATCATGGTGATATTGTCAGGCGCTCCGTGAGCATGGCAGCGGGCGATCAGCTCCTCCGCCGCATCGCAAAGCGGCATCTGCGTCAACACGTCGCGCAATTCGTCATCGCCGATCACGCCATGCAGGCCGTCGCTGCACAGCAACAACACGTCTTCATCCTCCAACCGGTCGACGATCGCGTCGACCACCAGTTCGGGCATGACGCCTACCGCCCGCGTCAGCGCGTTGCGCAAGGGGTGCGTGTCCATCTGCTCGGGCGCCAGGATGCCGTGATCGACCATCTCCTGAACCTGGCTGTGATCCTTGGTAAGCTGATGGATTTGGCGGCCTCGCAGCAAATAGGCACGACTGTCACCCACCCAGCACACGCCGAACTGATCGTCGCGCACCAGCAACGCCACCGCAGTCGTACCGATCCTGGCGCCGCTCGTTTCGGTTTCGCGCAGGATGGTATCGTTCGCCTGCTGCAGCGCGCGCGCCACTTGCGCCATCATCGGTTCGAGTTCGGGTTGGTCGGAAACGGCGCCGAGCGCCGCCACCACTTGCGCCGAAGCCCAATCCCCGCGCGACATGCCGCCCATGCCATCGGCCACCGCCCACAGGCCAAGCGCCTCCGAAGCAAAATAGCCGTCTTCATTCACTTTGCGGACGGCCCCGACGTTGGTTGCCGCATGCCATTCCAGTCGCATGGATGTCACGCCTCGTTTCCATGATGCTTGCGAACAATAGACACCGAATTCTCTTGCCTGCAACTTTTTCACTTGGTTGGATTGTTGGCGCGATGCTAAATCGTGGCAAATAGCACGCGGAGTGAGGGAGCGTGGTCCGTGCAAAGCGGCATCGTCGATTCCTATGATCCTCGTGAATGGGCCAAAAGCTGGGAACTGCGCCAGTCGCAGGCGCATGGCAACGGCCCTCGCCCAAGTCCAATGCTGGCGCTTGGCCTTGCCGCGGCCATCCTGACAACCGGCGCGCTAACCGCCTGGATGTTCCACGAAGCGCCGTCCGCCGCGCCGGTGCGTGCCACCACCGCCGCTACTCCTGCGAAACAGACCGGCCCTGGCGAAGTGCGGCGCACGCTGGTGATTTCGCGCGCAACAGACTTGCCGCAACTGCTGACGGCACAAGGCATCGATCCCGCGCTGTCGCAGCAACTGGCCGCAAGCGCGCTGCCCGCGCTCGATCCCGCGGGCGAGGTCCGTGCGGTGCTGGTGCTCGATACGTCATCGCCGAAGCCGCGCTTTGTCCGGCTCGAGGCATCGAATGCCGACAGTTCGGGGGTCGTGGTCCGGCGCGATCCGGCCGGGCAGATCACCACTGCGCGCGTGGTTGCGCAAGTTTCGGAGAAAATCTTCGTCCAGCACGGTGTGATGGACGGGGACAGCTTCTATTCCTCGGCGGTCGCTGTCGGCATCCCGAACAGCCTGATCCCGGTCTTTGCCAAGGCGCTGGCGTTCGATTTCGACTTCCAGCGCGAAGTCGCCGCCGGCGATGCGTTCGAGACCGCCTATACGCAAAAGGTCAATGCCTCGGGCGAGGCTGTCGGCGCGCCGACGCTGCTGTACGCCTCGCTGACAACGGCCAGCAAATCGGCATCGGTCTACCGCTTCGTACCGCCCGGCGCGCAGGAGGAATGGTTCGACGCTTCGGGCCGCAGCGCCGTCCGTTCGCTGATGCGCACGCCGATCGATGGCGCGCGCATCACTTCGAAGTTCGGCATGCGCTATCACCCGACGTTGCACTATAACCGTCTCCACAAGGGTGTGGATTTCGCCGCGCCGATCGGAACGCCGATCTATGCCGCGGCTGATGGCACGGTAACCGGCGCCACGCCGACCGGGTGCGGCGGCAATATGGTGGTGATCCAGCACGACAAGGGACTGCAAACGCGCTATTTCCATGCCAGCCGCTATGCCGAAGGGCTGCATGCCGGGCAGCATGTGATGCAGGGGCAGACGGTCAGCTATGTCGGGGTGACCGGGACCTGCACCACCGGCCCGCACCTCCATTACGAAACGCTGGTCAACGGCGAACACGTCGATCCGCTTGGCATCCCGACCGACAATTCGGGCAAGGTGCTGGCGGGTCCGGAATTGCTTGCGTTCGAAGCGATGCGCGATCGGGTCGATGTGGGGCGGGCGCAGCAGCAGCAATGATCGATCCGGACGCTCTCCGTCGCGTCAGCCGAGCGCGAACTTTCGCCCGCGCCTTGCCGTGAACGCCGGCCAGGTGGCGCAGGCCGCCAGCAATGCCGCCAGCACGAACACCGTCGACAAGCTGGCATTGAGCCCTTCCGCGCTGCCACCCCACAGCGGATTGCCGATCAGATCGACATCGAACAGCGCACCGAAACTGCCGACGCCCGGGTTGGGCGCGGCGCCGAACAGCAGCTCCTCAGCCCCGTTCCAGCCGAAATGCGCAGCAATCGGCAGCATCAGCCCACCGCTCCGGTTGGCCAGCACCCCCAGCCACAGTCCGGCCAGCACCAGATTGACGAAGGCGAGCGGTTCCTTTGCCGCGGCATAGAAGTGCACCGCCGCAAACCCGATCGCCGAAACCGCGATCCCCGGCCATCGACCCCAGACGGCCTGAAGTCCGGGCTGGAGCCAGCCGCGGAAATAGTACTCTTCGGCGGCAGTCTGCCCCAATGTGGCTACGATGCCCGCCAGAAAAGCCAGCACGACCGGTGCGTGGCTGGCCCCACGATGGTTGACGCCGGCGATCCCGGACAGCACGAGCGCAGCGCCGACACCGGCGATGCCCAGCGCCAGCCCGATCGCGCCCAGGCCCGGCAACGGCCGCCCGAACCCGACCTTGCGCTTTTCAATCCGGAGGCCGGTCCACGCGACCAGCGCCAACAGGCCGAACACGGCAAGATCGAACAGGCTTTCCAGCAATGCCGGGTGCAGCGCGCCGATCGCGGGGCTTGCCAGCGCCAGGTTGAAGGTGTGCGTCGCCAGAAATATCATACCGATAGCAAGGCCCAGCGCCAGCAGCAGTCGGCCGATTGCCCTCAGCATGGCACGGTCGTGGCGAAATGCGTCTCGCTGCCTGCCGCCATTCCTGACCTCCGCATGACAGCAGCCCGCGCTCACACCGGCAGGCGCCGCACCGCAAACGTTAGAGGCGATCGCGATCCGGTTCAATCCAATCAAGATCCATGCCGGCAGGCGAAGTCAGTTGCTTCCATCGCCCGATGTGCGCGCCGCCAGTTCGGGATCGAACCGGGGCCGTTCCAGCGCGAAGCTGTCGGTGTTGCGCACGTACCAGCCCGCACCGTGGGTGCGGCCGATCAGGTTCATCGCCGGGGTATCGAGGTAGAACTTTTCCGGATCGGCGATTAACTCGTCGGCCACGTGAGTCACCAGAATTTCGCCGATCAGCACGGTCTGCAGCGCACCGATGTCCATCGCAACCACCTTGCGGCATTCGAAACTGACCGGTGCAGTGGCGATGCGCGGCGGTTTCACCACGCTTGAGGGCACGGTTTCCAGCCCGGCATAAGCAACCTCGCTGACGTCGGGCGGCGCGTCGACGCTGGTCAGGTTCATCGCCGCGGCATCGTGCTCGCTGACCAGGTTGACCACGAATTCGCCATTGGCCAGCACATTGCGCGCGGTGTCCTTGAGCGCGCCGGTGCGCATGTCCTTGAGCAGGCCAAGCACCACCAGCGGCGGCTCCACGCCCACCGCGTTGAAGAAGCTGTAAGGCGCCGCGTTGACCACCCCGTCGGCAGACAGGCTGGTAACCCACGCGATCGGCCGCGGCGTGATGGTCGAAGTCATCAACTTGTACCGCTGGGCCAGCGGCAATTCCTGCATGTCGTAGCGCATTCCCGCAACACTCCCAGGCGAAATCACCCGTCCGGCCCCGCGCCTACCATCCTGCCCGGCTGACCGGAAGGCGGATCAAGGTGCGGGCCTGCTATTGCAGGAATGTCACCTCCAGCCGGCGCGTTTCGGTCGGCGGCAGGACAAACGCCAGCCGATCGGCCGAACCCGGCCCCCGCACGTGCAGCGTGATCGTGTCGGCGCTGGCAGAACCTTCGAACAGCCATTGGCCGACCGGCGCAGGGCCCCCGCCCGATCGCGCGACGGGATCGACGCACTCGCTCTGGAACGCCCCCTCGCCCACCGGAGGGAACAGCCACAGCGCGGGCTTGAGCGGTTCGGGGCGGAAGCCTTGGCTTGCGGCATCGACGATCATCGCCGATCCGGCGCGGGCGAACAGCAAGGGCAAGCCATCGAGTGGCGCGGGCAGGACGGCAGTACTGCCACCTTGGAAGGTTTCGCCCGTCCACACATCGTACCAAGGGTCGGTCCCCGGGAAGCGAACGGTGCGCGACGTCGCGCCCGGCTCCACAACCAGCGCCACCAGCAGATTGCGCCCGAGCAGATGGTCATCGCCTTCGGCCCATGCCGGCGGATCGGACGGATGGTCAAGCCACAGCGGGCGCACAATCGGCTCGAAATCATGCGCGTAGCGGCACGCCAGGTCGTCGAAAAACGGCACCAATGTCTGCCGCAGTGCCATCAGCCGGCGGATTGCGGGCAGCACTTCGGGGTGCATCCACGGCTCATTGACCGCGCCGTCATCGTTCCACGAATGGATGCTGAAACGCGGCATCAGCACGCCCGCCTGCACCCAGCGTAAGAACAGTTCGGGATCGGGCTTCGGTCCCGCAAATCCGCCGACATCGTGGCCCATGTTGGACACGCCCGACAACGCCAGGCCCAGCCCCATCTTGAGGTTGTAGCGCAGCGTCTTCCAGCTGGTGCAATTGTCGCCGGTCCAGGTCTGCGCGTAGCGATGGAGCCCGGCCATGCCCGAACGCGTGACCACGTACGGCGCCTTGTCCGGCGCGTGCGCGATCTGCGCCGCACGGCTGGCGCGCATCATCAACAGCGGCTGGAGCGGGCGCGAATCGGACGCCGGGCGAGCCTTGCCAAAGCTCGCAATCTGCGCGCGCGCGTCCCACACTTCGCATTCGTTGTTGTCGTTCCACGTCGCGGCGATGCCATAGCGCAGCAGCGCATCGGTCACCTGATCGCGCCACCATGCTGCGGTGTCGGGATTGGTGAAATCGAGCGCGCCGCCCGTCTCGTCCCAGTACTGGATCTCGGTCGGCGCGCCCTCATCATCCGCGATGAACAGGCCCTTGGCGGCCACTTCGGCAAAGCGCGGGTGATCAAGCAGCAGGGCCGGTTTGATATTCGCCACCAGCCGCACGCCCGCGTCGAGGTACGATTGCACGAAGGCAGCGGGATCGGGAAACTTGTCGCGGTTCCAGTGGAACACGTAGCGCTTCGCCCCGATCGAGGTGTAGCCCGACGACAGGTGGAACGAGCTGCACCCGATATCTTGTTCTTCCAGATGCGCGAGGAACTGCGCCATCTGCACCTGCGCATCGGGCGCATCGGTGTAGCTCATGGTCGAGCCCGAATAGCCGAGCGACCAGCGCGGCATCAGCGCCGGGCGGCCGGTCAGCCAGGTGAAGCGCCGCGTCACCGCCAGTGGATCGGGGCCGGCGATCATCCACAAGTCGAGATCGCCCGCCGTCGCGCGGACGTGGCGATAGTGGCCGTGGTAGTTGTCCAATTCGGCGCCGAAATCGAACACCATGTCGCTGGTGTTGTCGTAGAATTCGCCATGGCACGCGCCGCTTTCGTCGGCGGCGAGCACGTAAGGAATGTGCTTGTAGAGCGGGTCGCCGGTCTCGGCATCGTAGCCCATCGCGTCGAGGTTGGTGAGCCGGAAGCGCCGCCCGCTGCGGTCCATCGGCCCGCTGCGTTCGCCCAGCGCATAGAACCGCTCGCCGGGTTGGCGGGTGAGATAATGGTGCACCGCGCCGTCCCACCAACCGAAATCATAGGCTTGCGTGGGGCGATCGGCGGCCATGACTTGCCAACCATCTCCCTGCTTTAGCGACCATGAGCAGTGCAGCCCGCGCAACATCACATCGAGCCGCAGTTGCGTGGTTTCGATCCGCAACGCGCCCTCGTTTTCGCTCAGCGCAAACTCGGGGCAGGCAAAGCCTTCGACACTCATCCGGTCGCGGCCGGGTTCGGCAATGTCTTCGGCGCCCGGTGCGATCGACCAGCTCGGTCCGCCGTGGAGCGTACCGTCGGGGAGCAGCAGCAAGCGGACAATATCCTGTTCGAGCACGAAAATGTGCGCCAGCGCGCCGGTGTCCGAAGCAAGCGTCACCCGGCCCGGCCCCCGCTCGGAAACTGCGAAGATCGGCGGCTGCGTCAGCGTGGCGCGCCTCATGCGTCGCGCGCTTCCTGCGCGGCGATCAGTTGGCGGATGAAAATGAACAGGATTGCCGCGCCGATCAGGTCGAACACGCCCAGGAACCCGAACAGCGGCCCATAGCCCACGGTGTCGGCGAATTGCCCGAGCGCGAGGCTGAACAGCAGCCCGCCGATCCAGCCCGCCTGGCTGACGAAGCCATTGGCCACGCCCACTTCGTCGGCGGCGTAACAATCGGCAGACAGCGTGTTGATCAGCACCGATAATGTCTGGTGCGCAAACCCGCCGATGCACAGGAACACGATCGCCCAATAGGGGCTAGCGACCAGCCCGATGCAGCCCGGCGCGATCATCAACACCGCCGCCAGACCCACCCCGATCACGCGGCTGCGGATAAGTTGCACCCCGAACACCCGCGCGATGAACGGCGAGACATAACCGCCGCACAACCCGCCCAGATCGGCGGCCAGGAACGGCATCCACGCGAACATGGCGATATGCGCGATGTCCATGCCGCGCTCCTTGGCGAGATAGAGCGGGATCCAGAAGCTGAAGGTTTGCCACGCCGGTTCGGCCAGCATGCGCGGGATCGCGATCGTCCAGAACTTGGGTTGCGACAGCAGCACGCGCACTTCGGCCAGGCTGTGCTTCTTGCGCCGGCTGGAGTGCAATTGCCCGGCCTCGATATAATCGCGCTCGCCCGCAGTCAGTCGCTGGTGCTCGGCCGGAGTGCGGTACAGCCAGTACCATGCGGCGGCCCACACCAGCCCCAGCCCGCCGGTTACCAGAAACGCGGCGCGCCAATCGAACCAGATCGCCAGCGCCGAAACCAGCGGCACCGCCAGCACCGCGCCCATCGCGGTGCCCACGTTGACCCAGCCGATCGCCATCGAGCGTTCGCGTGCAGGGAACCATTCAGTCGAGGCCTTGACCCCGGCCGGGATCACCGCGGCTTCGCTCATCCCCAGAATTCCGCGGAACAGCGCGAGGCTCAGCCAGCCGCCGGCGAAGGCGTGGAGCATGTTGGCCAGCGACCAGATCGCCGCGAACAGCGCGAACCCGGCCCGCAGCCCGATGCGGTCGATCACCAGGCCGCACACGGGCAGCATCAGCGTGTAAGCCAGTTGGAACGCGCCTACGACGTAGCTGTATTGCGCGGTCGTGATCGACAATGTGGCCTTGAGCGTGGGTGCCAGCACGCCGAGCGAATTGCGCGCAAGGTAGTTGAGCACGGTGCCGACGAAAATCACCGCGATGATCTGCCAGCGCACATTGCGGCGCAGCAGGGCGATCATGCCGGCTGGCCGATCGTGGCGCAGATCAGGTCCAGGTCGGCTTTGGTCGCCACCCAATGCTGCGCGAACAGACCACGATCGCCGAACAGCGCGAGCGGCATTCCGCTGGCGCCTTCCGCCTGCCACAGCCGGTGCAACACCTCGGCCAGCGGATCGTCGAGCTTGAGGCCCTCCTTCCCGACAAAGCCGACCCACGCCGAAATCGCTGCGAGGATCGCCGGGCATTGGCGGCCTTCGCGCTGGTGGAACGCCAGCGTTTCGAGCCAGCGTTGCGGGATCTTCTGGCTGCCGTCCATCGCGATCTGGCGCAGCTTGTGGTTGAGCGCGGTGTTGCCGAAGCGGGTAGCCAGCGAGGCGGCATAAGCCGCCAGGTCCTGCCCCGGTGCGGGGGTGAGGCTGGTGGCGGCTTCGGTTCGCATCAGCCGCTCGATCAGTGGCAAAAGTGCTGGATCGGCAATGGCTTGGTGAACATAAGTATGGCCGCGCGCGAGCCCGAGATAGGCCAGCGCCGAATGCGCGCCGTTGAGCATGCGCAGCTTGGCGGTCTCGAACGGGCGCACGTCGGCGGTGAACTGCGCGCCGCCGATCTCCCAGCGTGGGCGGGGGCCGGCGAAGCTGTCCTCGATCACCCATTGCGTGAACGGTTCGGTCAGCACCGCGGCTTCGTCACGCAATCCGGCCAGCTTTTCGAGCCCGTCGCGATCGGCGTCGGTGGTGGCGGGAACGATCCGGTCGACCATCGTGGCCGGGCATTTGCATCGCGCCTGCACCCACTCTGCAAGCGCCGGATCGCGGGCCTGCAAGTGCGCCGCAAGCAGCCGCGCCAGTTGCGCGCCGTTGTCGGCAAGGTTGTCGCATGACAACAGGGTCAATCCATCACGCCCCGATGCCATGCGGCGGGCCAGACCGGCGTAAAGGTAATCGTAAACGCTCCCCAGTCCCGCCAACGCGAAATCAAGGCTGCCATCGGGAGCGCGGCAATAGCCCTTCTCGGTGATCGTGAAGCTGATGATCTTCGTGTCGGACGAAGCAATCGCGGCAAGCACCTCCTCGCGCTGCTGCGAAGCCACCAGCACCTGCTTCACCGCACCGATCAGCCGCACCGAAGTCTGCTCGCCCGATCGTTCGGACAGCGTATAAAGGCCGTCCTGCGGGTTCATCTGATCGGCCACCCCCGCCGATCGCAGCGATACTCCTGTGATCGCCCAGTCGCGGTCTCCAGCGTTCATCGCGTCGTCGGTGTAAGCCGCCTGGTGCGCGCGGTGGAATGCGCCGATGCCGAAGTGGACGATGCCGCATTTTTGCGCGGCGCGATCGTAGAGCGGCCGAATGATCGTCTCGGGAATTGCTGCCTGCGACGATAGCCTCACAACTTGTAGGCCCGCTTGGCGAGGTTGTAGGCCAGGTCCACCGCCAGTTCGGCGGCTTCCCAGTCTTCCAGCCGGTGCTCTGCGACCAGCCGCGCCAGGAACCCGCAATCGATCCGCCGCGCAACATCATGCCGCGCCGGGATCGACAGGAACGCGCGGGTATCGTCGTTGAAGCCGACGGTGTTGTAGAACCCGGCGGTCTCGGTGACTTGCTCGCGGAAGCGGCGCATGCCTTCGGGGCTGTCATGGAACCACCACGCGGGGCCGAGCTTGAGCGCCGGATAGTGCCCGGCCAGCGGCGCCAGTTCGCGCGAATAGGACGTTTCATCGAGCGTAAACAGGATGATCGAGAGCGCGGGATCGTTGCCATGCTTGTTCAGCAGCGGGCGCAGCGCGGTGACGTAATCGGTCGCGGTGGGGATATCGGCGCCCTTGTCGCGGCCGTATGTGCGGAACAGCCAGTCGTTGTGGTTGCGAAACGATCCCGGGTGGATCTGCATGACCAGCCCGTCCTCGATGCTCATGCCTGCCATCACGGTGAGCATGTGCGCGCGGAACAGTTCGGCGTCGGCGGGCATGGGCGCTGGCTTGGTGACGCGCGCGAACAAGGCCTCCGCCTCGGTTTCGGTCAGGTCTGCGGTGAGCGCAGTCGGGTGGCCGTGATCGGTCGACGTCGCGCCCATCGCGGCGAAATCGGCACGGCGTTGGCGCAGCGCGGACAAGTAACCTGGATAGGACAGCGCATCCTCTCCGGTCATGGCCGAGAGCTTGGCGAGGTTGTCGAGGAACCCGCCGTCACTCGACACGAACTCCGGATCGACCACCGGATCGGGCCGGAATGCGGTGATCACCCTGCCCTTCCAGCCGCCGTCTCGCGCATTTTCGGCGCGGATCGTGGCGTGGTGGTCGAGGCTGTCGATCGGCGATTCGGTGGTGGCGATCAGTTCGATGTTGAACCGGTCGAACAATGCGCGCGGGCGGAAAGCAGGCGTGGCAAGCGCGGCGGTGATCGTGTCGTAGTACAAGTCGGCGGTGGCCGCTTCGAACGCCACATCGAACCCGAACACTTCGGCCCAGACGTGATCGAGCCACATCCGCGAGGGCGTGCCGCGGAACAAATGGTAGTTTTCGGCAAACACGCGCCACGCCGCGCGCGGATCGGCCGAAGGATCGTTGATCCCCAGCGATTGCAATGGGATGCCTTGCGAATAGAGCATCCGGAACACGTAATGATCGGGCTTGAGCAGCAGTTCGGTGGCGTTTTCGAACGGCGCATCGGTGGCGAACCAGGCGGGATCGGTGTGGCCGTGCGGACTGAGGATCGGCAGGTGCGCGACTTCGGCATAAAGGCCGCGGGCGATGGCGCGCGTGGCTGGATCGGCCGGGAACAGCCGGTCGGGATGCAAGTGGAGCGGACGGGTCATGCAGGAATCCAGGCGTGGGTGCGCGCGTAGGCAAGGAACAGTTCGGGCCACACTTCCAGCGGCGTGCCCTTGGTGAAGCGGATCGCGAAGCCGTGGCCGCCCTTCTCGAACAAGTGCGTCTGAACCGGGATCTTGCGGTCCTTCAACGCCTGCCGCAGCGCCAGGGCGTTGGCGACGGGGACGGTGGGATCGTCCTCGGCGTGGAGCAGCCAGTGCGGCGGCGCATCGTCGGGAACGTGCAGGCTGGGGGTATGCTGCGCCAGCATCTCGGGTGTCGACCGCGCCCCGAACAAGTCGGGAGGGCCGCCCGGCTGCAAGTGGAACTGGTCCATCAGGATCGCCGCGTAGATCGGCGCCGCGATGCACGGCCGCGCGGTCAATCCGTCGGCCGCATCGATCGACTTGTAAGTGGGGCGCGTGAACTGCGCTGCCAGGTTCGCGCACAAGTGCCCGCCGGCCGAAAAGCCCATCGCCGCGATCCGCGTCGGGTCGATCCCGAAACGGCCCGCTTGCGCACGAATCATCCGCATCGCGCGTTGCGCATCGGCAAGCGGGGCATCGGCGCCCGAGGCCCAGCCGTCGGGAGGAAAACGGTAGCTGAGCACGAAGCCCGTCACCCCGCGCGCCGCGTACCAGCGCGCGACGTCGTAGCCTTCCTTGTCAATCACTTCGTAGCGATAGCCGCCGCCGGGCATGATCAGCAGCGCCGCGCCGTTGGGCTGCGCGGGGCGGATGACCTCCAGCCGGGGGCGGGTAATGAGCTTGCGCGCGCGGTTGGGCATTTCACCGGGCTTTGCGCGCTCGATTGTCTGTTCGGCGAGGCCGGCGGGAACCGGTTCTGGCGCGCCTTTCGGCCACAAGTCGATCACCTCGAAATGCTCGGCCAGCGCGCGCGCGACGTCGTCGGGGCTTGCCGGCACAACCGGGGTGGGGTCGGTTTGCGCGCGGGCTGGCCCGGCTGTCGACGCGGCCAGCCCGCCGCCAATCACGCCCGCTTCGATCAACCGGCGTCGGCTAAGCAATGGACCGTTCAAAGCAGGCCCGTCCGGCTGAAGCGCGCGCGCTTCGAGGCGATCGCCTGCCGTGCTTCCTCGACCGCCTGCTCCTCGGTCGCGAACAGCAGGTGATCGAGCACAGCCGCCAGATGCGCACGCATGGCCGAACGGGCAAGGCCGGGATCGCGTGACCGCAATGCAGCAACGATAGCGCTGTGTTCGTCGACCACCGGGGTTACCTTGGCGTCGCGCGCCTTGTCGTGAAGCAGCGCAGATTCGGGCGAGGACGCGCGCATCCGCCACAGCTCTTCAACCGCGTGGACCATCGCCGCGTTGCGCGTGCCGCCCGCGATCAGCAAGTGGAACGCCTTGTCCGCCGCGAACTGGGCGCTGACGTCCTCGCGCCCACCCCCGTCGGTTTCGGCCATCCGCGCGACCAGCGCATCGAGTTGGTCAAGTTCGTCATCGGTCAGGTTGGTGGCGGCCAGCGCGGCCGCTTCGCCCTCGATCAGCAGGCGCGCTTCGGTCAGTTCGAAGGCGGTAACGTTGAATTCAGGCGCGTCGGCGGCGCCGGGCAGTTTTTTGACGTAAGCGCCCGAACCCACGCGCACATCGACATAGCCCTGCACTTCGAGTGCGATGATGGCTTCGCGCACGGTAGGCCGGCTGACACCGTGCGTATCGGCCAGATCACGTTCGGCCGGCAGCCTGTCACCAATCTTGAACTTTCCCGAGGCAAGCTGCGCAAACAGCTTGCGCGCCAGTTCCTGATACAACCTGTCGTGCGACTGAACTTGCGACATTGGGGTGCCGGCAATCTTGCCATCGGCGGGATCAGCCACTTCCATCACTTCGTCTCCGCGATTTACGGCCTTACCAATTTGTTTAAACTTGACAGGCCAAAGAGGATTGGTCAAGCCGGTATAGTCCATTCCGTCGCATGAAACCGGGAAATTCTCGCATGAAAATCACCAATGCCAGGGTTGTTGTCACGTGTCCGGGGCGCAATTTCGTCACCCTCGTGATCGAGACCGACCAGGGCGTGACCGGGATCGGCGACGCGACGCTCAACGGGCGCGAATTGTCGGTGGTGTCGTATCTGGCCGATCACGTGGTGCCGTGCCTGATCGGCATGGACCCGCGCCGGATCGAGGACATTTGGCAATACCTCTACCGCGGCGCGTACTGGCGGCGCGGGCCGGTGACGATGCGCGCGGTCGCCGCGGTCGATGTGGCGCTGTGGGATATAAAGGCCAAGATGGCCGGGATGCCGCTGTACCAGTTGCTCGGCGGGCGCAGCCGCGATGGGGTGATGGTCTATGGCCACGCCAACGGCGATGATATTGCGCAGACGGTCGATGCCGTCGGCCAGTATATCGACATGGGCTACAAGGCGATCCGCGCGCAATCGGGCGTGCCGGGGGTGAAGGATGCCTATGGAGTCGGACGCGGCAAGCTTTACTACGAACCCGCCGATGCCGAACTGCCGAGCGTGACCGGGTGGGACACGCACAAGGCGCTGACCACGGTGCCCAAGTTGTTCGAGAAGCTGCGCGACACTTACGGTTTCGACCACCACCTGCTCCACGACGGGCACCACCGCTATACCCCGCAGGAAGCCGCCACTTTGGGCAAGGCGCTCGAACCGTATCGGCTGTTCTGGCTGGAGGATTGCAGCCCGGCCGAAAACCAGGAGGCGTTCAAGCTGGTCCGCCAGCACACCACCACGCCGCTGGCGGTGGGCGAGATCTTCAACACGATCTGGGACTGCAAGGACCTGATCCAGAACCAGTTGATCGACTATATCCGCGCCACCGTGGTCGGGGCCGGCGGGATCACGCATCTGCGCCGCATCGCCGATCTGGCCGCGATGTACCAAGTGCGCACCGGCTGCCACGGCGCCACCGATCTTTCGCCCGTCACGATGGGCGCAGCGCTGCATTTCGACACCTGGGTGCCCAACTTCGGCATCCAGGAATACATGCGCCATACGCCCGAAACCGACGCGGTTTTCCCGCACGACTACACCTTTGCCGACGGCTTCCTGCACTGCGGCGAAACCCCCGGCCACGGGGTGTCGATCGACGAGGCCCAGGCCGCGAAATACCCGTATAAGCCGGCGTACCTGCCGGTTGCGCGGTTGGGCGATGGCACGATGTGGAACTGGTAGGTTGCGCATCTGCGTCGTTGGCGAAGGGATGCTAGAGCTTTCGCGCAGCGGTGATGGCTGGCGGTTGGGGTATGGCGGCGACACGCTCAACACCGCGATTCACCTGGTGCGCTATGGGCACAGCGTCGCGTTCCTGACAGCGCTCGGCGACGATCCGTTCAGTGCCGATTTGCGCGCCGATTGGGCGGCGGAAGGCCTCGACACCAGCCTTACCCTGACCGATCCGGCGCACACCGCCGGGCTTTACGCGATCCGCACCGATGACGCGGGCGAGCGCTCGTTCGCCTATTGGCGCAGCGACAGCGCGGCGCGGCGAACATTCGCGCTGCCGGGAATCGAGGCGGCGCTGGCCGAGGCGGAACAGGCCGATGCGCTGGTGTTCTCACTGATCACGCTGGCGGTGCTGCCGCCCGATGCGCGCGGGCGGCTGTTCGAATTGTGCGCAGCGGTGCGGGCGCGGGGCGGCAAAGTGGTATTCGATGGCAATTACCGGCCTCGGCTGTGGGGTTCGACCGCCGAAGCCACCGCCGCACGCGATGCCGCGATTGCGCATGCCGATATCGGCTTGCCGACGCTGGACGATGAATCATTGCTCAATCCCGGCGCAACGGCAGACACGGTCGCCGCGCTTTGGCAGGGCCGAGGCTGCGGCGAAACCGTGGTCAAGCTGGGGCCGCAAGGCTGCCGCCTGCCCGACGGCCGCATCATCGCCCCACCGCAAGTGCTCGTCCCCCGCGACACCAGCGGCGCGGGCGATGCCTTCAACGCCGGCTTTCTCGATGCGCGGTTGCGAGGGGCACCGATCGCCGAAGCCGCGCTGGCCGGGCATCGCCTGGCCGGCTGGGTGGTCACACGGGCCGGCGCCATCCCAGCACGCAGCGACAACGCACCATACACCTGAAATCGCAGGCAAAAAGAAGGCCGGCCAGACTTGCGTCAGGCCGGCCCTTCAGTGGGTGGATTTCGTGTAATCAGTACTTCGCGGCGATCTTGATCCCGAAATAGCGGCGGCTGTCGCGTGGCAGGAACTGGACTACGGTGTGAACGCCGGTCGTCCCGAACACGTCGGTCAGCGCCGAGGCGTAGTGCGTGTTGAACAAGTTGGTGGCGAAGGCGGTGAACTTGAACGCCTTGTATTCCACCCCGATCGAGCCGTTGAAAATGCCATAGGCCTTCTGCGCCAGCAGCGGATCGCCCAGCAGGTCGAAGCTGACCCCGCTCTGGTGCTGGTAGTTGATTCCGATCGACCCCTTGGCCTCTCCACCGAGCGACTGTTCGATCATCGTGCTGAGGTTGAACTTGAACTTGGGCGAGTTGGGCAACTGGCTGCCCGAACGGTCCTGGAACATGGCAGCCGTTGAGGCACCGGGAGGCGTGTAAAGCCCGCAAGAATTGATACCATATGTGGCAGCAGCCCCTGCCAGGGCCTGATCTGCGGCCTGCCCCGCATAACAAGCCGCGCCGGGGAACGAGCGAACCTTGGCGTCTGTATAGGCGGCCGAACCATCCAGGTGCAGCCATTCGACCGGACGCGCCTGCAACTCGAGTTCGACGCCCTTGGTGCGCAGCTTGCCGACGTTGTTGAGCTTCTGTTGCAGCGCACCGTTGAGGAACTGCGACGATTGTGCCTGGAAGTTGTTGTAGTTGCTATAGAAACCCGTAAGGTTGAGCTGGAGCTTGTTGTCGAAGAAGCGGCTTTTCAGGCCCACTTCATAGCTGGTTGAGTGCTCGGGCTGAACCGGGTTGGCAGTGCGCGTCGGCGTGTAGCCCGACGAGATGTCGTAAGCGAAACCCTTATAGCCGGTAGCGACGCTGGCATAGACCGAAACGCGCGGCGCCAGTTCCTGCTTGATCGAGGCCTTGAAGGTGGCAACCGTATCGACATTGCGGCCGGCGCAATTGGCGGCGCCAACCCCGCAATTGGCCGCGATGGCCGCAGCATTGGCGTTGTGCGCCGGCAGGAACGACGTGAAGTAATCCTGCACGCGTTCGTTATTGACGCGCACCGCGCCGCTGATCGTAGTCTTGGTCGGCAGCGTGTAGTCCAGCCCGGCAAACGCCGCGAGGCTGCGCGTCCCCTGGTATCCCTTCCAGTCCGCCAGTGCGACAGCAGGGCCACGCGTGAAGGCGCGGGTGGTGGCGGCGTTGGCGTAAAACGCGCCGATCACATAGGACAGCGGATCGGCGTTCTTCGAGGTCAGCCGCAGTTCCTGCGTGAACTCGGTCGCATGGTACGGCCCGCTCTGGTTGACGCTGGTGGCAGGGCCGACCGGATTGGTGACGGGAGCGCCGAGAACCGAATAGTTGATGTCGGTCCCGTCGACATCGGCCGAGAAGTTGTACTTCCAATCCTGGTAGCTGGTGACCGAAATCAGGCTGGCAAAGCCGAGATCGTAATTGAGATGCGCCGACAGTGTGTACTGCTTGTTCGAAGTCGGAGAATCGTTGTCGTAGCGAACCGCATAATTGTCCGCGCCGGGCTTGATGCCGATGAGCGACGGCAGGAACGGCAGGCCGAATGCGGTGGGGACGACCGGGGTGGTCTTGCCCGGCGGGATGTAGTTCAGGTCGATCGAACGGATCGTGGCGCCGCTGCCGTTCTGCCTCTGATTGGCGTAGCTGCCGCTCAGCACCGCCGTAAACAAGGGTGAAAGTTCGAGCTTCAGTTTGGCGTGAAAACCGTAAGATTCCTGATCGTTGAGCTTGTGGCCGTTGGTCAGATTGTTGATGTAGCCATTGAAATTGCGGTAGTAACCGCTCAGCCGAAATCCGGCGGTGTCGCTTAACGGGGTGGAGATCGCTGCCTCCGCCTTGAAGTCGGAATCGGTGGTTGCTGTGAACTGCCCGCTCAACGCCAGCTTGTTGCCCGGATCCTTGGTGACGATGCTGATCGCACCGGCCGAGGCGTTCTTGCCGAACAACGTGCCCTGGGGCCCGCGCAGGATCTCGATCCGCTCGACATCGGACAGGCTGTCGAAGGCCTGCGCCTGCTGCACCACCGGCACATCGTCGACGATCACCGCGACGCTGGGCTCGACCCCGATCGAGAACGCGAACGTGCCGATGCCGCGCAGGATGATCGAGTTGTTGGGCGATGCCGTATTCTCGGTCAGCGTGAGCGAAGCGGCCGCGCGGGTCAGGTCGCCGAACTGGGTGATGCGCTGGTTCTGGATCGTTTCAGCGGTCAGCGCGGTGACGGCAACCGGTACGTTCTGGAGATTGGTTTCACGCTTCGTGGCAGTGACGACGATTTCTGCGAGACCGCCGTTGTCGGCCTTCGCGGCATCGGGAGCGGCTTCGACCGGGGCCCCTTGCGCAAACGCAGGCGTGGTCAGCAGGACAAGGCAGGCTCCGGCCAGCAGTGCAGGTTTGCGCATGGTAATTTCCCTTCCGGTGAATTCTTGTTGCCGGGAGGTCTAATCACTTGCGCTAAATTGGTCAAGCCACATTTGCAGGTCTGGTAATTTCCTCGCTTTGGCGGTCAAGGCGCTTTCGTCAGATCGATCGCCGCGACAATTGCCGGACCGCCAAGTGGCTGGAAATCGAGCTTGAGGTGCCCACCCGCCACTTTGACCGCGAAGCTTTGCGAAACAGCCTTCAGGGCACCACCTGCCAGTTGGCCGGGCCTGATCTCACCGACGATCCGCTTGCCGTTGGCCAGCACCGCGAAACTGCGCGTGGCGACTTGTGCCGGATCGGGCTCGAACGTGGTCACGGTAACGCGCCAGGCACCATCGGGAACCGGCAGATCGTAAGCGAAGGCGCCCTCACGGTAGTAATCGAACAGCGCAGCATCGCTGCCGCCGGTCACGGTCTTGCGGCCCTTGTCGCGATCGGCGCCGAACCCGGACACATTGAGAACGCGGCCTTCTCCGCCGGTGAAGAAGGTGTCCGAGCCATAGCGCACGCCATCGGGCGCAAGGTGCCCGGCAAGGTCGCCTGCATCGAGGTGCAGACCGCGCGCAACCACGTCGGGCCCGGTCCAGTGGATCGTATCCGACACGCCGGCGGCCGAGGCGACGACGGTGTTGTCGCCCGGCTTGAGCGCGACGCCGGGCCACACACAGATGTGGTCTGCGCAGGCCACGTTGCCGATTGTCACGCCGTTGACGGTCAGGCTTGCGCTGGCAGCGCTGGCGTATGCGCGGACGTCGACTGCGGGATAGGCGCGGGTCTGGTAACGTCGACTGGTCAGGTAGATCATCGGTTCGGGATTGAGATTGGCCTTGTAGAAGTAGAACGCATCCTTGCGCGTCTTGCGATCGTAGGTGACCAGGCCCTTGTCGTTGAGATCGACCGCATCGCCTTCTGCGCGCAAGTCGGACGCGAAATCGAACATGTTCCACAGCCAGTTGGCGTGGAGATAAGGCCGCGCTTTCAGTGCCTTGAAGCTTTCTTCGTGGTAATAGCTTTCGTATTCCTCGGGATGCGGGCGCCCGAAGGCGTTGACCGGCCCGCCCAGCGGATTGTCCGAATGCTGGCTGATTCCCCCGCCCGCGCCATATTCGCTGACCGACATCGGCAAAGCGGGGTGCTTGGCGTGAAAATGGTCGAGCTTGGCGCCGAAATCCTGCGGCTTGCCGTAATACCAACCGTAGTAGCGGTTATACCCGACCAGATCGGCCGATCCCGCCAGCACCGGGTTGGTCTTGTTGGCGAAGCCATCGGCCTCTTCGCAGCAATCAGCAAAAGTGGTTGGCCGCGACTGGTCTTCCTGGTGCGCCAGTGCCGACAAGTCGCGCAGCAATTCGATCGATCGCGACGGCTTCTTGCCGCGCCCGAACGATGCGCCGATATCGACTTCGTTGCCGACCGACCACATCATGATCGACGGGTGGTTGTAGTTCTGCCGGATCAGTTCGGTCAGTTGCTGGCGCGCATTGGCTTCGAGCGAGGCATTGGCCTTTTCGCCATCGGCAAACGACACCGCATTGACGAAAGGGATTTCGGCCCAGGCGACCATGCCGGTCTTGTCCGCCGCATCGTCCCATTCCTGCGCGTGCTGATAATGCGCCATGCGCACGGTGTTGGCGCCCATTTCGGCCATGATCGCCATGTCTTCAGCGTGGTCCTCGGGCGAAAGCGCCCAGCCCTTGCCCAGCTTGTCCTGGTGGCGAGATGCGCCGAACAACGCGATGTGCGTGCCGTTGAGGAAAAAGCCCTGGTCCTTGTCGATGCGGAAAGTGCGCACGCCAAGCGGCTGGCTGACCGCGTCGAGTTCCTTAGGGCCATCGAACAGCCGCACGGTGACGCGGTACATGTATGGATCGGCGCGGCCGTTCCAGAGGTGCGGATGCGGCAGCGTGAGGACCTGGGCGACTTCGCCAGCGCCAGCGCCAAGTTTGGCAGCGGCCTGGCCAGTCGCAACGACCGTTCCGGAGGCATCGGCGATTTCGGTGCGAGCGATCAGATTGCGCGATCGAGTGGCTGAATTGCGCAGGCGCACCTTGACTGCGATCGTGGCTGCATCGGCGGTGACTTGCGTGGCGCGTGCATAAATCCCCGGCCCGCCGTGATCGAGCAGGTCGATGCTGGCGGCGCTCGTGCTGATCAGCGAAACGCCGCGATAGATCCCGCCGTGGATGAAGAAATCGCCGCCCAGCGGGATCACGTCCTGCGTCGAACTGCCGGGTGCTGGCTTGGAATTGTCGGCCTTGACCACCAGCACGTTGTCCGCGCCGGGCTTGAGCATCGGCGTAATATCGAAGCGAAAGCGCGAAAATGCGCCCTTGTGCTCGCCGACGCGGACGCCGTTTACCCAAACTTCGGCAATGTTGCCCACGCCATCGAACTGGAGATAATGCCGGCGGGCGGCATCCGACGGCGGGCCAAGGAAGACCAGGCGATAAAAGCCCACACCTTGGCGATTTTCGTTCGCTGCGGTTCTTGCCAGGCCGTATTGGCCAATCCGGTTCCAGGTATGCGGCAGGCTGACCGTTTGCCACCCGCTGTCATCGAACACGGCGGCGGTTACGCCGGGCACGTCATCGCCGTAGTGGAAACGCCAGTTGGCGGTGAGGTCCTGAATCTGGCGCGATGCGCTTTGAACCGGCTCTGCAAGCACGGTTTTGGCCACTGCAAGCGGGGTAGAAGCGTTGGCCGCCGCCAAAACGCCGAGCGCAATTGCGGCGCGCAATCCTGACTTACCCATTTCGGCCTCTCCCACTTATATTGGTTAGGCCAGTTATCGGGAACGCTCGCGCATGTCCAGCCCTGTCAGTCCAAGGAATCAGCCTCGATCCGCACGGGCACCGATTTCGACGCCGGGGTCTTGGACAATTCATCATGGTGCGCCAGCGACACCAGCACATTGCATTCGGGATAGTAGCCCGCAATCGTCCCGCGGGGCAGCTTGTAGCCCACCAGCTTGAGCCCGCCGAGCTTGCGGTCGATGCCGTCATCTGCGTCGCTCACCAGCCGCACCGTCTGCCCGTCGGCCAATCCGGCCTTGGCAATGTCATCGGGATTCATCAGGACCACGTCGCGCGTGCCCTCGATCCCGCGAAAGCGGTCCGACATCCCGTAGATCGTGGTGTTGAACTGGTCGTTCGAACGCAGCGTGATCAACCGGTAACGCCCCGGCGCATCCTTGAAGCCCAGCGCATTGAGCTCTCCGGGCGTGGTGAACAACGCCCTGCCTTCGGGGTTCTTCCAGATCCGTTCGTGCGCCCCATTGCCGCGCCAGAACCCGCCGGGGGTGTACATGCGCGCATTGAAGTCCCTGAAATCGTGCGGATAGGTCGCCTCGATCAGGTCACGAACGCGCGCGTAATCGCCGGTCCATTCGTCCCACTTGAGCAGGGGGTTGGCATCGAGGGCAGCCTTGGCGATCCCGGTCACGATTGCGAGTTCGCTTTTCAGATGCTCCGATGCGGGCTTGCGGTGGCCGATCGAGCCGTTGATCATCGAGAAGCTGTCCTCGGTGGTCACGGTCTGCGGCCCGCCAGCCTGCTCGTCGCGTTCCATCCGGCCCAGGCACGGCAGGATGTAGGCGGCCTTGCCCGGGAACAGGTGGCTGCGGTTGAGCTTGGTCGAGACCATCACGGTCAGGTCCTGCGCCGCCCACGCCGCTTCCATCCGCGCCTGATCGGGGACCGCGCGCAGCAGGTTGCCGCCCAGGCACACGAACGCCTTGACCTTGCCTGCGACCAGCCCTTCGACCGCTTCGACGATGTTCATGCCGTCTTTCGTCGGCGGGTCGAAGCCGAACAGCGCCTTCAGTTTGTCCATCGGGATCAGGTGCGCCTTTTCGGCAATGCCGACGGTGCGCTGGCCCTGGACGTTGCTGTGCCCGCGCACCGGGCAGCAGCCGGCGCCGGGCCGCCCGATATTGCCGCGCAACAGCAGCAGGTTGACCAGCATGCCGACGTTGACCGAGCCGTGGATGTGCTGGGTCAGGCCCATGCCGTAAACACCGATCACGCGCTCGGCCGCGATGTAAACTCCGGCCGCCTCGCGCAGCGCTTCCTGAGCCAGCCCGCTTTCGCGCTCGATCGCATCCCAGTTGGTCGTGCGGCAGCAGGCGATGAACGCATCGAACCCTTTCGTGTGCTGCGCGATGAAGGCATGGTCGATCACCGCGTCCTTGCCCGCGGCCTGCGCCGCATCGTCGGCCTCGACCACGCATTTGCACAAGCCCAGGATCGCGGCGACATCACCCCCGGCCTTGACCTGGAGGTAATGGTCGGAGATTTTCGTCTCCTTGCCGGTCAGCATCGCACGCGGGCTCTGCGGGTCGACGAACGAGACCAGCCCCTGCTCGATCACCGGGTTGAACGTCACGATCTTGCCGCCACGATCTTTCAGCGCCTTCAGCGGGTGCAGGAAACGCGGGCTGTTCGATCCCGGGTTCTGCCCGAAGAAGAAGAATGCGTCGGCCTTTTCCAGGTCGTCCCACACCACCGTGCCGACGGGCGAGCCGATCACCTTGGTCAGCCCGACCGAGGTGGTTTCGTGGCACATGTTGGAGCTTTGCGGCAAGTTGTTGTTGCCAAAGGCGCGCGCCAGCAAGGCATAGAGATACGATGCCTCCAGCCCGGCGTGGCCCGAGGCATAGAACACCGCGCTTTCGCGCTCCACGCCGCGCAGCTTCGCACCGATATCTGCGAAGGCTTCGTCCCAAGATACCGGCTCGTAGCGATCGGTAGCAGCATTGAATCGCAGGGGGTGAGTCAGGCGGCCGGTCTTTTCCAGATCATGGTCGCTCCACCCGCGCAAGGCGGTGACGCTATGCGCGTGGTCCTGCCAGAATTCGGGGGTGCAGCGGTCCGCGGTCTGCTCCCACAGCGTGGCCTTGGCGCCGTTTTCGCAGAATTCGAACGCCGAGTAATTCGCGGGCTTGGGCCAGGCGCACGATACGCACATCACGCCTTTGGGCTTGTTGAGCTTGCGCAGGGTATCGAGCGCGGCGGGCGTTGCCGAAGCCTCGCCGAAGATCTCGGCAATCCCTTTCAGCGATCCCCAGCCGCCTGCGGGGCCTGGTGAATGCGGCAGATCGGTATGCGACAATTCGGTATCGGCCATGGCGCGCTCCAGCCCTCTGCGGGGGCAAGTTCCCCTCTGCCCCAAGCGCTTGCGCGGTTACGAAGTTCCATGCGCGGTCGAAATTGCCGCGATTTTCGGCATGTTGCCGTCCTGCTGTTCGCATTCGCAGTTCAATTCGGCGCCGAGCAGCAGCAGGTAGCTCGACAAGTACAGCCATGTGAGCAGCACCACGACCGCGCTCAGCGAACCATATGTGGCGTTGTAGTGCCCGAAGCGCGCCGCGTAAGCGCCGAAGCCCAGTGACAGCGCCAGCCACCCCGCCGCCGCCAGCAGCGAACCGGGGGTCAGCCACACCCAGCGCGTGTGCGGGCGCGATGGGCAGAAGCGGTATAGCGCCGCCGCAACCGCCGCGCCGAGTAGCGTGAGCGCGGCATAGGAAGCGATCCGGCCGGCCACGATCAGCGCGTCGGGCACGTGCGGCAGCAGCGCGTCGAGCCGGGTCAGCGCGGCGATCGCCAGCAGCGCGGCCAGAGCGGCGACGATGCCTGCCGCGGTCATACCCAGCACGGCGAGATTGAGCGCGATGAAACCGCGCTTTTCGGGCTCCTCGTAAGCCACGTTCAACGCCATCACGATCGCCGCCGAGCCGTTGTGCGCACCGAACAGCGCAATGCCCAGCGCCACCAGCAGCCCCAGCCCCTTCTTGCCGTCCGACGCCTTGACCACTTCGACAAGCTGCTCACCGACCAGGTGCGCCGCATCGGGCGGCAGCGCGCGGGTGAGTGCATGAAGATCGCCCAGCACCCGCGCGGGGCTCGCCACCAGGCCATATGTCAGCACCACCGCGCCCAGCAGCGGCATCAGCGCCAGGAAGGCATAGAACGCCACCCCGGCCGAAATCAGGCCGATATTGTCGCGCGCAGCTTCCTGCCAGGCGCGCACCCCGATCGCGAACCACTGGCGCCAGCGAAATTGCCGCGGCGACGATGCGGGCCGTGGCGTCGGGGCCTGAGTGTAAGGGGCGTTAGTGTTAGGGGCGTTAGTGTTAGGGGCGATGGCGGTGTTCCTTGCGCGACTGCCCCTGCAACCCGCGCACTCGCAGCCGGTTCCACCGCAGCCTGCGCCCAGCGGCAGCGGCGACAGGCCAGCGATTAGGGGCGGTAGGAACGGCAAGCCACGGACAGTGCCGACGAAGGCCCGGTCGATTCCGCAAAATGCTGGCTTTGGTCCGTTGTTCCGTGACAAAGGGCGCAATAGGTTGGAGCGGGACGATTGAGCTACGGCCGAACGGGCGGGCAGTCGTCAACGAAACGAGGGCTGGCAGGACCGCGCATGTTTAACAACACCGTCGATCGAACATCTTCGCCTTCCCCGGCCACTTCCGCCATCGATCCCAGACCGGACAATGCCAATCACGTCCTTGCGCTCGATGGGTTGCGCGGCATCGCGGCGGTTGCGGTCGTGCTGTATCATTCGCGGTTGGGAGACCGGCTGGGGGTGTTTACCCACGGCTGGCTCGCGGTGGATTTTTTCCTGTGCCTGAGCGGTTACGTGATCGGCCTGGCTTACGACAAGCGTATGGCCAGCGGCATGACCGCATCGGCATTCGCCAAAGTCCGGGTCTTGCGGCTTTATCCGATGGTGCTGATCGGCGGGACCATCGGGATCGTGATGTTCCCGTTGGTGCCGCAGTTGCATTTCTGTTTGCAGGGTCATCCGGAGCGCACGCTTCCGGCGATCGGTTCGCAACTTGCCATGATGCCGATGGTGGCGGGGCCGTGCCTCTATGTCTTCAATGGCGTGTTCTGGTCGCTGTTCTTCGAATTGATCGCCAACGTGGTGCATTTCGCGGTATTGTGGCGCTGTTCGACACGCGTGCTGGGCGTGCTGCTGCTGGCGCTGATCGCGGTGATCGGGGGTCTGGGATTGCAGCATGGCTGGATTTATTTTGGTGTCTGGCCATCGCTGTTCTGGCAGGGTCTGCCGCGTTGCCTGCTCTCGTACCTGCTCGGCTATACGCTGTTTCGCACGCGCGAGCGTTGGATGCCGCTGCTTCCACCGCTTTCGTTCACCGTTGTCGCCGGCATACTGTTCGTCGCGCTGATCGTGCCGCCGCTTGCGGGCGCGCTCCCATCGACCGGCTCTGCGCGGTTTGTCACGATCGGGCAGGAAATGGCGATGGTTGTCGTGCTGTTTCCGCTGATCGTTGCACTAGGAGTGGTCAGCCGCATCAAGGGTCGCTGGCCGCTGGTGCTCGGCGTCGCGTCCTACCCGCTCTATGCCACCCATGTCCCGTTCGTGCTGGCGGTGACTGCTGCATTCGTCGAGTGGCCGACGCCGGCCTTCGTCGCGGTTCGGCTTGCGGGCATTGCCGGTGTGATCGCGCTGGCATGGGTGCTGGCGGTGACGATCGACTTGCCGCTCAACCGCTGGCGGCGTCGGCTGTCAGCGCCAGCGGTCGCAAGGGTTAGGCGCTAGCGAGCTTCGTCCCGTTTGAGCGTGTAGATCGTGCCCCGACCGCCCGTGAGCGGTTTGTCGAACGGCATCGTCCGAAAAGTGTGAAACCCCTCCATCGGCCCAAAGGCTATCATGTAACGATCGTCGTCAACCCACCACCAGCTTTTGGCGCGGGTCGTTGATTTCGACGTGTCGTGATAGTTGAAGTCATAGAGATAAACGCCGTTGAACTCGAAGCCACCGTCGATCTCGCGCGGCGAGACGCCGTCCTTCATCAGCCGGTTTAGCGATGCCCAGCGCGCGACATTCCAGTTGTTGTATTCGCGCGTGCCCAGGATCGAAAAGCCGGCGCTCAGCGCAAGCACGGTACCGGCAACCATGACGGCGAAAATATGCGGTGGGTGGCGCTCCCCCGGGGGGGGGGGAGCATACGGCTGAGGGCAAGCGCCACGAACACGATCATCGGCAAGAGGTAACGGTCGAAATAATTGAACAACACCAGCGGGGCGCAATAGACCACGACGCCCGAAGCCAGGAACACCAGCGCAGGATCGACGGGCAGGCCATCGGCGCGCCACTCGCGGACAAGGCCCGAACCAATCCGCACCGGCGCCAAAGCGCGACCAATACGCACCGCGATCAGCACGGCGCCGACGATGCCGAGCACCGTGACCGGCAGCCAGAAGCCGTCGGAAATCGGGCCATAGTGATTAAGGCCCAGGAGGTAATCGTCGCGGAGCATGAACGGGCCGATACCTTCGCGGCTCACATTCTCATAACCATTCGAAATCAAGGGCATCAGCCAGCGCATTTGCCGATGATGGGTCCACAGGCAGAAGGCGATACTTGCCACGAGCGCCAGCCCGGCGACGGGCCATTCGCGTTGCCGCAAAATCGGTTTTGGCAAGGCCGCGATCACCACCGGAAACGTCAACAGGCCGAGATAAAATGCCAGGCTGAAGCTGTTGAACACAACGTCGCGCCAGTGCCTGATCAGTCGGCTGAATACAGTCGTCAATTCGCCGTAGTGCGAACCGTAAAGCGCCGGCACCCTGCTGAATTCGCGCAAATAGAATTGGTTGACGAAAAGTCCGGCCATGACCGCGATCAGCGGCAGGGCGGCGAGCGCCCAGACCCTGGCCGAAGGGCGACGCGTCAGCACGAGGGTCAGCCCGAAGGCGAGCGGCAGGAACAACCCGAGTTGCCGCGAGAGTGTCGCGAAAACCGACGCCATGATCGCAATTGCAAGATCGGTCTTTCGGGCTGATGCGAACCAGCGCAAGAAAAACAAGGCTGCCGCGATGCTTAAAGCCGTAAAGAACACGTCGGTCATGAAGGTGAACGACCGGGCAAAGAACAATGGGCAAAACGCCAGCGTCAACGCTGCCAGGGCAGCATTCAGGCGCGACTGCCCGACCTGACGCATCGACAGAAACGTGAAGGCAATCGCGATCAGCGCAGCGACAAGCGTTGAAATGCGCAGTGCCTGGAAATTGTCCCCGAACAACACCAAGAACGGGAAGCTCCACAAGATATTGGTCACCAGCGTAAAGCCGGTAAAATCCGAGGGCGCAAATATGCCGGTGTGATGAAACCGGAAAGCCGTTCCGCCGTAGGACCAGTCATCGATGGCCGGCAAGTTGCCGATCGCTCCGACGCCGGCAAATGCAATTGCCACGATCCCGAGTATGGCAACCAAAGCAGTGCGGTCGGACACATATCGACCCAGACCAGATCGCGGTTTACCGGCCAATTGCGCTTGCGGAATTGATTGCATGACCTGCCATAGCAGGTGGATTTGACGCGGCAACAGTCAGCAGAACGCGGTCATGCCTTCATGCCGGCTTACTGGCTCCCGCGCAAAATCCACAGGACAAGAGCGCCAAGGCGATATGCGCGTGAGCATCGTTGCGGAGTGGTTTAGTTCGCATTTGCACAAAACAACGCACCGAGGTTGGTTGAGGCCGAAGGATTGGAGCTGCTGATGATCAAATCGTGGGCGACCACATGGTTCATCTCGGCCACCTCCCACGACCAGCACCACCGTTACTTCGCGGAGTAGCCTAGCGCCGGGTGTGCGCGACGATCCAGTCGCCTACAGTGGCCTGTGCAATCGGCGCGATCGTTTCCTCGATCTGCGCATATTCCGTGACCTGACCGGTTTGCGCGGTTTGCAGCATGTGATTCAGCCCGGCAAGTTCGATCACCGTCGCGTCCGGGTTCGCTCGCAATGCAGCCTTGATCGCGGGCAGGTTGGTATCGACGGGGACCTGCAAATCCTTCGATCCGCCCACCGCCAGGACCGGGCAATGGACCGCCGACAGCGCCGGTTGCGGATCGTGGCGAATGAACCAGCGCATCCACGGCGATGCCACCACTTGCAATTGCGGCGGAACATCGGTGCCGGGGCGGCCATCCTTGCTGGCCAAGCTGCGCCAGGTTTCGCGCAGCGCGGCATCGGCCGATGCCTGATCGGGCGCGTCTTTCACCGCATCGTAAAGCCGCTTCATGCGTAAGCCGGATTGCTCGACAACGGCCGGCGCAAGCCCGCTGGCCGTTTCAATCAGCCGCTTCTGGTGCAGCATCAACGCCTCGCCCGGCTCACCCGAACCGGCAAGCATCACGATGAAACCGATCGCCGGATCGCGCGCCGCCACCAATGGCGCGATGATCGCGCCTTCGCTGTGCCCCATCAACCCGATTCGTAGGGGGTCGATGTCGTGGCGCGAGCGCAGGAACGCCACGCCCGCAGCGACATCGCCTGCGAAATCGAGCGTGGTTGCGTTCCGGACTTCGCCGGTTGAACCACCCGTTTGCCGATCATCGACGCGCAGCACCGCAATGCCGCGCCGGGTAAGCGTATCGGCCCAGACCAGGAATGGCTTGTGACCGAACACCGTCTCGTCGCGATCCTGCAAGCCCGATCCCGTGATCAGCAGCACCGCCGGGAACGGGCCTGCGCCCGCGGGCATGGTCAGCGTGCCGGCCAGATGCGCATGCCCGGCAAGGTTGTCGTATGCCACCTCCTCGCTGCGGTATGGGTAGGGCGGTGCGGGCGTCTGCGGGCGGCGCGGCGGTGGCGGGGCGATTGCGGCCGTTCGGGTCATGACCAGCGGCAACGATGCGGTGCCCTGGGTCCATTTCCCACTCAACGTCTGCCCGTCCGCCGACAAGGTGGCGACGTAATCGACCTTTGGTGCAGACAGCACGAAACGGATTTCGCCAGCATTGCGCGTGACCGAAGCGACGGCAAGCCCGAACGCATGTTGAGCCGGGCTGTCGACCGTTGCGTTCGATTGGCCGTCGGCCTCGCTCACGTGGAGAACCAGCGGGATCGACACTCCGGGCGTCGGCGAAAGCGACCCGCGCCAATCTCCCGAAAGCGCGGGGGCGGGTTCGTGAGCACTTGCCTCAGCCTGCCCGACGGCAAGAACCGCTGCGAGCAACAACGCAGAGCGCATGCGGAAACTCCTTTGATCGACTTGTCCGCTCATACCGAATTTGAACCAACCTGCGACAGTCCCTATCGGCTTGCGCTAGCCGATGCCCCACGGCTAAGGGAAGCCCAGTTCAATCGACCGAGGCTCCGTGGCATTTCATCGCACGCTCGTCAGGTCGATTTCGGCCATGCTGATCGCAATGCCGGCCGCAGCCTGGGCCGGGCCGCCGTTCGTCACCGACGATCCCGAACCGACCGAGCTTCACAAGTGGGAAATCTACAACTTCGCCGGTTTCTCGCGCGCCGATGGGGTGAGCGCGCTCGATACCGGGGTGGACCTCAATTACGGAGCGGTGAAGGATGTGCAGTTGACGGTGGTGCTGCCGCTCCACACCGAAACCGGCCAACCGCTCGACGTGGGCGACGTGCAGATGGCGGCCAAGTTCAAGCTGCTTCACCAGAAGCCCGGCACCGCCTCGGTCGACCTGACGTTCTTTCCGCGCGTGTTCCTGCCGACGGGGCGCGGATCGCGGCGCGCGCAAGTGGTACTGCCGGTGTGGGTGCAGCGCGATGCGGGCAAGTGGTCTGTGTTCGGCGGGGGTGGCTATACGCTGAACCCTGGCGCCGGGAACCGCGATTACTGGGTGCGCGGGGTGGTGTTGACGCGGCAGGTGCGTGACGGCTTTCAGCTCGGCATCGAATACTTCGGCCAGGGCGCGACGGCCGATGGCGAGCGGCGAGTCGACGGGATCAATCTGGGCACGGTGATCCATATCGCCGGCCCCTATTCACTGCTGGCCTCGTTCGGGCAGGGGCTGAACCGGCCGCAGACGATCGCCTACACCGCGCTCAAGCTCGATTTCTGAAAGGTTGATGATGACCCGCGAAGACCGGATTCAGGCCGCACTCAGCAAGGTTCCGGCGGTGACGCTCGGCTTCTGGGTGATCAAGGTGCTCGCCACCACGCTGGGCGAAACCGGGGCGGACTTGTTCACCCAGCAATACAAG
>NZ_JANXWG010000128.1 GCF_025351285.1 Novosphingobium sp.
ACGCTGTGCTGTCAAAATCTTCCCTCAAGCTGATCGCTGATCCCATGGTCACGCCCTCCAATTGCAGGGCGCCATTGATTCAGAATTTCGCCAGTTTGGGAATCCCCCCCGTGAGTCAGCCTCACGGCAGGTTGGTATTACGAGGTGCAGTTGGATCGCGACAAGCTGCTCGCGCACAACGTGACAGTCCCGCAAGTGCTGGCGGCGATAGGAAAAAGCGATGCCAACGTCGGCGGCCAGACGGTCAATTTCGGCGAACAAGCGGCGATCGTGCGCGGGATCGGGCTGATCCAGTCGACCGAGGCGATCCGCAATGTTCTGGTGGGCACGCTTGGCGGAACCCCGGTTGTTCTTCGGGATGTCGGCCAAGTCAAGATCGGCAACCTGCCCAGGCTGGGCATTGCGGGCGAGGGCACGGACGACGACATCGTCATGGGCATTGTCCTGATGCAGCGCGGCGCACAATCCTTGCCGACGATCCATGCGGTCGAACAGGAAATCGACACGATCAATGCGGGCGGGGTGCTGCCGCCGGGCGTCAAGCTAGAGCGGATTTATGACCGGTCGGACCTGATTGGCGTCACCACGCACACGGTGATGGAGAACCTGGCGGCGGGGGTGCTGCTGATCTTCGTGCTGCAATGGCTTTTCCTCGGCAATTTTCGCAGCGCGGTGATCGTGGCGCTGACGATCCCCTTCGCGCTGTCGGTGGCGATCCTGATTCTGACCCTGCAAGGCGAGAGCGCGAACCTGCTGTCGCTAGGCGCTCTCGATTTCGGGCTGGTTGTCGATGCGGCGGTGATCATGGTCGAGGCGATCTTCCGGCGCATGGCAGGCCGTTCGCACTCCATCGGCGCGGGCCGGATCACGCCGAGCCGCGCCAACCGCTTCTCGGCCATCCTCCATGCTTCGAGCGATGTCAGCCGTGGCATCTTCTTTGCCGCCGCGATCATCATCGCCAGCTTCCTGCCGCTGTTTACACTGACCGGGATCGAGGGCCACATCTTCGGGCCGATGGCCAAGACCTATGCCTATGCGATTGGCGGCGGGCTGGTCGCGGCCTTCACGATCGCGCCTGTGCTTTCGGCATTGCTCCTGCCCGACCGGGTGCAGGAGGTGGATACGTGGCTGGTTCGACAGATTCGCCGTCGTTATGAGCCCGCGGCTTCGTTCGCGCTGAAGAATCCGGTGCTGACGCTGGGCACGGCAGCGATCGCGCTGGTGGTGACGGTGGGCTCTATCATGGCGCTGGGCGTCGAATTCCTGCCGCATCTTGAGGAAGGCAACCTCTATATCCGTGCTACTTTGCCAGCGTCGGTGTCGCTCGAAGCCGGGCAACCGACCGTCATCCAGATCCGCCACATCATCGCTAGCTACCCCGAAGTCGAAAGGGTCACGACGCAGCACGGCCGCCCTGACGACGGCACCGATTCGACCGGCTTTTTCAATGCCGAATTCTACGCGCCGCTCAAGCCAACAAGCGAATGGCCGGCCGGGGTGACCAAGGAAACGCTGACAACTGAATTGCAGCATCGGTTGCAGGCGCGCTTTGCCGGGGTCGATTTCGAATTCTCGCAATATATCGAGGACAATGTCGAAGAGGCGACATCAGGGGTCAAGGGCGCCAATTCGGTCAAGATCTTCGGCAGCGACCTTGCTACGATCGAGCGGCTGGCCAGCCAGATCAAAATTCAGATGATGAGCGTGAAGGGTGTGGCCGATCTCGGGATCAACAACTCGCTCGGCCAGCCGACCGTGCGGATCGAGGTCGATCGGCTGGCGGCGGCGCGCTATGGGCTGACCCCCGACGATATCAACACCACCGTCGCCGCCGCGATCGGCGGGCAATCGACCGGCGATCTCTACGAACAGGGCACCGACCGGCACTTCCCGATCGTAGTGCGGCTCGATTCATCTCAGCGGGGAAACATCGAGGCGATCAAGCGGATCACGATCGGCGCGCCGGCGCCAAGCGGCGGAGGGCTGGTCCAGGTGCCGCTGTCCGAAGTGGCAAAGGTGCATTTCGCCTCGGGCGCTTCGTTCATCTATCGCGAGCATCAGGAACGCTACGTCCCGATCAAGTTCAGCGTACGCGGGCGCGACCTGGGGGGTACGGTCGACGAAATCCGGGCGCGCATCGCGCGGCATGTTGTGCTGCCGCCAGGTTATCACCTTGAATGGGCTGGCGATCTTGGCAATCTGACGAGCGCGGTCGACCGGCTCAAGATCGTGGTTCCGATCAGCCTGCTGCTCATTCTGGTCCTCCTGTTCGCCAATTTCGGGTCAATCCGAGATTCGCTGCTCGCGTTCAGCGTGATCCCGATGGCACTGGTCGGCGGGGTGCTGGCGCTGGTGCTGACAGGCACGCCGTTCAGCATTTCGGCGGCGATCGGCTTTGTCGCGCTGTTCGGGATCGCAACGATGGACGGCATCCTGCTCGTGACAGCGTTCAACCAGCAGATCAACGAAGGTCTGCACCGCGACGATGCGATTGCCATCACGATCCGGCATTCGATGCGGCCGGTGGTGCTGACGTGTCTTGCCGCGGCGATCGGGCTGTTGCCGGCCGCGCTGTCGAGCGGCATCGGCAGCCAGGTCCAGAAACCGCTGGCGCTGGTTGTGGTCGGCGGGATGACGCTGGCACCGATCCTGATTTTACTGGTGCTGCCGGTGCTGATCGCGCGGTTTTCGCACCATCGCGGCGCGCACGGCCACGCGATCCGCCGGCACCATGCCGATGGCACTCCGATGGCGCCGGCTTGATGGACAGGCGCTGCGCTGCTGCATGCTGTGTTCTGCTGCTCACTGCATGCATGCCTGGTCCTCGTGACTTGCGCGGCACCGCGCCGCTGCCCCCGGCGCGTCCGTCCGAGACGATCGTTCCGGCGTCGGGTTCCCCGCAAGCGATCGTGGCCGGCGGCGCGCCACTTCCGCGCTGGTGGGAAAGCTTCCGCAGCAGGCGGCTCGACGCGCTTGTCAATGCCGCGCTGGCGCACAACAATGACCTGGCCGTGGCCGAAGCGACGCTGCGCCAGGCTCTCGCGAACAGGCGGCCGCGACGGCGGGGTCACAGGGCCCGCAAATCGACGCGAGCTTGCAGTCGCAACGTCTGCGGGCTTCGCAAACCTTCTCGCCGCCGCTGCCCGATCCCAACGCCTACATCTACAGTCTCCACACCGCGCAATTGACCGTGGCCTATCCGATCGATGTGTTCGGCGGCGGGCGCAGCAAGGTGCAATCGGCGCGCGCCGCGGCGGATGTTGCCGCTGCGCGGTTCGTTGCGGCCAAGACCACCATCGCCGCGAACCTGACGCTGGCAGTGATCCAGCATGCGTCGCTCGAGGCGCAGATCACGGCAGCCAGGGACGCGATCGACAGCGATCAACAGCTCGTCATCCTGCTTGAGCGGCGCAGGGCCATCGGTGATCTGGGCGAATCCGACGTACTCGCTCAGAAAACTGCGCTCGCCACGGTCGAAGCCGCCTTGCCCGCACTCGAACGCCAGGCGGAGCATCAGGCAGGGTTGATCAGCAGTCTGATCGGCGTGCCGACCGGGAGCACGCCCCTCGATCTGCCTCGTATGGCGGAGCTTTTGCTGCCCTCCAGGCTGCCCGTCGGGTTGCCAGCGGACATTATCGCGCATCGCCCCGATGTCCGCGCGGCCGACGCGCAAGTGCGCGGAGCCGCGGCCGACCTGGGCACGGCCATCGCCGCGCGGCTACCCTCGCTACAGCTTTCGGGCAATATCGGTGGATCGGCCAACCGGATCGAAGATGTGTTTGCCAGCGGCAACCCATTTTTCGCGGTGATCGGCACACTGGCCCAGCCGATCTTTCACTCGCACCAGCTATTGCATCAGCAGCGCGCGAGTGCCGCCGCGCTCGACGCGGCCAAGGCGCAGTACCGGTCAGTAGCGCTGCAGGCGTTTCTCGACGTCGATGATGCGCTGGCCGGGCTCAAGACCGACGCAGCCGCGCTCGACGCCGCATCGCGCGCAGACGTCGCAGCAAGCAGTTCGCTGCGACTGACCCGCCGCCAAGTCGAGTTGGGCGCCTTGGGCACGACTGCCCTTCTCAATGCATCGGTTGCCGCCTCGCAGGCCTCCGCGCTTCTTGTTCAGGCCCAGGCAGCGCGGTTGAGCGACAGCGTGGCCTTGTTCCAAGCGACAGGGACAAATTTGGGCGTCCAGTCAAAAGAGGATTGAAGTCATGTCCGGTCCGATCGGCGTCATGTCTCACAAGATCATCCTGAAGGCGGGATTGTTGTTGATTTCTGCCAGGATCGATTTGCAGCCAGTCGAGGCAGTGATCGATCCATCTGCGCCGATTACGATCGCCGATCCGTCACAAGCACGATATCTGAAGGTCGACCCGGAAATTCGTGGGCCCCAGCAGGTTATCAAGAATCGCGTTGTGGGCATCGACCGCGACGAAATGCGCATTCATCAGGTCAACATTCAGCCAACACGGCCCGCGACGGATTTGATCATTGGGTCAGATTTGATGAGTGACATGAGGATCGGCTTCGACTTCAAGCGGTCCAAAGTGCGTGTTTTCGATCAGGGCGACCGTCACGTTGGCAAGGGCATGCGCATGGCAGCCATTTCAGTGTCGAAGATCAGTGGCTGCCTGATTGCTGATGCGCGCAATGAACACGGCGATCCCATCCGGATGGCTATTGTGGGACGACCTGCGGATTCAGATATTTCCGGCCACCCGCTTGTCAAAGTCTCATTGGGCGGCGTCCCGCTGACTGCCCTTGGTACTTCAGGTGGATCTGGCCAGTGTACCGATGGTGAAGTTGCCATCACATGGGGCAGTTTCGCAGATCAACACATCATATTCGATGTTGGTCACAGGCAAATGTGGCTGGCGGCAAGCCACTAAAACCAATAGGTAAAGTTCGTATTGTTGTTGGGCGACCCGCTGGCGGAAGCGGCGTGAAACCCTTCGTAAACCTTGCAAGTGAAGCAACAGATCCCGAGCCTGGCATCGGCTCTTCATGGTGATAACGCCTCAGCCGTTCACTTCGTGGTCGATGCTCGACAGGGTTTCGAACCCGTCTTCGATATGACGGCGCATGGCGGCCTCGGCGAGTGTAGCGTCGCCAGCCTCGATCGCCTCGATGATCGCGCGATGATCGTCGATCGCGGTGCGCAACCGTTCGGCGCTGTAGAAACTTTCGAACAGCAGGCGATGGATCGGCACGTTGAGCCGCTGGAGCACATCGCCGATCACCACGTTTCCCGATCCGGACACGATCAGCCCATGCCATTCGCCGTTGAGCCGACCGAAGCGTTCGGGCGCGTTGCCGCTGACGCAGGACTCCAGCCCGCCATGCAGCTCGCGCAGGCGCAAGCGATCCCCCGCGCTGGCGTGGCGGGCGAAGTCGGCTGCCGAGATACCTTCGAGCGCCGCCCGCGCGCGGTAGATCTGGCGGACCTCCTCCAGGCTTGCGGTACGTACGGATGCGCCGCAAAATTCCTCGATAGTGACGAGCCCTTCGCCTTCGAGCCGTTGCAGCGCGTCGCGTACTTTCGAACGGCTGCCACCGGTGCCGCGAATGATGTCAATCTCGACCAGCCGCTGGCCGGGCACGAAGCGGCCGCGGCGGATGCGTTCACGGATCCAGTCAGCGATTTCGGCTGCGGTGGGAGCGCGGGATCGGTCATCGGCTGGCTGCGTGGACATGACGAGCTTTTGCCCGAAACCGCACAATATTGTCAACAATTTCGTCAGCATCATTTTTCTTGCGGCCAAACCGCAAATTGCCGATGAGATTGTCGACAATTTGCAAAGGCAGGGAATCGAGGATGCGCAAGATGGCTCTGGCTGTCGCATTGCTGGGAATGACGGGCCAGGCTGTTGCCCAGTCCGCTGCCCAGTCCGCTGCGCCCGACTCCTATCCCGACTTTGCGCGCACTTCGGTCTACGTACCCGTCCACGACGGCACCCGGCTGGCGGTAAACATCTATCGCCCGGCGGACGCGCGCGGGGTTGCCACTCAAAAGTTGCCGGTGATCTTTGCGTTCACCCCGTACCGCGCCCGCTTCCGCGACGAAAAGGGCCAGGTGATCGAACTTTCGCTCAACGACCGGCTGGCGCTGCGCTCGCTGATCCGTGCGGGTTATGTCGTCGCCACCGCCGACATTCGCGGCAAGGGGGCATCGTTCGGCCATCGGCGCGGGTTCCAGGACCGCACCGAGGCGCGCGACGGCTACGATCTGGTCGAGTGGCTGGCGCACCAGGCTTATGCAACCGGCAAGGTCGGCATGATGGGCTGCTCGTACCTCGGCGGCACCGTGTTCCAGACCGCGACGACCGCGCCGCCCTCGCTCAAGGCCGCGTTCATCGGTGCGTCCGAACTCGACAAGTACGCCTTCGTGCGCAACGGCGGGATCCCGACGCAATTCAATACCCGGCCCGACGAACCGCCCGCGGTCGATCTCGCGTCGATCCCGGTCGATGACGATGGCGATGGCGCGCTGCTCAAGGCCGCGGTGGCCGAACACGCCAACAATACCCCGATGGCGCCGCTGTGGTACGGCATGCCGCACCGCGACAGCGTGTCGCCGCTGACCGGCAACGCATTCTGGGAAGAAGTGGCGGTTTACAAATACCTGCCCGCGATCCGCGCCGCGAAGATCCCCACCTATTTCTGGGGCAACTGGCAGGACGAGCCGACCGCGCAAGTGCTCGAAGGCGCGGCGGCCACCGGCGGCAAGTTCCTGGCCGGGCCTGGCAGCCATTGCGTACCGCCGCCGGGCTACGATTTTACCGGCGAGGTGCGCCGCTATTTCGACCACTATCTCAAGGGCATCGACAACGGCATCGAGCGCGAGCCACGCGCCACCTGGTGGCTCGAACGCGGCGACGGCACGGGATCGTTCCAGCACACCGCCGCGCTGCCCGGCACCACATCGAAGCCGCAGCGCTGGTTCCTGGCCGGAGGCAGGAGCGGGACCGCGCGTTCGGTCAACGACGGCATTCTAGGCACGACTGCGGGCGCGCCAGGCCAGGACCGCTTTGCCGTCGACTACAAGTTGCCGCCGGCCGACTACTTCGCGTTCTGGGCCGGCCCGATGGATGATCACGGGCTGAGCTACACCAGCGCGCCGCTGGCCAAACCCATGACATTGGTCGGCTTTCCAGTCGCGCACTTGTCGGTCAGCGCCGACAAGCCCGATGCCGATATCTTCATCTACCTTGACGAAATTCACCCCGGCGGGAAAGACGAAGTGCTTTCGTTCGGGCGGATCAAGCTTTCGCACCGCAAGATCTCGCCCGCGCCCTATCCGACGTTCGGCGTGCCGTGGCATTCGGGGAGGAAAGCCGATGCGGCTCCTCTCCCTGTCGGTCAAACCGCAACCCTCGCCATCGGCCTGACCCCGGTTTCGCGCGAATTGCCGGCCGGCGCGCGGCTGCGGGTGACGATCACCGGCGCCGATCCGCGCCAGCGCAATCTCAGGGACATCGCGCAAGTGCCGCCGCCTGTCCTGACCGTAACCCGCGGCGCTGGTTCGTCCATCGACCTGCCGCTTTTGAATTAGCCGCCATCCTCAAGATTCCGATCGGGCAAAGACCCGCAATGGAAGGGAGTAGATCATCATGAAGGGACTGATCACCATGCCTTACAGGACATCGTTCCGCACCACCGCCATGCTGGGCACTTGCCTGGTTGCGCTCACCCTCGCGCCTGCGGTTCATGCGCAGGATGCCGCCCCGCCGCCCGCTCCCGCGGACGCGCCATCCGCTGGCGAAATCGTCGTCACCGGCAGCCGCGTGCGCGTCGAAGCTCCAGTCGGGTCGGCCATCACTTCGCTCGGCCGCGCCGACCTGGTCGAATCCGGCCGCGTCACGCTCGATCGCGCGATCAAGGAACTGCCGCAAGTGTTCGACCTGGGCGTCAGCGAAAATTCGCGCGGCCAGTCGGGTGGCGCGGGCAATATCGTTTACGGCAACTCGATCAACTTGCGCGGCATCGGCGCAAACGCCACGCTAATCCTGATCGACGGTCACCGCGTGGTCAACAACAGCCGCTCGACCGATCCCTCCGTGCTCCCGACGCTCGGTGTCGACCGGGTCGAGGTCGTGGCCGACGGTGCCTCGGCCATTTACGGTTCGGACGCGATCGCCGGCGTGGTCAACCTGATCCCGCGCCGCAGCCTCAACGGCGCCGAAGCCTTCGGCCGCGCCGGGGTGTCCGACGATGGCATCTACCACGAATATGCGCTGGGGGCGGCGGTAGGCAAGAAGTGGAGCCGCGGCCAGGTCATGGTCGCTTACGAACATGTCGAAAAGACCAACCTCAACGGCGACAGCCGCCCGTTCTTCACCTCGAACCAGACCCCGTTCGGCGGCAATGACTACAGCCTGACGCGCTGCGCACCCGGCACGATCCGCACCACCACGGCCGGCGTGGTGACCAGCTACGCCATCCCCGGCAGCGTGACCCAGGCCACCGCCGCATCGCTGATCCCGGGCACCAGCAACCGTTGCAGCGATGCGCAGGGACAGGATCTGATCCCCAAGCAGAAGTACGATTCGGTCAACGGCACCGCGACCTTCGAACTCACCGACTGGCTGACGGTGTTTGCCGACGGGTTCTATTCCAAGCGCAGCTTCGAGCGCCTGCCCGGCTATGCCAGCGCAACGTTGACCGTACCGCAAACCAACGCGTTCTTCGTGCGGCCCGCCGGGTTCGCGGGCACGAGCTACGCGCTCGACTACAATTTCCGCGGAGACGTGCCGCGCAACCTCCAGACCGGATCGGGTGAAAGCTGGCAGATCACGCCGGGCATCCGCATCAAACTGCCTCACGATTTCCAGTTCGAAGCACTGGTCAACAAGGGCCGCACCAGCGACACGTCGCTTACCACCATCGGTGTCGGCAACGCCGCGCTGAACGCTGCACTGGCCAGCAGCAATCCGGCAACCGCGTTCGATCCTTATGGCTTGGGCCGGACATCGGCGAGCACGCTGGCGGGCATCTTCAACCAGATTTCCAACGACCCGACCATCGGCCACTTCACCGGCTACGAAGCCCGGCTCAACGGTGGGCTGTTCAGCCTGCCGGGTGGCCAAGTCAAGCTCGCGCTCGGCTACGAGGGCCAGGAATTCAAAGTCGATCTGGGCACCGCGCGCGGCGCGCCAACCACGCCGCTGGTGTTCCGCACCTTCGGCCGGCGGGTCGATTCGGCTTATGCCGAACTGCTCATCCCGATATTCGGAGCGGGTAATGCGATGGGCGGTTTCCAGAAACTCGATATCGACGCTGCGGTGCGCTACGATTCCTATTCGGACGTCGGCAAGACCACCAACCCCAAGGTCGGCGTCAACTGGACCCCCGTAAAGGGGCTGACCTTGCGCGGCAGCTACGGCACCTCGTTCCGCGCGCCCACGTTGCCGCAGATCTACGGCAATTCGAACCAGTTGTTCGTGCAGAACTACCAGAACCCGGCGGGCGGCGCGCCAATCGTCGGCGTGGCACGTTCGGGTGGCAATCTCGGCCTCAGCCCCGAAACCGCCACCACTTACTCATTCGGTGCCGACTTCGAACCGGCCCGCAACCTCAAGTTTTCGGCGACGTATTTCAGCGTCGATTACAAGAACCAGGTCATCGCGTTGCTCAGCGATCTGGCGGTGCTTACCCGGCTGTCGCAGTTCAACGGCACCGGCCTGATCGTGCAAGGCCCCGATGCGGCGACCGCGATCAGCGCGCTGGTATCGCAAGGGCTCGCGGTGGCGGGGGTCCTGCCGGCAACGCCGACGCTATTCGTCGATGGGCGCAGCCAGAACCTGGGCCGGTCGATCACCCGGGGCATCGATTTCACCGCGAACTACCTGATGGAGACCAACAAGGCCGGGACGTTCCGCTTTAACCTGAGCGGCACGTATCTGACCGGGTTCAAGACCGCGCAGACCCCCGCCGCGCCCTTTGTCAACCAGCTCAACCAGATCTTCCAGCCGCTGAAGTTCAAGATGCGCGCCGGGATCAACTGGGAAAAGGGGCCGGTCGGCATCGGGCTGCGCGCCACGCATATCAACGGCTATACCAACATCGCCGTCACCCCCAACCAGCAGGTCAAAAGCTACACCCCGATCGACCTCAACCTGAACTTCAAGGTGGGCGATCGCGCCAAGCCGTTCACCTTCGGGATCGAGGTGCGCAACCTGTTCGACATCGACCCGCCATACGTCAACATCGCGCCGAGCGGGAACGGCAGCGGCGGCTATGACGCCACCGCGTCCGATCCGATCGGCCGGCTGGTCGCAGTCAGCGTCCGCAAGTCGTTCTGAGGCAAGGGGCGCGCGGCGGCACTTTTGATGGTTGAGGCGCGCTCTCTGTCGATCGTCCTGGCGGGCGATCTCGTGCTCGACGAGCCCGATGGCGCGTACTGGCTGGCGGGAATCGCGCCCGCCTTGCGCGCTGCCGATCTCGCGATCGGGCATCTGGAGGTGCCGCACACCATTTGCGGCGCGGAACTGGCCGGGGACGTGCCAGCGCCGGGAGCGCCGCCCGAAAACCTGGCGTCGATCGCGGAGGCCGGGTTTGCGATGCTGAGCCTGGCGGGCAACCATATCGCCGATTGCGGCGCGCAGGGGATCGCCGATACCTGCGCGGGTTTGGCCGCGTGCGGGGTGGCCTTCGCCGGCGCCGGACAAGACCTGGCCGAGGCGCGCCGGCCCGCGATCGTCACGCGCAACGGGCGGCGTGTGGCGCTGTTATCCTACAACTGCGTCGGACCCGAGGCCGCCTGGGCTGCCCCTGCGCGCGCCGGCTGCGCATACCTGCCGATCGCAACCGCAGACGGATCGCCCATCGCCCCCACCGCGCCGCTGGAAGCTATGACCGATGCTGCCCGCGAAATCCTGGCCGACGATATCGCTTCGGCACGCGCGCAGGCGGACATTGTCCTCGTCGCGCTCCACAAGGGCATCGTCCACACCCCCGCAAAGCTCGCGCCTTACGAACGCGCGGTGGCCCATGCCGCGATCGATGCCGGCGCCGATGCCGTGATCGGCCATCACGCGCATATCATTCGCGGCATCGAGTTCCACCGGGGCAAGCCGATCCTCCACGGCCTGGGCAACGGCTGCGTCGTCACCCGTGCGTTGAGCCCATCACAAAACCATCCCGCCCGCGCCGCTTGGGCGGAGCGGCGCAAGGTGCTGTTCGGCTTCGAGCCCGATCCCGCCTATAGCCTGGCTCCGTTCCACCCGGAGGCCGTCAACGCCATGCTCGTGCGTCTCGATTACACAGACGATGCGGTGCTGTCGGTCAGCATGATCGCTGTCGACGTGAAGCCGCCGGGGCGCCCGGTTCTTGCAGCCGAACCCCGCGCGGGCGAAATCCGCAAGTACCTTGAAGCGATCACGATCGCGGCGGGTCTGCCACCGATCCGGGTCGATCGCGCCGGCCGGGTTATCGCAGCATGACCGCGCCATTGACCCGGATCGGCGTGTGGCTGGGCGGCAGTGCGCTTGTTGCCGCAACCTCGATCAACGTCGGCGCGGTGATCGGGAGACGGATCGGGTTGCCGCTCCACGGCGCGATCGAACTGGTTCAGGTCTGCGTGCTCGTCGCCGGGACAATAGCTCTTGTGCGTGCGACGGCGCTGTTGGCACACGCGCGCATCCACCTCCTCCTCGACCGTCTGCCACCTCCGCGCCGTGAACTGGCAGACCGGCTTTCCGCGCTGGCAGGAATGCTGTTTTTCGTTGCGCTGCTGGCCGGATCGGGATGGATCCAGGCCGATTTGTGGAACGCGCACGAAACGAGCGAAGTCATCGGGGTGCCGTGGCGTTTGCTGCGGCTCGTGGCCAATTCCGGGCTGGTTCTGATCGCCGCGCTGTTCGCCCTGCAGGCGCTGCGAGGCCGGCGATGATCACT